>PMKV01000046.1:0-4993 GCA_003157875.1 Chloroflexota bacterium
GCTCGTTCGACCTTCGTTGATGAACCGCTCGAATAGCAGGTTGTGGCGAATGGGGTCGACCCGCGTGATCCCGAGCACGTAAGCCACGATCGAATTGGCGGCACTGCCGCGACCCTGAGCCGGGATCCCGTTCTCCCGGGCGAATCGCATGATGTCCCAGCAGATCAGGAAGAACTCNNGGGTGATACCGGCGGCGGGCGCCTTCGTGGCACAGCTCTTCCAGATACGAAAACGGCGTGTGGCCCTTCGGGATCGGGAAGCCCGGAAAGCGATAGCGCTCGAACCCAAGGTCGACCGAGCAGCTGGCGGCCAGCTCACCGGCATTCCCGATTCCTTGCGCCCAAGCGGCGGATGTTCGGGCGTCCGCCCCCGAAAACACGGCCGCGGCAGCACCTCGGGGAGTGCCCGCGTCCGAGGGTTTGGGACCGGGGCCGCCCGCCAGAGAGTGGCCACCGCCAGATCCGCCCCCCGACGGCGCGCCACCCGACGGCGGCAACGCCATCAACTCCCCACCCGACTTCAGGTACGACTCCCCGTCCGGGCGCCGTAGATCGCGCAGATCGTCGAGACTCCGACCGTGGCGGATCGCCGTCAGGACGTCGTGGAGTTCCCGGCCCTCTGGGTAGGCATAGTGGACGTCGTTCGTCACCACGACCGGCAGGCCGAGTTCCCCGGCCAGGGCGGCTGTCTCGGCCACGAGCCAATCGTCGTCGGGCAGCAGATGGTGCTGCATCTCCAGGAAGAACGCGGCCGTGGCCGGGGAATCGAGCCTCGAGCGGCGACCGGCGAAGACTCGGGCATAGCGCTCGGCCGCGGCCCGCGCCCCTTCCCGATCGCCGCTCCGCAGCCGCCTGCCGATCTCGCCGTCGCGACAGCCGGAGAGTGCCACCAGCCCGTCCGTGTTTTCGGCGAGCAGCGCGTGGCTGAAACGCGGCATCGACTTGGTACCGGCGAGATTGGCCCGGCTGACGAGCCGGCAGAGGCTGCGATAGCCCGCCGCGCTCCGCGCCAGCAGGACGAGGTGGGGACCGCGCTGCCCCTCTCCGACACCACGCAAATCCTCTCGCACCGGGTCGCGGTGGCCGGGCAGCCGGGCGCGAGCGGGGCGCGGCCGAAGCGGCAGACCCTCTCCGCGCCGCGCGTCATCGGGGAGTGGCGCCACGCCCGCCGCGTCGCCCGCCAGAGAGTGGCCGCGGCCCCTTCTCGGCGGCACCACGACTCCCGCCGGATCCGGCACCGCCGGGTCGGCAAGCTCTATCTCCACCCCGACGACCGGCCGGAGGCCCATCTCCTGGGCCGCGGTCGCGAAGCGGACGATGCCGTACAGGCCGTTGTGGTCGGTGACGGCCAACCCGGATAGACCCAGCTCCACGGCGCGCTCGACCAGCTCGTCCGGGGCGGAAGCCCCGTCGAGAAACGAGAAGTTCGTGTGGCAGTGAAGCTCGGCGTATGCGGTCACGGTGGTATCGCGTCCTGTCGGAGCGGCAAACCATGAGTATAGAACGGGCGTTCTAACACGACATAGCGCGGGCCGCGCCGATCCGCGGGTGGTGCTGGGGCGTCGACCCCGACGTCGACCTCGCCGGCGGCTCATTGGTTCGGTCAGTCGTAGAGGCGCTCGAGGTGCCAGGTCCCGTCGACACGATCGAGATACACGAGCGCCAGCCAGCTCACGCCCGCGACCTTGAAGTAGTCGCGAGCGATAGGTCGACTCCACCAGCTCTCGTCGACGCGCCAGCGGTTGCAGACCTCGATCTGCTCGCGCCGGCCGTTCCAGCGGAAGGCGACCGGCTCCCCGTCTGGACCGAGATCGACGTCGATCGCGGGGTGCTCGCGCAGCAGCCGGGTCATGGCGTAGACCGCCGGCGCGGTGGCGTGGCGGAAGTGGCGGCGCCTGCGCCGCCGGGCGCCATTCCCCGACGCCAGCTCCAGCGGGCTTCGGCCAGGGTCGCCTCGGTATCCTCGAGCTCCATCCAGCCCACCCGTTCCTCGCCGAAACGGAGCCCCAGCCTGGCCAGCTGCCAGCTGAGCCGGCCCGTTCGGCCGGTCTGCGGCGTGAAGAGCGAGAGCTGCGTACCGGCAGCCGGCGCGACCTCGCCCAGCTCCAGCTCCACCCGCGCCACCGGCGCCCGGGGAGGAGCCGTCTCCAGGCGAGCGATCAGCAGGCGCTCGATGGCCAGACCTTCGGAGGTGGGCTCGGGCAGGAGCTGATCGATCGTCATCGACGCCGGCAAGTCGTCGGCGGAGAACGACCGATCCAGCTCGAGGGTCAGCCTGGCCCGAGCCGTCGCCGCGCCCCGGGCTTCAAGCTGGTCGCCGAATGCCGCGGCCAGCCGGTGCAAGACGAAACGCAGGCCCTCCACGTTCGAGACCGGCGGGTCTATCGGCAGGGCCAGAACCAATCGCTCCGGAGCCGTGTACGGCCGGAACGGATCCGTTTCTTCGCCGCGAGCTCGGGCATGCAGTCGCTCGCCCTCCGGCCCGAACCGGGCCACGACCGCCGATCGCGGCAACTCAGCGACCTGGCCTACGACGCGCAGCCCGAACCGGGCGAGCCTGGCGCGCACCTCCGGATCGCGGCTCAGCATGGCCGCGGGGAGGGGCGCCAGGAAGGCCGCGTCGGCGCCCGGCTCGACGACATGGAGCGGGACGGAGCCACTCCCCGCGCCACTCCCCGCCAGAGCCGCCGCGGCCGCGGCCGCGAAGCGCGTCCCGCCGATCCCCGCCAGCGGCGGCCCGGGCAGGATCCAAGCCAGCGCCTCGCCCATCCGGCGAACGATCAGCGGTTCGGGACCCCACAGTCGCTCGAGGCCGTCCAGCTGAACCTCCACCCGCCCAAAGCCCGGCGCCGCGACGTCGGTTTCGGCCGCCACCCCGGGGCTGAAGCCGGCAGTTCGATCGAGCGCCGCCTTCAGGGCGGCGCCATCGGCCGCCGGATCCGGATCGAGGAAGAGCGCCTCTGGAGCGAGCCTATGGGCCGACCCTAGAGGCATCCCGGGCCGGACTCCCAACTCCAGCGCCCGCCGGCTCGCGTCGAGGACCGGACCGTCCGTCCAAGGCCTGCCGCCCAGAACGATCGGCGCCGCCTCGAACGGTTCGGAGGCCCTGCTGCGAGCCAGGCGAAGGAGGAGGTGGGGCCAATAGAGATGGAGAAGTCGCATGGTGGAGAACCGGAACAGTGGCGAGATGGAGGGGCGGCGACGGCCGGGCAGCCGAAACGGGATCGCCCGGCCGGAAGCCCCCGGGTGGCGCCACTCCCCGGGCGGCCCCCGCCCGCGGCGCCACCTCTCGCAGAAGCTCGCCCCTGGCCAGGCAGGCGTCGCGCAGCCCGCCCTCCGCGTACAGGATTCGCACCTCGGCCGCCCGGCCGGGCGGACCGAACCGATCCCGCGCCACGCGAACCTCGATCCGCTGGCCCACCACGTCCCGGCCGAGTCGGATCCACGCCCGCCGGGTCAACTCCAACCTGAGTGCCGCGACCTGGGCCAGGACCCCAGCCAGAGCGGGAGAAAGGCCCGGTGGCTCCAGGACGAGCATCTGGACGCTGGCTCGACGGGCCAACGCCGCCAGTCGCCCAAATCGCTCCGCCAGGCTCGCCGCCGATATCCCGGCTCCGGTCGCGGGCCGGGCCTGCAGGTCCAGCAGCAGCAGGTCCACCGTTCGATCCTGGAGGAGCATCGCCGCCATCGCCAGCGCCTCCTCGAGCGAACTCGGCGTCAGGACGATGAGCCAGTCGAGCTGGATTCCCCGAGTCACGGCCTCCACCGGATCAAGGCTCCCGGCCAGATCCAGATACGCCACGATCCCACCCGCGGCTTGAGCCCCGGCGACGGCCTGGAGCGCGAGCGTCGTCTTGCCGCTGGTCCCATCGCCGTGCAGCGAGGTCGTCGCCGCGCGCGGCAGCCCGCCCAGTCCCAGGATGGCGTCCAGAGCCCGGAACCCGGTTGGTATCGCCCGATCCGACGTTTCCGACGGCTTGGCGGGACCGACCGGCAGCCCTTCCGGATCGGCGACCGGACTGGGCCGCGGCGCCACCGCCAGCGCCCCCACGACCTCGACTCCTCCCGATGGAAGAGTTGCGCCCCAGCGCGGAGCCGCTCCACCCAGGCGTTCCCGGAGGGACGTCAAAGCGGCCTGGACGTTGGGTGGCGGGGTGCTCATGGGTTCAATAGTAGAACATACGTTCTATCAGTCAAGACCCGCTCCGCGCGATAACAGCGCTGGCCCGCCACATGCCGCTTTCTGGTCATATGCCAACCCGGGTAGCACCGGACCAGATCGACGGCCTGCGGACCAGAATGCGTGCCAGCGCTCGGGCCTCAGCTCGAACGCTGGTCATTCATGACAGAAGATGTCATGTCTATCGCCTAATCTCGAGCCCTCCACGGCCGTGCCCCAGTCATCCGGCGGCCGCGCGCCGAACGTATGAGATAGCAGTACACTCCGTCCCCTTCCGTCACCGCAGGAGCACCCACCTGTGCCCCTTATCGAAGCCCGAGGACTGACCAAGCAGTTCCGCCAGGCCGTCAAGGAACCCGGGCTGGTCGGCTCCCTGCGGCACTTCTTCAACCGCAAATACAAGAACAAACTCGCCGTCGACCACATCGACTTCGGCGTCGAGGCCGGCGAGTCCGTCGCCTATCTCGGGCCCAACGGCGCGGGCAAGTCGACGACGATCAAGATGCTGACCGGGATCCTCGTCCCCACCTCCGGCAGCCTGATCGTGGACGGCCTTGTTCCGCACGAGAAGCGCCAGCGGAACGCCCGCAACATCGGCGTGGTCTTCGGCCAGCGGACGCAGCTGTGGTGGGACATTCCCGTCATCGAGTCCTTCAACCTGGCCCGCGACATGTACGAGATCCCGGCGACGCGCTACCGGGACAACCTGGCCCAGTTCACCGAGATACTCGGCCTGGCCGAGTTCATGAATCTGCCGGCCGCCAAGATCTCGCTCGGCCAGCGGATGCGTGCGGACCTGTGCATGGCCCTCCTC
>PMKV01000046.1:5081-14590 GCA_003157875.1 Chloroflexota bacterium
TTCCAGCTGGCTCGACCGCCCGAATCGATGGCCCCCATCTGCGCCGGCCTACCGGCCTGTGAGCTGACGACCGACGGCCTGCGCCTGTCGGTCAGGTTCGATCGATTCAAGTTCGCCGCCGGCGAGATCGCCGCAGCCGTGATGCCGCACGTCGAAGTCGTCGACTTCCGCATCGACGAGCCCGAAGTCGAAGACCTGATCCGGAAGGTGTATCTGGGCCAGCTGAGCCTGTCGCCCGACGCGCCCGAGACGGGCGAGCTCGCGGGAGCCTGAGATGACCGGCTTGGGCAAATACCTGGCGATGGCGCGGACCTCGATCGAGATCTGGTTCGTCTACCGAACGACCTTCGTCCTGAACATGATCGGCTCGGTCTTCTACGTCTTCGCCATGTTCTACCTGTGGCAGACGATCTTCCTGGGCAGCCCGGGGGCGCTGGCCGGGTTCACGTGGCCGGAGATGAAGGCCTACCTGCTCGTGTCGTTTGTGCTCGGCTCGCTGATGCCCTGGTTCGCCGAATGGAACATGAGCATAGACCTCAAGGAAGGTCGCATCGCGATCGACCTCGCCCGCCCCATCGACTTCCAGGCCTCGCGCTTCGCTTCTGCCGTGGGCCCCGTCCCGCTCGAGTTCTGCTCGGCCGTTGCGGTCGGTGCCGTGGTGGCCTTCATGTTCGGCGGCATCGCGCTGCCCGCGGACGGCGCCCACGCCGCGGTCTTCCTGGTCAGCGCCGCGCTGGCCACGCTCATCAGGTTCGGCCTCGTCTATTGCGTCTCGATGACCGCCTTCTGGACGACCGGCACGGACGGCATAACGGTCGGCCGCATGGCGGTCCAGAACCTGTTGTCGGGGGCGCTGATCCCGCTGGTCTTCTTCCCGGACTGGCTCCGAGCGGTGGCGGCGGTGCTGCCGTTCCAGGGCATGATCTCGACGCCGGCGCTGACATACCTGGGCAAGATGGACGCTCCGACCACGGCGCTGATGCTCGGAGTCCAGGCCTTCTGGGCGATCGGACTGATCCTCCTCGGCAGGCTGGCATGGCGTGGCGCGCAGCGAGTGGTGACGATCAATGGCGGCTAGCGTCGCAAGCGGGTTTCGGTCGGCCCGCCGGCTCGTGTACCTCTACTTCCGCTGCCTGGGCCAGCAGATGAAGGCGATCCTCGCCTACGAAGCGGACTTCGTCGTGCTGCTCTTCTCCGCCGCGCTGGTCCAGATCACCGGCGTCTTCTTCATCTGGACGATCTTCCAGCGGATCCCCAGCATCAACGGCTGGACCTTCTGGCAGGTCGTGATGATGTACGCCCTGATCTTCGTGACCGAGGGCGTCGGCTCGCTCTTTTTCGAAGGGACCTGGCAGCTCTCGAACCTCGTCTACACCGGCAAGTTCGACCAGATGCTGGTTCGGCCGGTCTCGCCGATCGTCCAGGTGCTGGCCTGCGCCGTTGGCTTCAACGGCCTCGGGAACCTGGTAACCGGCTTCGTGCTGATCGGCATCAGCATGGCCAACGTTCCCGTGCCATGGACGCTGGGACGGCTGCTGATGCTGGCGATCCTGATCGTCAGCGCGGCCACAATCCGCGTCGCCATCAATCTGGGTTCCGCGGCTACGGCCTTCTGGATCAGCGCGCCGTGGAGCATGATCCCGATGTTCGTCCACCAGCTGGGCGAGTTCGCCAAGTACCCGATCACGATCTACTCGCTGGCCGTACAGGCGATGATCGTGATCGCAATCCCGTTCGCGTTCGTGAGCTTCTTCCCGACGGCGTGGGTCTTCGGCGTCGATGCCTGGAGCCTGCCGGGGCTGCTCACACCGCTGGTCGCCATTTACACCATGCTCATGGCGGTCACAATCTTCCGCGTAGGGCTGCGCCGCTACGAGAGCAGCGGCCACTGAGGCGGAACGGGGCCGTGGCGCGACTCCGTCGGACCGAGGTTCGGTGGGGCTCGTTCCGCACGCCCTATGCTAGACTCCCTGCTCGCGTGGGGATGTAGCTCAGCTGGAAGAGCACCGCGTTCGCATCGCGGGGGTCAGGGGTTCGAGTCCCCTCATCTCCACCAATCCCGCACCAGACATGAAAAAGCCCCGACCGAATTGGCCGGGGCTTTTCGTTGAAGCGAATGAGGATCAGGTCGGAATGGCGGTCACGTTGGTCGGAGCGGTCACGACATTGGCGGCCGCATCGTTGACGTGAGTCACGTCGAACTGGTAGCCCCAGGTGCCGGATTGCCCGTTCGAAGTCACGGACCAGCCGTAGAAGCCACTGACCGGGTAGTTGCCGCTCTTGGCAACCCAGAGGTCCGCCTTGAACGACGCGCCGACGCCGAAGACGGCACCGACCGCGCCCAGGTTCGAGTTGCCTGTGTAGTGAACGCAGTCAACGCCGTTCTTGGTCTCGTTACCCGCGACCGTGAAATCGGCCGAGTTGGAGTCGAAATCGGTTCCGTAGAGGTTGGTGGGCAGAAGAGAGTCGATCGAGGACGCGGACGAGTAGTCCGTGGTCGTCATCCAGGTGCTGCCGTTGTCGAATGAGGTCCAACCCTGGGCGCCGATGACGATGATCTGCATGCCGAATTCGTTGATCTTGTAGGCCTTGGTCGGCTTGTTGACGACCGTCCCGCTGGTTCCGAGAGTGCCCGTGTCTGCCGCTGAGGCGCCGGTCGCGCTCGCGGAGTACTGCCACGAGAACTGATAGCTGTCGAGGTTGTCGAGGTTGGAGGCGAGGCCGGAGGAAAGCGCAGCGCCGCCGCCGTTGTTGCCCCCATTGTTGCCCCCGTTGCTGCCGCCGGGACTGCCCGAGGAGCCGCACGCGGCAACCACGAGTCCAATCGCCAGGCCAACGGCAACCAGGCCGCGCATGGATTTTCGAGAAGCGATCATTGGCGATCCTCCGCACACCCCGTATTGGCCAGAGCAGAACGCCGGCTGGCCGACCCGAGGCGACTCTACGCGATCGGTCGGGCCCAGTCAGCTACTGGCCGTGATTGTTCCGCCAGGCAACCTTAGCAGGAATGCCCGAAAAGTCAGTCAGATGTCCGTCAGGTGGGGATGGCGACCACATTGGCCGGCGCGAGAATGACGTTGGCCGGGTCGTTGGCGTGGCTGACGTCGAACCTGAACCCCCAGCTGCCGCCCTGGGCCCCGGCGGTGTCGGTGAAGCCGTAGACGCCGCTGACCGGATAGCTGCCGTTCTGGGCGATCCACAGGTCTGCCTGGAAGGCAGCAGACGATCCGGCGGCGCCTGAATAGAGGCTCGCCAGCGAAGAGTCGCCCTGGTAGTGGACGCAGGCGATGCCGTTCTTCGGTTCGGCGCCGACGACCTTGAAGTAGCTCGACTTGGCGTCGAACCAGGTCACGTAGTCGTGGCCGGGCAGCAGGTCGGTCAGGAAGGTGTCGGCCGGATCCCCGGCCGTCCAGGTGTTGCTGTCCATAGACCGCCAGGCCTTGTCGCCGATCAGAATGAACTGAGCGGGCCGGCCGTTGATGTAGATGGACTTGACGGGCCGGTTGATCACCGTGCCGGAGATGAACTGTGGATCGCCCGCGCTCGGCGAGGCGCCCGGGGAAGCCGAGGACGAGGTGGGCATCGACTCGATGAACTGGTAGCTCTCGAGCTTGTCCAGGTTGGACGCCAGGCCGGCCGTGAGCGAATCGCCGCTGCCGGTGCCGGCGGCATTGCCACTCGGCGCCATCCCAGAAGGACTGCCCGATGCCGCCGATCCACCGCACGCACCAAGCACGAGCCCGATCGACAGAACGACGGCGACCCGGCCGCGGTTCGCCCTTCGAAATGCCGCCACGGCAGACCGGACTACGCGCCCGTCACGTTGGTCGGAGCCGTCACCTTGTTCGCGGCATCGTCGACGTGGGTCAGGTCGAATGTTCTCTCGAACTCGACGGCGGTGCCGCTGCTACCGGTGATGGTCACGCTCACGGGGTAGCCACCGCTCGTGGCAACCCAGATCTCCGCCGACCACTTGTCGGCGGCGATGCCCCCGACCGACCCGAACTCGGCCAGCGCGGCGTTACCGGAGTCGTTGGTCTTGTAGTGGTCGGTGTCGACGCCGTCTTTCGACTCCGATGCCACCTTGTCGAAGTCCGTGGCGAAATCGAAGGATGAGCCAAAGGCCGTCGAGAAGACCGTGATCGGGGAAAGCGAGTCGATCACGCTGGGGGTCGTCGAGTCGTTCTTGGTGAAGTCGCCGGTCAGATTGATGTCCTGGTAGTCGAAGCCACCTATCGAGATCACGTGCAGCGTGCCGGTAACGGTGATGTCGGCCGCCTTGTCCGGCTGCAGGACGACCGTGCCGCTCAACTTGAACGAGGGTGTTCCGGTGCCCGAGACGGGCAGCATCGACAACGTGTCGCCGAGCGAGCCGCCGGTCTCCGTCATGGTGAACTTGTAGCTGGTGATCGCCGCCAGGGCGGTCGCGGCGCCGCTCAACCCGGAGCCGCCACCCGTCGCTTGTGCGGTCTGGCCAGGCTGGAGGGTCGTGGCGTTGGCCTGGGTGGCGCTCGCAGTCGGAGTTCCCGAGCCGCCGCCGCAGGCGCCCAGGGCGACCGCCATGACCGTCAGCAGCGCGAGCATGCTGCGGCTCTGGTGCTGGGAAAACCGGAGCATTCAGACCTCCCCTATCCCTATCCAGCCGGCTGCGAGACTCCCGGCGCGCCATCAAGTTATCACGGCCCAACACAACTGCCCATCCGCAACGGCGGAGTGGGGTGGAGGCGTTGCCGTCCCGCGTTGTGGACCGACCGCGCCGAGCACCATGCCGACCTTGACGGGTCGGCGCGGCTCAGGGCATGATGCTCACATGGACTCGCGCTCATTCGCCTGCTTCTGTCCCCGGCGGCCCCGCCGTAGGAGGTAGCCGGCTGCTTCGCGCTCCCAGTCGGGAGCCCGCCGAGTCGCTCCAGGGGCCGCGGTCCTAGTCGGGAACCGCGGCTTTCTTGTTTCCTCCCACCGGACGCGCCGCTCAACACAGACAGGCGCGCTTCCCGGCGTGTCCTGCCCCGGCACCCACTCCAGAGCGACAAGCGCCCTTCAGCCGCTCCGCCCCCGCACCAGCTTCGAGGCACTCATGGCTCTCCCGCTCCACTCCATCAAGACGACCAAGACAGGCCAGGCTCCGAGCGATCCGCTCGACGGGCTGGCCTCGCGACTGCACGGGGTTCTGGCCGAAGGACATGGCACGCGGCTGGCCAAGGCCAGAGTCGGCCTGTGGATCCGCTCCCTCCTCGACACCCTCTTTCCTCAGGTAGCCGAGCAGACCTATGCCACGACAGGCGAGGTTCGCGACGCGCTCGACGCGTCGGCAGCCGATCTGCGGGCCTTGCTGCGACCGCTCGAGAGCGAGATCGAGGATCCGGGCCGGATCGCCACGGCCTTCTTCGGGTCGCTCCCCGAGATCCACCGCCAGCTGATGATCGACGCCACGGCCATCGAACGCGGCGACCCCGCGGCCGAGAGCGTGGATGAGGTCATCCTGGCCTACCCCGGCTTCCTGGCCATAGCCGTCTACCGCATCGCCCATCGCTTCAGCGAACTGGGCGTGCCGATCCTGCCGCGCGTCCTGACCGAATGGGCCCACGAGCGGACCGGCATCGACATCCATCCGGGCGCGACGCTCGGCCACCCGGTCGTGATCGACCACGGCACCGGCATCGTCGTCGGCGAGACGGCGATCATCGGCAACAACGTCAAGCTCTACCAGGGCGTGACCCTGGGTGCGCTATCGGTCACCAAGTCGCTCGCGTCGACCAAGCGCCATCCGACGATCGAGGACGACGTCGTCATCTACGCCAACGCCACGATCCTGGGCGGCGAGACCGTCATCGGTCGAGGCAGCGTCATCGGCGGCAACGTCTGGCTGACCTCGAGCATCCCGCCCGATTCCATCGTCTACCAGCGTAGCGAAGTCCATGTCCGGCAGGGCCGGGCCGACTTCGAGGCGCCCGACTTCGTCATCTAGCCAACCGTTCGAACAATCCGCGCCGGCCGAACCTTCGGCAGGGCGCGCGTCCCATCAACCTTCGGAGGACCTACCCGTGGCCAAGTTCAACAACATTCTCGAATCCATCGGCAATACGCCGGAGCTCCGCATCAACAAGCTCTTCGACCCGCGGGTCGAGGTCTGGGTGAAGCTCGAGCGCCAGAACCCGGGCGGATCGATCAAGGACCGCATCGGCCTGTCGATGATCGAAGACGCCGAGAAGCGCGGCGTCCTCAAGCGCGGCAGCGTCATCGTCGAGCCAACCTCGGGCAACACCGGCGTAGGGCTCGCGCTCGTCGCCGCCGTCAAGGGCTACAAGCTCATCCTGGTCATGCCCGAGTCGATGTCCATCGAGCGCCGCAAGCTGATGATCGCCTACGGCGCCCAGCTGGAGCTCACGCCGCGCGAGCTGGGGATGAAGGGCGCGATCGCCAAGGCCCGCGAGATCGTCGACTCCACCCCCAACGCCTGGTTGCCGATGCAGTTCGACAACCCGGCCAACCTCGAGGTCCACAAGCGGACCACGGCCGAGGAGATCGCCCGGGACTTCCCCGACGGCCTCGACTACATCTTCGCCGGCGTCGGCACCGGCGGTCACGTCACGGCCGTGGGCGAGGTTCTGCGGCCGCGCTGGTCCAAGCTGCAGGTTTTCGCCGTCGAGCCCGAGCTTTCGCCTGTGTTGAGCGGCGGCGCCCCCGGCCCGCATCCCATCCAGGGCATCGGTGCAGGCTTCGTGCCGGGCAACTTCCACGCCGACGCGGTGAACGGAATCGTTCAGGTCTCGGCGCCGGACGCCTTCCGCTACGCGCAGCGGGCCGCCCGCGAGGAGGGACTCCTCATCGGGGTTTCGTCCGGGGCCGTGCTCGCGGCGGTGGCGAAGAAGCTCCCCGAGATCAAGGACGGTGCCAGGATCCTGGCCTTCACCTACGACACCGGTGAGCGGTACCTGTCGGTGCCGGGCCTCTTCGATGTCGAGCCGGGGGCCGTCGCGGTCGGCTGACCGGACCAACGCCGGAGCGGGAGCGGTCGTCCGAAAGGGCGGCCGCTCTTCGTCTCGCGGCGCGGAGCGGCGCTCCGCTCTTCGTCTCGCGGCGCGGAGCGGCGCTCCGCTCTTCGTCTCGCGGCGCGCCCGCCCCTAAGCGCCACGCTCAAGGTTTACCAACTTACTCAGGGCCCTCGTACCCGCTCGATCTGCCCGTGGGGCACTGTCCGCGCAGGGCGCCGCGGGCGATCCTTGAGGTGTGGGCCGGGATTGGGCCGGCCGATTGTGCGTCCCAGGAAGTCGCTATGCGCGAGACGCTATCCCGCCACCTCGATCTGGTGGTCGTAATCTGGGTGCTGGCGCTTGCCGTGGGCTGGTCGCTCGTATCGCTGTCGAGGGCGCAGCTCACGGCCGATCAGTGGTCCGCCGCGCCGCAGAACGGTCCGGCCTGGGTCATCCCCAGCGGGGATCTCGCCCAGTAGCAGCTACGCCGGAGCCAGGACCCGCTCCCGCACCCCCGACAGGATCATCTGCGCGGCTGCCTGGTAGCTGACCCGACCGGTGTTCACGACCAGGTCGTATTCGTCCGGATCACACCAGTCGCGGCCGTAGAGCTGCTTGCTATAAGCGGCCCTGTTCGAGTCCGTTTCGTTCATCTTGCGCTTGGTTCCTGCCTCGGAGAGTCCGAGCCGGGTCATCAGCGTCTTGACTCGAACGTCCCCCGGAGCGCGGAGGAAGACCCGGAAGATGCCCGGCCGATCGCGCAGGACGAAGCCCGCACCCCGGCCCACGATGATGACGTTGCCGCCGTCGGCCACCTCGTTGATGATCTGCTCGGTCAACTCGATGATCGCCTTGCGGGGGTCGAAGAGCGGGTCCGGATACGGCGGCGTCCAGCCTGTGCCGAGCCCCGGTTCGAGAGCGGAGAAGGAGCGCACCAGGCTCTCGAGCAAGGTGCGCGGCCGCTCGGTCTCGGCCTCGACGTCGCTCGGGCGAATCGAAAGCCGGTTCGCGACCTCCTCGATGAGCTTCTTGTCGACGACTTCGGCCCCGAGACTCGCGGCGACGATGCCCGCCACACTCGAGCCGCCGGCGCCGTACTGGCGAGAGATGGTGACGATGGGCATCTTTCGCTCCTTCGTCTGCTGGCGTCGACCGCCGGCGTCCGTTCGGCGGGGCTCGATCGGCGCAAAGCGAATCTATTGCGCTCGCGGGGCCGTGCCAAGGGCCGGACGAACCTACCTACTCGGCAGTGGCGAGCGCTGCGTGCAGTTCCATCGCGTGGTCGCGCAGCCAGCGCCGCCACAGTCTGTGGTCGGGCCTGCGGCTGGCGACGATCGCCCAGAACCCCGGGCCGTGGCCGAAAACGCGCAGGTGCGCCAGCTCGTGAACGACTACCGTTTCGAGCGCCTCGGGCGGCGCCAGCACCAGACGCCACGAGAAGGAGAGGCGCCGTGCCCGCGAGCAGCTCCCCCAGCGCGTCCGGGCGTCTCGGATCGTGACCGCGGCCGGGGCCACGGCCAACGCCGCGGCGTGGCGTTCTATCTCGTGATGAATTGCGATTCGGGCTTTCTCCCGCAGCCACGCTTCCAGGATCGCGTCCAGGCCGCGTCGTTCCGACGGACTAATTCGGACGATAAGCTCGTCCCCGGCGTCGCCCCCTTCGCGGCTGACCGTTGTGCGACGCCGGGCGCCGGCCGGCACTACGCGGAGAAGGTGAGTCTGCCCACGGAAGCTGAACGTGCCGCCGTCGCGGAGCGGGCCGCGGGCCGCCAGCTCGTCGCGCTGGCGCGCCTGGCGTTCGAGGTGCTTGCGCAGCCACGTCTCACGGTCGGCCACGAACGACTCCGCCAGCCGCTCGGCCTCGCCCCTGCTTCGGGCCGCCCTGGCTGGCACCGTCACGATGGCCTGGTGTCGAGGATCGACGGTCAAGCGCAGATGCCGGGCCCGCGTCGATCGCCGAAGCGTGCATTCGAGGCCCCCACCGGGGAGCCTTAGCGAAGCGCGCCATTGCGTAGTCGTCGCCGCCATCGCCGCAAGGGTAGCGCGCCGTCCAACCGGTCGCCGTCGCAGTCGGTCGCCGTCGCAGTCGGTCGCCGTTCGGCGCGGCTAGCCCGCCGCCGGCGCGCGGCCCAGCGCCACAGCTCTCGGCGCCGTTCGGCGCCGATCCCGCATTCGACGGTCGCGCGACTGCCTGCCGTTGCTGTAACATTCGCGGTCGCGTGGGGCTATAGCTCAGCTGGAAGAGCGCCTGCATGGCATGCAGCCACCGCTGAGCGGTCAGGTTTCAAGCGCAACGAGCACGATTCTCGCGAGCGATTTGGGCCCAGTTATCGGCTCTCCTTCGTTGCGAGGTTGACGGCGCCGGTTTCACGCTCCATCGCGAGGAGCACCGCCTGCTCGACCTGAGTTGCGCCCTGGAATCGGTCGTCGAAGAAGGACCGGTCCAGTTCATGGAGCAAGCCAGGCTCCACAGTTCGATAGGCAGCGGTCGTGACCTCAGGCGTTGGCACTGAGCGCCACAGGTGTGCGCCGTAG
>PMKV01000155.1 GCA_003157875.1 Chloroflexota bacterium
TTCGGCTGGTGATGCGGCCTGCGGCGTCGCCACGCCCAGGAAGCGGCCGATTGACTACACTGGCCGACGTGGCAACGCAACCGCCCAACTCGCCTTCACTCGAGACTCGCCCCCCGGAGTCGCCGTCCGACCGGACTCGCGCCGACAGCACGATCCTCGAGGCCCGCAACGTGACCAAGCGCTATCGGCTGGGCAGCCGCGACGTCGACGCTTTGCGAGGCATCTCACTGCGGGTTCGCCGCGGCGAATTCGTTGCCTTGATGGGACCGTCCGGCTCGGGCAAGAGCACGCTGCTGCAGCTGCTCGGCGGGTTGGATCGGCCGACCGACGGCGAGGTCCTGCTCGACGGGGAGATCATCAGCCATCTCTCCGATGCCCAGGCGACCCGCCTGCGCCGCGAGAAGACCGGCTTCGTCTTCCAGGCCTTCAACCTCATCCCGCTTCTCGACGTATACGAGAACGTTTCCCTGCCGTTCACGATCGCGGGTATCGACCCGCGCCACGGCGAGGCGGCCGCGCGAATCCATGCCGTCCTGGAACTCGTCGACCTGCTCGGACGCGAGCGCAACAGGCCCGACCAGCTCTCGGCCGGCGAACAGCAGCGAGTGGCCCTGGCCCGCGCCCTGGTGGGTCGGCCGGCGATCCTGCTGGCCGACGAACCCACGGGCAACCTCGACTACGCCACCGGCGGCGAGATGCTCGACGAGCTGTGGCGGTCATGCGATCAGCTCGGCCAGACGATCGTGCTTGTCACCCACGATGCCCGTGCCGCGGCCCACGCCGACCGGGTCCTCGTTGTCGGCGACGGCCGTATCCGCGACGAAATCGAGCTTGGGCGTCGGGCCAACCGTGACGCTGGTCCGCTGATCGCCCGACTTGCCCAGCTGGGCCTCTAGCGGGTGCGGCGCCTCTCGTCGCTCGCGTGGCGAAGCCTTGGCTCTCGCAAGCTGCGCACCTTCCTGACCGTGGCCGGTATTGCCCTTGGAGTGGCCGTTCTCTTCGCCTCACTCTCCGCCGGGGCCACGATGGACGCCGCGGTCGACCGTGCGGCCGCCGACGAGATGGGCCACGCCGACCTGCGTGTTGCAGCCCTCGAAGAGCGCGGCCTCAGCCAGGCGACAATCGACGCCATTTCCGGGACGACAGGCGTTGCCATCGCCGCTCCGGCCCTGGAGCGCCAGACGTACCTCTCCGCCAGTCTGAACCAGTCGCCGTCGGACAGGTTGCCGCCGCCGGTGACGGTGCTCGGCATCGACCCGGTCCTGGAGCCGCAGCTGCACGACATGCCGCTGGCTTCGGGTGTTCTGCTGACCGCCGGCGACACGCATTCGGCCCTCATCACGCAGACCCTCGCCGATCAGGAGCGGCTGGCGGTTGGAGGCACGATCTCGCTGAACGGCACCGCCGGCGCCGGTCCACAGGCCTACAGGATCGTCGGCATCGTGACCGGGAACGGGCCGCTGCCGGAGGCCGAGGGTCGGCTCGTCTTCATGACCCTGGCATCCGTGCAGACCCTGTTTGGGACCACGGGCGTGACCCGGGTCGACGTGGGCGCGGCGCCCGGCACCTCGGTTGAGGAACTCGTCGGCCGGCTCGATGAAAGGATCACGACCCAGCCCTACCTGCTGTCACGGACCGCCGATCTTGCGGCCTCGCTGCGCGCCGAGATGGCCGACTTCCGCAGCGCGCTCTTGCTCGTGGCCGCCGTGGTCCTCTTCGCGGGCGCGTTCCTCATCTTCAACACTCTCTCGATGACCGTCGCGGAGCGAACTCGCGACGTGGGTCTGCTCCGCGCCGCGGGCACGACTCGATCTCAGGTCATGGGTCTTGTGCTGCTCCAGGCTCTGGCGCTCGGGGTAGTCGGCTCCATCACAGGGGTGGGTGCTGGCATCGGCCTGGCGGTGCTCACGCTTTCATGGGTTGGCTCTTCGGGCCCGATCGCGCTGGCCGCGCCGTCGCTCTCGGCCGGCTCGATCGCGATGGCCCTTTGCATCGGCATCGTCCTGACGCTCGCCGCCTCGCTCGAGCCTGCCTGGCGGGCCGGTCGAATACCGGCGGTGGAAGCCCTGCGTCGTGGCCTGCCGGGGTCGGCGGCCGGCGCGGCTCGTCTGCGCTGGCTGGTCCTTGTGTTCGGCGTGCTTGCGGTTTCGGCGCTGGCTGTGTGGCCGGGTAGCGGTGAGGCGGCCGGCTCGGGCTCATTGGCCACAGGCGGTGGCTCGGGAACCTGGGGACCCCTGGTCATCTTCGGCGTGCTGCTGGGTGCCGTCCTGCTGGTGCCGCGCCTGCTCGGTCCGATGGTGCGCCTGGGCGGGCTACCGTTCCGTGTCTTCCGCAACGAGGAGCGCCTGGCGCGAAGCTCGCTGTCTCGCGACCGCAGTCGGACGGCGCTGACCGTCGGGGCTCTCGTGGTCGGCGTGGCCATGGTCGTGGCGCTGGGGACCGCGGCTCAGGATGTGCGCAAGATCGGCTCGAGCTGGCTCAGCGAAACGATCCCCGGCAGCGAGCTGTTGACTTCGATTCGGCCGGTCCTCACGACCGATCCCATTCAGGATCAGCTCATGGCGGTGCCTGGTGTGAAGTCCGTGTCGCCGATCGGGCTCTTCGGCGTCCCCTACGTCTTCGTCTCGCAGGTCAACGGCCGGTCGGAGACCTCGGTCGTCCGACAGGAGGCCGCAGCCATTTTCGGGCGCGACTATCTAGCCGACGGCCGCCTTAACTTCATCGCCGGCGATCGAACCGCGGCCCTTGGCGCACTTGACGCGGGCGGTGCCGTGATTGTCCCCGAGTCACTGGCCGACCAGGCGGGCATCCATCTGAACGACTCGATGGAGTTCGCGAGCGGCTCGACGCTTACCCGCATGCGTGTGGTCGGCATCGTGGCCCACTCGATTCCGGCGGAGTCCCAGGAGGCGATCCTGGTGGGCTGGTCGGATGCTCTGTCGGCCTTCGGTGTCAGCGGCGCCGACTTCTACGCCGTTCGATACGCGCCCGGTCAGGAAGAGACGGCGCGCGCCGCGCTCGACGCGGCGGCAGTTTCATATGCCCTGGAGCCCAGCCAGCTGGACCGCGTCTCCGGGACCGTGGGTGACGCCCTGGATCGGATCTTCAAACTGCTCGATGCGCTGGCCCTGATCGCGGTCCTCGTCGCCGGACTGGGCATGGTCAACACCTTCTCGATGAGCGTTCTGGAGCGAGTCCGGGAGATCGGCGTGCTGCGCGCAACCGGAATGACGAGCCGGCAGGTTTGGGCCATGGTCGTCATCGAGGCCGGCATCCTCGGCATAGTCGGGACGATCATCGGGGCCGCGGTGGGGCTCATCGTCGGCGCCTTGCTCGTGGCCTGGTCGAGCGGGGGCTTTGGACTCGTCTTCGATCCGCCGTGGCTCTCGATCGTTCTGGCGGTCTGTTTCGGAGTGCTTGTCAGCATCACCGCGGCCATCTATCCGGCGGGTCTGGCAAGCCGCCTGTCGATCGTTCGGGCTCTACAGCACGAGTAGCGTTGCCCGCCGCCGCTTGCCGCCGGCTGGGCGCGCCGACGCCTCGCACTCCGGACTCGCACCCGCGGCTGCGTTTGCTACACTCGGCCCACCGGAACCGGAAGAGGTCCCGGTTGTGACAGCGCCGCAGCCGCGCCGCATCAAGGATCAACGACGCATGCTCGCGACCCATCAATTGAATCGCCTGCCCGCCGCGGAACGCGGCATCACCATCGCCGACTTCCTGGTCCCGATCCGAGTCGGCGAACGAATGAGCGCTCGACTGCGCCACATCGCACTGATCTGCGTGGGCGCCGTCTTCATCGCCCTGACGGCGAACCTTGCCTTCAAGGTACCCACCACGCCTGTGCCGATCACCGGTCAGACGCTATCCGTCCTGGTCGTCGGCGGCGCCCTGGGTCTTCGC
>PMKV01000042.1 GCA_003157875.1 Chloroflexota bacterium
CGATGATGACCCACTTGCCGTACCACTCGGTAATGCCGACGTTGTGATCGATGGGGTCGGTGTAGGGCGAGTCGGTCTCCGTGTAGGGCGTAAAGCGAATCGCGTACACCCCCGATTGCCATGTGCTCAGCGGAATCCAGGCGTCTCGCATCGCCGCCGAGCGGAGCGGGTCGGTGAGGTACACGCCCACGACCGTGTAGTTGTCGCTGACGGTCGGGTTCTCGCCTGTCACCACGTAGCCGGTGACCAGCTGCGCGTGCGTGCCCGCCCTCGCCAGCAGCCCGACCGGCTTGTGGCTCCTCGCCAGAGACGCCACCACGGCCTTGGCCGCGTCGGCGAACGTGGCATAGGCGGTGTCGCTGTAGACCCCGCCCCGCATCGTGCCCCAGCCGAAGTAGTTGAGGGAGTTTCGCCAGCCGTGGGGGTCGGTCCCGAGCGAGCTGGTCAGCATCGTCATGTTGGCCCGCGAGTAGGCCAGGATCGTCTCCATCGTCGCGGCAGAGGTATCCGGCTGCCAGCGCATGGACAGATGGAACATCTCCGTGCCGGATGAGACGTAGTCCTGCTCGGACACGTCGAACGCGGTGTTGAGCATGATCTGGGCCGCCGCCGACGCGCAGGCCGTGTAGTCGGGGTCCTGGTACAGCACGGCCGCCGGGTCGTACATGTCGAACGACCAGGTCGTCGACGACGCCGGAGCCGCGCCGATGGCCGTCGAGAGGGACATGGCGAAGAAGGCGACCGCAGCCAGAAGGTTCGCGACTGCGATGGGTCGTCTTCGCTCGATCATCTTTCCGGCTGCGATCTCTGGTCCCCTTGGAGAGCTTCCGGGCGCGGGCCCTGCATCGGATTGTCGGCTGTCGCCGTGTGGACTAGAAAACTACCCCTACCGTCCGGCAGTTGCCAGCCGGCAACTAGTACCCAGGGGAGCCAGGTCGACGGATTAGTTCGGAGCCGCGCAGCTGAAGCACCGCTACCCGATCTGTTCCGACGTAATGCCGACCTTTGGTCTGGCCGAGCGCCTCGATCCAGCCCGCGCGGACGAGTCTTGCCGCCAGTGCCCTTGCCGCCGATGGGGAGCAACTCTGGAAAGAACTCTGGATATCCCGGGTCGTAAACGGCCCAAAAGAGGCCATATGGATTATGGGTCCCCATTCGGCGGGCTCCCCTCGCCGCTCAAGCGCCCCGAGGACGGTGACGATGTCGTGCATCGTGGCGTGGTTCAGGCGTTGGCCGAACTCCAGCCGGCAAGCATGCAGGCCAACATACCAGGCGATCCATTCCGCTGCCGAGTGCCGGTCGGGCGAGTATCGGGGCCCCAGCGCCTCTCGAATCCTCGCGTAGTAAGTCTCTTGCTCCGACTCGATGTCCGGCTCGATGCTGATCAGCTCGGGCGCCTGAACCGTACGCATGAGCTCGAGTTGGCTGAGGATTCGCGCCGAGCGGCCGTTGCCATTGAACCAGGGGTGAATAGCAACCAGGTTCAGGTGAAGCAGTGCCGTTCTGACCAGGGGATGCGGCTGAGAGGTTCGAAGCCACTCCACCAGGGCTGCCATCAAGCCGGGGACTGCCTGCCAATCCGGGGCTTCGTAGTAGGCGCCCACGCCCACTGGGCCAGTCCGATAGCGTCCCTGCGTATCGTCCTCAAGGTCGCGCATGACGGCTCCGTTGATCATGCGGAGCACCAACTCGGTCCATTCGAAGGCCGGGTCCTGGGCGAAGTTGTGCGCCAGGCCGAGCGCAGCGTCATAGTTCCGAGCCTCAAGCGCCTGAGCCGCAGGCACAGTGCTGGCATTCCCCTGCAGGATGGCATCCGTCTGGTCGTCAGAGAGCGTGTTGCCCTCTATGCGGATGGAAGCGCCGATGGCCGCATGGCGCAGGTACGTGTCTCGTCGCAGGTGCCAACTCATCGGGGGTAGAGGTGGCTCCTCCGCTAGAACGCGGGTCCACTCGGCCAGTTGTCGCTCCGTCTCCGGACTCAACCGGTACGCCAGATAAAGATTGTCCCGGTTGACAGGCGAATCCATAGGCCACACCGTAATAACGATTACTGGCCATGTCAAGCGAATTATTATGCCGTCGGAACGGCCAAATAACTGAACATAGACCTGGAAGGACCGGCGGTAGGTGGAGCACCGCTCCTTCGAGTCGGACCGTGCTGTCGTTGCCGACGGTTCGGTGCCAGCGGAAGTACTATCCTCCGCGCGTCCTTAGGGCAGTACTCCGCGTACCACTGTCCCATTGTCACGCGACTACATACAAACGAACTTCACTGATCATTGGTTCCGGTATGTGAAGTTCGCTCCAGGAGCCCGTTTTGCCGTCGGTCGAGGCACCCAGATGAGCACCTCTCAGGAAGCCCCCGCCCTCATCCAATACGCTTGCGAGCGCTGCAAGACGCAGTTCGTGCTGCCTCCGTCGAGCCGCAAGCTCAAGCTCACGGGCAAGTTCAAGGCCCTGGGAATGGGCCTGGGGCGGACCTTCAAGCTCCACGAGGGTTTGGGCACCGGGATCGACACGGCTCGCCGCCAGCTGCTGGCCAAGATGGACGACGAGGCCTACCAGTCCTTCGTCCAGAGCTTCCGCTTCTGCCATGAATGCCGCCAGTTCGTCTGCAACGACTGCTGGAGCACCTCCCGACGCAGCTGCCTGACATGCGTCGCCAAGTCGATGACCGGCACCGTCCGCCCGCGGGCGCCCTTCGTGCCCACCGGTCCGCAGATCCCGCGCCCGGTTATCACGCCAGTGGTTCCTCGAAGGGGCCGCATGCGTCGAGACCTGGCCCTGGTGGCGCTGGCCCTGGCCATCGTGCTGGTATCCCTCGAAGCCGGCATCCTGCTGGTCAACGCGACCGGGGGCACCGCGAACGCCTCGCCGACGCCGACCGCCGAGGGCACGCCCATTCCCAGCGACTCGTCGACTGCGTCGTCGACGGACAACAACGTCGCGGTGGGTCCGAGCCCATCGGCCACCGATACACCGTTCCCAACTGATTCCCCGACCCCGGAGCCGACCTTCACGCCGAGCCTGCCGCCTGGCGTGACTCCGTCGCCGAGGCCTCTGCCGACGATTACCTGCAACGGGTCGTCCAGTAGCGTGAGCGTCACGAGCGCCCAGTCTGTCTCATGCTCATGGACCAACGCCTGGTTCGGCACTTCGACGAAGACCTGGTATCGCGATAGCGTTTCAAACGGCTCGTCGGCCTACTGGTCGTCCCTGCCGGCCGGCAACCACACGATTCACCTGAACGCGGTCCAGAACGGTTCATCCCTGAATTCGAACTACATCAACGTCAACGTGTCGGTCGCGCCGGTGCCGACGCCCACGCCGGTGGGAGCCACGCCGACGCCGAGCCCGGCACCGACCTCGCCGCCCCCGCCCGCGATCACCTGCAACGGTTCCACGAGTCTGAGTATCACGACAGCCGATTCCGTCTCCTGCTCATGGGGCAACACCTGGGGCGGCTCTCCGTCGCAGACCTGGTATCTCGACAGTAGCCCTGACGCTTCGTCCTGGTCATCGCTCCCGGCGGGAGACCATACGGTCTATCTGCACGCGGGTCTGGACGGTTCGTACCAGAATTCGAACACAGTTTCGATTCATGTGTCAGTGCCGGTGACCCCGCCACCCGTGCCAACGATCACCTGCAACGGTTCCACGAGTCTGGATATCACGACCACGGATGCTGTCTCGTGCTCATGGGACAACACCTGGGGTGGCTCTCCGACGCAGACCTGGTATCTCGACGGTAGCCCTGACGCTTCGTCCTGGTCATCGCTCCCGGCGGGAGACCATACGGTCTATCTGCACGCGGGTCTGGACGGTTCGTACCAGGATTCGAACACCGTCAGCATCCATGTGAGCTAGGCCGCCTACCCGCCGCTCGGGCCGTAGACCGTGAGGCATACCAGCGCCGCGCAGCGATACTCGAGGGAGTGATAGCCCGCGGGTAGCGCTGGGGGAGCGACGTTGGGTTCGGCGATCCAGAAGATGCGGCCGCGATTCGCGACTACGTCGGCCGGCACGGCGTGGACGACGGCGCCCGGCGGGTAGGCGGCGGTGCCGACGTACCAGGGCGGATCGTCCGCGCTCAGGACGTGGAGTCGGGCGACGGCGGGCGGGTCGAGCTCGTCGAGCAGGATCAGGTAGTCGCTCCAGCCGGCCAGCGCGACGTCGTTCTGCCCGACATTCGCGTCCAGCTCCGGCACCAGCGCCGAGGCATCGACGTGAGTGGTGGCCACGCTCAGGGCGAGCGCCGGCACGGCCACGGACGCCAGCAGGACGCCGGCGAAGCGCCGCGGCATCGCCGCCAGACCGGCCCCGACCAGGGCGAAGAGCGGCAGCCACATCACGCTGGCATAGCGTGCGTCCAGGATCGGCCGCCAGATGCTAACCACCGCCAGCATGGCGACCCCGCTCGAGGCGACCAGGCAGAAGCCGGCCGCGCGCCGTCCGTTCGGGTCGAGGCGTCGCCAGGCGAAGGCGCCGGCTCCGAGGGCGACGAACCCGCCGATCACCGCGACCACCTGGAAGGCGATCAGCAGGATCCCCGCCGGCAGCCGGCCCGCGGCCGGCGGGCCCATGAAGAGCTGGTCCAGCGTGCCGCCGATCATCACCGGGCTCAGCGGCAGGACCCAGAAGGCGTTGCCGGTGTGCTCGAACTGGGCCCGGGCGACGGCGAGCCACGGCGCGATACTGGCCACGGCGATTCCCGTGCATACGAACGCGACGGCCGCCGTCCGCCAGCCCGGCCGCAGCCACAGGGCGGCGAGGAAGATCCCGGCCAGCGCCACCGCCGCGAAGTAGTCGATCCAGACGGCCGCGGCCGCGGCGACGACGTAGGCCGCCCATCGAGCCGGGCCGGGCTTCTCGATCGCCCGCCACAGCAGCAGCGCCGAGGCCACGGTCAGCGTCGCGGCGAGGCTGTACATCCGGGCGAATTCGGAAAGCATCACCGCCGTCGGCACGACCGCCGCGAAGACCGCCGTCCAGAGGCCCGCGGCATCGCCGCCGACACGCCGCCCGAGAGCCGCGAGCAGCGGGATGACGGCGATCCCCGCCAGGACGGGTATCAGCCGCAACGCCACCGGCCCGCCCGGGCCGCCGAACGTGGCCAGACCCAGCGCGTTCGCGACGACCACGACGCCACGCTCCGCCACGTAGAAGAGCGGCGGGGCGCTGTCGTGGCTGACGATGTCGATCATCCGATCGAGCGGCTGATGCACGACGACGGCGGTGAAGTCCTCGTCCAGGCCGATCGGCTGGCGGGCGATGAAGGCCAGCCGCAGCACGGCCCCGACGGCGGTGATCAGTGCCAGGGCCTGCGGGTAGGAGAGGTGTCGGGGGATTCGTCGGCGGATCATCGGCGATCAGCCTACGGCACGACGGCCCAGACGGCCGGGGCCCCCGACGGATCCCAGGCGACGGGGGTGGCGTCGGCGGCAGACCCGGGGCCGAGGGCCGTGACGAGGTCCGCCCGGCTGGTCGCGAAGACCTCCGAGTAGGCGCTCGGGTTCGATATCTTCGTTCCCGGCGAGACGATGGCGGGCGGTCGGTCGAAGTCGAGGAATCGGACGTCCATGGCCGAGAAGTCGTCGATGATCACGGCCGAGCCCGGATGTTCGGCCGCCAGCTGCGCCATCGAGACGGTTTGATAGCTGAAGGCGTCATAGCGGTCGGCGACCGGCCTGGAGAGGTACGCCCACCCGCTCCAGACGGCGACCGCGGTCAGGGTCACCGCCACGGCCGCCCCGGCCAGGCTGCCCGCCCCTCGCCCCCAGCGTCGTCGCCCCACCTCCACCAGCTCGACCGCCCCGAGCCCGACCGTGATCCCAATCGGCGCCGCCATTCCGAGAACCCGCAGGAAGTGCGGCGAGTAGCCCTCCGTCGCGACCATCGCCGGGATGATGAAGACCGGCAAGCTCAGCAGGATGAGGGCGTGACTCGGGTCGCGGCGCGACCGCCACAGCCGCCGGACGCCCAGAACCCCGAGCAGAACGAGGGGAATCGGTAGCAGTGGAAGCGAGTCGATGTCGTGGCGGCCGTTGCCGTCACCCGTGTAGCCGAACATGGCGATCGTGCGGAGGATGTGGATCGGCAGGCTGCTGTCCGCCTGCACGGCAGGGTTCAGGGCGCTGACCGCCGCCGCCCGCCCGATGTAGCTGACCGGCTCCGTGACCGCCACGGCCAGCATCGGCGCGGCCACCGCCAGGAACGCGAGCGCGGCGGGGGCGAAGACGCGGCGCATGTCGTCGAAGCGGGCGCGGTCGGCGTGGCGCAGCCATATCAGCCAGACCACGACCAGGACGGGCAGTAGCTTGAGTGGCTGGTAGGTGTACATCGCCGCGAGCGCGGTCACGGCGCCGGCCAGCAGAGCCGTGGCGCGGCCGGGCCGCCCCGCCCAGTGGAGCAGCGCGATCAACGCCACCGCGCCGAAGAACGGGACGATGGTGTTGCGCATGCCGTCGCGGCTTACGCAGATCAGCCACAGCGAGCCCGCTGCCCAGGCCGCGGCCACGATCCCAGTCCACGTTCCGAAGCGCCGGCCCAGCAGGCCGATCAGCGCGACGCCGGCCACGCCGAAGGCAGCGGCGGTGGCCCGCAACACGAATGCGGTCTCGCCGAAGAAGTGGAAGGCCGCGGCGACGACGTACGCGAAGAGCGCCTCGCGCCCGCCGTCGCCGGGGAACCACACCCCGAAATCGGCGTGGAAGCCGGCCTGGTGGAGCAGTCGCGCCGCGTCGAGCCCCTCGGCCGCCTCGTCGGGATAGAGGCCGCCGGGGTTCGTGGCGAGATCCACGAACCGCAGCGCGACGGCCGCGGCCATGACCGCGCCGAACGCCCCGAGCGCGAGCCAGCGCGAGCGGGAGGTCACGGACGCGGTCCGGCCCCCGCTGCTGCCGCGAGGCGCCGGTACTTGAGCTCGACCTGGATCGTCTGGCCGTTCTCGTGGCCGTTGAACGGGTAGACCTCGATCTCCTTGGGCCCGGCGTAGTGGTTGTACGCGGCGAAGACCGTGGATGGGGGAGTGGTGACGTCCATCAGGCCCACGGAGAAGAGGGCCGGTGAGACCGCCCGCGCCGCGAAGTTGACGCCGTCGAAATAGGAGAGGGTCCGGAATACCTGCTCGGTCTTTTCGCGATGGACGCGGCAGTAGCTCACGATCTCGTGGTACGGATCGCCGTCGGTTATCTCCGTCGCTCGCCGCCAGTTGCACATGAACGGCACGTCGGTCAGGGTCAGGAGCAGGTCCGGCACGAGACCGGCGGCCGCGAGGGCCATGCCGCCGCCCTGGCTGCCGCCGTTGACGGCGACGCGCGTCGGGTCGACGAGCGGGTGGGATCGGGCCGCCTCGACGGCGCGGATCGCGTCGGTCAGGAGGCGCCGGTAGTAGTAGGTCGCCGGATCGGCGATGCCGAGCGTGGCGTAGCCCGGGAAGCTGCCGCCGGATGTGCCGGACTCCGCATCCGGGGTGTCGCCGGCGCGCCACGTGCTGCCCTGGCCGCGAACGTCCATGACGAGATGGGCGTGGCCCGCGCTCGGGGCCATCAGCCAGTCGATCGGCCGGCCGCGGCCGCCGCCGTAGCCGATGTACTCGACCACGCACGACAGGCGGCCGTCGCGGACGAACGGCGAGGCGGCAACGTCCCGCGGCGCCAGGAACCAGCCCTTGATCGGCTGCCCACCGAAGCCGGCAAAGGTGAGGTCCCAGCAGTCGACCGTCGCCAGCCCCGTTTCGACCGGTTCGAAGGTAGCCGCCAGAGGGTGCGAGCGGGCGTCGGCCAGCGTGTCGGCCCAGAAGGCGTCGAAGTCGGCCGGCTCCTCGCGATCGGGCTTGTAGACCCGTAGCTCGGAGAGAGGCAGATCGAACAGCACGACAGTCTCTCCTCCGATTTCATGGCGCGGATGCACGCGACCCGCGGTCCGATATCAGGTTAGCCGACGGCGGGCAGTCTTCGGATCCGTTTCGCGTTGCGAGAGGCAGGACAAGTCCTATTGCCGTTCATACCGTTTGGATGAGGTGGAGTTAATCTCGCTATGGCACACTACCGACGTCTCACTGCGGGACTCGGTGGAGTCGATGGTAGCTCTTCAGGTTGCCGCCAGGTCAGCGTAGCGAGATGAGAAGGACAACCAGGATGCGAGCGCCCAAGGCCGCTGCGGCACCTGCTCGAATCTCGCAGAATGCCCCGGCCAACAGTTCCGAATCTACCAACGTCTGGCGCCTGCTCGAAGCTAGCCCCGGCTTCCAGGATGGAATGGAGCGCGCCCGCGCCGATTTCGAGAACGGCCGCGTCGAGCCAGTTCATCACACCCTGAAGCACCGACATCCGCGCTAGTCTGCCGGACGGGGGGTGGCTGCTGAGGCGGTTTGGAGCCGCGAGTTCCGACGGACCTTTGAGGCGCTTGACGAGGGCAAGCGGATCGAGGTCGATTTCGCGATCTACGCGATCGAAGAGGATCCGGCGTGGGATGGCGCGGGGCGCAAACTGGCACCGGCCGATTCCCCGTACAGCGGCAAGATCGCTGATCTGACGGTCGATGGCTACGTGATCGTCTACCAGGTCGTCGACAAGGGCGCGGCCGTCGAACTCTGGTACCTGTACGAGCTGCCTCCGGCCGAAAGGCCCCGAAAACCGCCGCGCGACGTCCCGATGATGTGACGGGAGCAGGCGACGACCTCTACTGGACCCGGGAGTCGTGGCCCTTCCAGAAGGGCTCGCGCAGCTCGGCCTTGAGGACCTTGCCGGTGCCGCCCTTTGGCAGCGAGTCGCGGAAGTGGATGTCGCGCGGCACCTTGAAGCGGGCGAGGCGCTGCTTGCAGTGGTCGCGCAGCTCCTTGGACGTGGCCGAGGCGCCTTCCCTGAGGACGACGATCGCGACCGGGGCCTCGCCCAGGGCGCGGTCCGGCGCGGAGACCACGGCGCATTCCAGGACCGCCGGATGCGAGGCGATGGCGTTTTCGACCTCGACCGAAGAGATGTTCTCGCCGCCGCGGATGATGATGTCCTTGGAGCGGTCCTTGATCAGGACGTAGCCCTCTTCGTCGATGACGGCCATGTCGCCGGTGTGCAGCCAGCCGTCCACGACGGTTGCCGCCGTCGCCTCGGGGTCCTTGAAGTAGCCCTCCATGACCGTGTTCGATCGGACGACGATCTCGCCGATCTGCTCGCCGTCGGGTCGGACGTCGCGGCCGTCGCTGTGGACGACACGCATCCCGATCCCGACCAGCGGCCAGCCGGTCCAGGACTGGCGGAGCTGGCGCTTCTCGGGCCGCTCGGACTCGGTCAGGAAGGTACGGGGCGTGGCGAGGGTCAAGATGGGCGAGGTCTCCGAGAGCCCGTAGCCGACGATGGCCTGGCACCCGAACGCCTCCTCGAGGCCCGCGATCAGGGTGGGCGACGACGGCGCGCCGCCGACGATGATCTGCTTGAGGCTCGAGAGGTCGTGCTTGGTCCGCTCGGCGTGGTGGAGGACGGCGTTGAAGATGGCCGGCACGGCCAGGACGCGCGTCACCCTGTGGCGCTCGATGGCCTGGATCAGCGCCAGCGGCTCGAACTTGCGGAGCATCACGTGCTGGCCGCCGATCATGGTCAGGAAGTGCGGCGTGCCCCAACCGTTGACGTGGAAGAGCGGGACCACGTGCAGGGCGACGTCGTCCTGCGTGAACTGCAGACCGATCTCGGCGTAGAGGCTGTGGAGGTACAGCTCGCGATGGGTCATCGCGACGCCCTTGGGGNNGCCGGTCGTGCCGCTGGTGTAGAAAAGCTCGGCGACGGAGTTCTCGTCGATCTCGGGCGTGAGGGGGTCGCGCGATCCGCCGGACAGCAGCGCTTCGTACTCGATGTCGGTCACGCCGTCGGGGGCGCC
>PMKV01000033.1 GCA_003157875.1 Chloroflexota bacterium
TCGTTGCCCTTGCCCGTGCAGCCGTGGGCGACGGCGTCCGCGCCTTCCTTGTGCGCCACCTCGACGAGAAGCTGGGCGATCAGTGGGCGGGCCATGGCCGTGGCCAGCGGGTAGACGCCCTGGTACAGCGCTCCGGCCTGGACGTGGGGCCAGCAGAAGTCGCGCACGAACCGCTCCCGCCCGTCGACCACGTAGGCCCGGCTCGCGCCGGCGCTGATGGCCCGCCGATCGACGTCTTCCTTGAGGACGCCGCCGCCGAGATCGACGGTCAGGGTCACGACCTCGACGTCGTACTGCTCGCGCAGCCAGGCGACGGCGACCGACGTGTCGAGTCCGCCGGAATATGCCAGCACCACCTTCTTCATCGAGGAGCCTCCGTGAGCGTGTAAGGAAGTACCGGCGGCAGCCCGGAGGCCCCGGCCGGTTGATAGCTCCCGAAACGGACCAGCCACCGTTCGAGAGCGGCCTCGGTCTCGAATAGCACGAGGAGCGTGTTGTCGCCGGCAAGGGTGCCGACCTGGTCCTGCAAGCTCGACTGGTCGATCGCCTGCGCGATCGCTCCCGCCGAGCCCGGCGTGGCCAGCAGGACGAGGCTGAGACCGCTCCGCCCAATGCGAACCGGGATGTCCTCGAGGAGCCGCCGCAGCCGGCTGTCGTAGAGATTGCCGGTGGCCGCGCTCTCGGGAGTGGCGTAGACGTGGCGGTCGCCGCGCGGCACCTTCACCAGGCCCAGCTCGGCCATGTCGCGACTGACGGTGGCCTGCGTGACCTCGAATCCGGCCTCTCGGAGCAGCTCGACCAGCTCCTCCTGGCTGCCGATCGGCGAGCGCGCGACCAGATCGAGCAGGGTTCGCTGCCGGCGGCCCTTGGCGTTGACGCCGCTGCCGTTGAGGATCATGGCTGCCACCCGATCAGGCCCTGCCGGCCGGGGCGCCCGTGGCGCCGCTCGGCTCGCGTGCGGCGGTGATGCGGGTCCCGAAGGTCGGGTCGTCGAGGGCGCGAGTCAGGGCGTGCGGATCCGACGAGTCGGCGATGACGGCCTCGGCGCCGGGCCAGTTGACCGCCTGGAGAGCGGCTCGGATCTTGGGCACCATGCCGCCCTTGATGACGCCGCCGGCGATAAGGTTCTCGGCCTCGTCCGAGGTCATCGTTGCGAGCTTCTCGCCGCCCGCGTCGCGGATCCCGTCCACGTCGGTCATCAGGACGAGCTGGCGGGCACCGAGCCCGGCGGCGATGCCGGCGGCGGCGTCGTCGGCGTTGACGTTGCAGACGATGCCCTGCTCGTCGCGGGCGAGCGGCGCCACCACGGCGACTTGCCCCGCGACCAGGAGACCGTCGATGAAGTCGCGGCGGATGCCGACGATGTGGGCCACCAGCCCGAGGTGAGGTATGCGCTCGGCGATCATGAAGCCGCCGTCCACGCCTGAGAGGCCGACGGCGTCCACGCCGCGGTCGCGCAGGTCGGAGACGAGCTCGGAATTGACCACTCCCCGCAGCACGGCGGCGGCCACGTCGAGCGCAGCCTGGTCGGTGACGCGCAGGCCGCCTTCGAACCGGCTCGGGACGCCCAGGCGTTCGAGCCATTCTGTGATGCGCTTGCCGCCGCCGTGGACGAGCACGACGGGTCGGGTACGGGCCACCGCGGCCACCTCGTCGAGGACGTGGGCCTGGTCGGCGAGCGTTGTCCCGCCGAGCTTGAGGACGAGCACTTCGCTCACGTCGTGTACTCCGCGTTCTCGATGACGTAGCCCTCGGTCAGGTCGCAGCCGAACGCCTCGCCGACGCCGCCGCCCAGGCCGAGATGGAGCCGGATCAACACCTCGGGCGCCTGCATCGCCTTTCGAACCGCGGCGCGGTCGAAGAGCAGGGGAGTGCCCTTGAATACGAGCGTGCCGGCGATGGCGATCTGGAGCTTGTCCAGGTCGAGCTCCGGAGCCCGGCCGGCACGCGGCATGGCCTCGGTGTGGTGCAGCCCGGCCGCCTCCAGGCACGGCTCGTCGGGGAGGCGGGCATTGCCGGCGGCGCTGGCCACGCGGCCCCAGTTGGGGTCGCGGCCGTGGACCGCGGCTTTGAGCAGGCTGCTGCTGATGACGCTCCGGGCGATGGCCCGGGCGTCGTGGTCGTCGGCCGCGCCGCTGACCTGGCAGGTGATGAGCGTGGTGGCGCCCTCGCCGTCCGCGGCCTGCTGACGGGCGAGCGACCGGGCCACTGCCTCGATTGCTTCGGCGAGCTGCGCCGCCTCGTGGCTGGCCACGGCGACGGACGCGCCGCTGGCACCGGACGCCACGAGGAAGACGGTATCGTTGGTGCTGGTGTCGCCGTCGACGCTGAGCTGGTTCCACGTCCGCTGGACGATCGGGGAGAGGATCCCAAAGAGAGTGGCGGGGGCGACGCTGGCGTCGATCAGCACCACGCTCAGCATGGTGGCCATGCGGGGATGGATCATGCCGACGCCCTTGGCGATGCCCGAGACGGTGACGGTGACCGGGGCGCCGTCCGGGCCCGGCAGCTCCAGCGCGGTCGTGGCCAGCTTGATCTTCGTGTCGGTGGTCATGATGGCCCCGGCCACGGCCTCGAGGCCGGCATTGGTCTCGGCCAGGTCGGGGACGAGCCGGGTCAGGCCTTCCCGGACCTTCGTCAGCGGAAGCCGCACGCCGATCACGCCCGTCGAGAGAGCGAGGGTTCGTTCGGGCTTGGTGTGGAGCAGCGTCGCGAGCGCCTTGCCGATCTCGCCCTGATCCGTTTCGCCGTCGACGCCGGTGGCCGCGTTGGCCGAACCGGCGGTGGCGACGATGGCGTCGGCCCAGCCGAACCGCCCGCCGCCGCCGATCTCGGTGGCGTTGAGATGGGCTCGCGAGAGCTTGATCGGCGCCGCCACGACCTGGTTTCGGGTGAAGGTGGCAGCTACGGCCGCCGACTCGCCGGTGGTGGCGATGACCGCCAGATCGGGCCGGCCCGACGGCTTGATGCCGGCCGCCAGCCCACCCGCGCGGAAGCCGCGGGGCATGACCGCGCGCTGCTCGACGGCGGGCAACTGGGTCGGCAGGGCCGGGAGGTCGGGCGCGGCAGCCGCCTGAGAAGAACCATCGTGGCCCGAGTGCATGAGATTCGATTCCCTCCGAATTGGCGTTGGGCGATCGGTTGGCCGCCGGTGACGCTGCCGGCCGGCCCTGTCGGGCGGTTGGCTAGGGGGCGATCGGGTAACCCTCGAGACCGGCCGTCTCGGGCAGCCCGAAGAGAACGTTGAGGGCCTGGACGGCCTGGCCGGCCGCCCCCTTGACGAGGTTGTCGATGACACCGATGGCCAGGACTCGGCCGCTGCGTGGGTCGACCTTGACGCAGACCCGACACAGGTTGCTGCCTGAGACGTGCTTGGTCGCGGGCGGATCGGCGACGACCTGTACGAACGGCTCGTCTCGATATGCCTCGTCGTACAGGGCATCCAGCTCGGCCTGGGTCACCGGGCGAGTGGTCCTAACGTGGCAGCTGGCGAGGATGCCGCGGGTCATCGGGATCAGGTGCGGCAGGAAGTCCACCGTGGCCACGCCCGGGTTGGCGTCTTTGCTACCGAGCGCGCCGCGCGCACCCTGTTGCCCGAGCTCCTGCTCCATCTCGGCGGTGTGGCGGTGGTTGAACAGGCCGTATGCCTTGACGCTCTCGTTGACCTCGGAGAAGAGCAGGTCCTGTCTGGGCTCGCGACCGGCGCCGGAGACGCCGCTCTTGGCGTCGACCGCCAGATCGGCGATCAGCCCGGCCCGCGCGAGCGGCGCCAGCGTCAGGATCGTGGCCGTGGGGTAGCAGCCGGGCAGGCCGATGATCGTGGTCGCTCGCTCGGCCGCGGCGACCATCTCGGCCCGGTGCAGCTCGGGCAGACCGTATACGGCTCCCGCCAGGAGGTCGGGCGCGGGATGGTCGAACTTGTACCAGGCGGGGTAGTCGGCCGGGTCGTGGAGCCGGAAGTCCGGACCGACGTCGAGCAGGGCCGAGCCGCCGGCGACGATCTCGGCGGCCATGCCGGCAGCCACTCCGTGCGGCAGGGCGGTGAAGATGGCGTCGGCTTTGGGGATCGTCTTGTCGACGACGAGTCCGGTCGCGCCCAGGTGCGGGTGCGAAGCCCCGATCGGCTCGTTGTCGCGGTTGCGGCCGTACAGTCCCGCGAGCTTGACGCGGGGATGGTTCAGCAGCAGCCGAACCAGCTCGCCGCCGGCGTAGCCGGTGGCGCCGACGATCCCGACGCTGATCATGTCGTCGCCGCCCCCGGCCCGGAAGGCCCTGGGCCCTAGGCCGCGGGAAGTGGAGCCGGGTGTGGTTCGCGTGGCTGTCATGGTCGCTGGAGTATACGGTCCGATGAATAGTCATGCAACCAGCTCGAACCAGGGCAGCACGTGGCGCCCTCGCCGTCTCCGCGTCCCCTGCGGCCTACACCTAGATGACGCCGGCCGCCACGACCAGGACCCAGGCCATCATGAACCAATGGAGCAGCCAGCCCCACAGGAACGACTTGGTCCGCCAGGCCAGTATGCCGAAGAAGGCGCCGCCCAGGACCGTCGAGAGCTGCTCGATCTCCGGCTTCCACATATGCATCAGGGCGAACGGGATGATCTGGAGCCAGATCGCGTCGGTGCCGTACTTTCGTCCGAAGGCCCACAACAGCCAGCCACGGAAGAAGAACTCCCAGGCAAAGAGGTCCACGCCGGTGTCGATGATCAGCCGCCACATCGGCGTGCCGCTCGTGTCCTGGGTGTAGTAGGCCCGGAAGTCGGGCAGCCGGCCGAGGAACCAGATGGCCACGGCCATGATCGCGACGCCGCCGACGACTATCGGTAGTGCCAGCCGCCAATCGCCGAGCCGCAGGCCGTAGCGACGTGGATCCTCGTGCCAGACGAGCAAAATGATCGCCACGGGAATGATGAACTCGAGCACGAAACGGGCGTACTCGGCGCCGAGGAAGCGGTCGTTGAAGGCGAAGATGAGGATGATCGTGGCCAGCGAGACCACCTGGGCGATTCGGGCATCGAAGGTCACACCCCAGACGTGCCACACCCGTGGGGGATCGATCGGCGGGAGGAGATCGCTGGCGTCGGTCGGTTCGGTGCTGGCCACGGCGCCATGATCGCAGGGACGGCGGCCGTCGTCCGGTCGAGTGCGCTCCCCGCATCAGGTGACGGCGATGGTCCGTGGCCGCGGCCCGCCGGCCCGCCGGCCCTCCGGCTCGGCTCTGAGCCGCGCGTCAGTCGGCCAGGACGTCTCTCATCGGCCCGGTGACCACGACCTCGCCCGACTCCTCGGTCGGTGGCGCGCCGCCGGCTCCGGGCCGTTTGATCGAATAGCGGTGGCTGATGCGTGCCGGTCCGGCCGCGATCTGGGCGCTGACCGTGCAGTACTTGGTCGCCGACAGCTCGATCGAGCGGACAACGGCGGCAGTCTCCACGTTGCCCTCAACCATGTGGATCACCGTGATCGTGAGGAAGACGTTAGGTGCCTTCTCGCGCTGGGTCCCGGTGACTTCGACCGAGTAGCGGTCGATGATCTGACGCTTCTTGGCCATGATGTCGACGAAGTCCATGGCCGTGCAACCGGCGATCGCCGCGAGAAGGAACTCGGTGGGCCGCGGGCCGGAGTCCCCGACGGCGTTGTCGACGACGACGTCGTGGCCCGAACTCGTTCTGGCCACGAAACGCATCCCACCCTCGTGCCCCAGGATCACCCGCTTCTCGCCCACGTCTTCCTCCAGGTTGTCAGGTGGCGCCGCCGGGACGGCGTCTAGATCGACGGTTGGAGCGTAGCCACGGTCTCGACGCCCGCCTCGGGCGTGTCGGCGGCTCCCGCATCCGCGTCCGGCGACGCGAATTGCTCGCGATAGAGCTTGGCATACAACCCGTCGGTTGCCAGCAACTCGGCATGCGTGCCCCGCTCCACGATCCGGCCGCGGTCGTACACGAGGATCAGGTCGGCGCGAAGGATCGTCGAGAGCCGATGGGCGATGGCGATCGTCGTGCGGCCGGCCTCCAATCCCTCGAGGGCGCTTTGAATAAGCCGCTCACTGACCGTGTCCAGTGCGGATGTGGCCTCGTCCAGGATCAGCACTCGCGGGTCTTTGAGCAGGACGCGGGCGATGGCGATGCGTTGCTTCTCCCCGCCGGAGAGCTTGTAGCCGCGCTCGCCGACGATCGTGTCGTAGCCGTCGGGCAGTTCCATGACCCGGTCGTGCATCGCGGCGGCACGGGCCGCCACCTCCAGCTCGGCGTCGGTCGCCTCCGGTCGGGCGTAGCGCAGGTTGTCGCGGATCGAGCTGTGGAAGAGGTATGTCTCCTGGGTCACGAAGCCGACGATCTGCCCGATCGAGGCCAGCCGGATCGTCCGCACATCCAGCCCATCGATCTCGACTGCCCCGGTGTCGACGTCGTAGAGCCGCGGGATCAGGTACGTGGTGCTGGTCTTGCCGGCGCCGGAGGGTCCCACGAGCGCGACCAGCTGGCCCGGCTTGACCTCGAAATCGATCCCCTCGAGCGCGAAGGCGTGCGGTCCGTCGGTTTCGGCGGCGGTTCCGGCCTCCGGGGCTGACGCACCGTTCGACTCCGGCACCCCTTCGACGGCCGCTGCCGCCGCCGTCGTCGGGTAACGGAACCAGACGTCACGCATTCGGACGCCGCCCCTGACCGCCACCGGATCGAGCTCGACCGCGTCCGGCGCGTCGGCGATCTCGGGCTTCATCTCCAGGTACTCGAAGATGCGGTCGAAGAGTGCGAGTGCCCCCTGCAGCTCGACCTGGACGTTGAGCAGCTGCCCGAGCGGGAAGAAGAGCCGGCTCTGGAGCGTGGTGAAGGCCACGATGTCGCCGATCGTGGGCGGATGCGGGTCGTGGTTGATCGCCAGATAGCCGGCCAGCCAGTACACGAAGGCCGGGATGATCGACATGATCGTGCCGATCAGGGCGAAGAACCAGCGGCCGACCATCGCCTGGCGGATCTGGTTGCGGGCGACCCGCTCGTTCAGCCCGGCGAAGCGCTCGATCGACGCCGCCTGCTGGCCGAAGGTCTTGGACAGCAGAATGCCGCTGACGCTGAGCGTCTCTTCCGTCGCGGCGGTCATGTCGGCCAGCGACTTCTGCGTCTCGGTGGAGGCGGCGCGGCGAACCTTGCCGACGCGGTTGGCGATGAACGCGAAGACCGGCAGCATCGCCAGCGACAGGATCGTCAGGCGCTTGTCGATGAAGAGCATGGCGATGATCGTGCTGATGACCACGGCGACGTTGCTGGTGATGCTGGCCGCGGTGTCGGTCACGACCGCCTGCACGCCACCGACGTCGTTGGCCAGGCGGCTCTGGATCTCACCGGTCCGCGTTTCGGTGAAGAAGCGCAGCGGCATCGCCTGGAGGTGGGCGTAGAGCGCGCCGCGCAGGTCGCGCATGACGTTCTGGCCGACCTTGTTGTTGAGGTAGCTCTGGCCCACGCCGATCAGGCTCGACACGATCGGGATGAGGATCATCAGGAAGACGAACAGGTTGAGCAGGCCCCAATCCAGATGGCCGATGGCGACGTCGATCAGCAGCTTGAGCAGGATCGGGTTGATGACCCCGAGGAAGCTCGTGATCAGGATCGCGCCGAGGACGACCATGACCTCGCGCCGGTACGGCACAAAGAAGCGCACGATCTTGGTCGCGGTTCGAGTGCGCCGCTCTCGGGGCACGGGCGGGGCGTCGGGGCGCTGAGTTGATGCGGCGAAGCGGTGCCTGCCGCCGCCTGAGAATGACATCGGGACTCCTGTGTGTGCCAAGACGCTATCAGGACCGCCCGAATGCCGCCCGAGACTTCCTCAGCCGATCGGCAGTCCGGCGGGTCGATCCGCTCCATCGGAGGCCAGAGCCAGAAGCTCGACCGCAAAGGCCTCGTTCGACCAGCCGTCCGGGCTCTCCGCGACCCAGACCAGCATGCTGCCGTCGATGTGCATCCAGACCGGCGCCCGCCCGCTCAACAGGTATCCTCCGTCGCCGCCGCCTGCGAATCGGAAGGCCGGATAGACGGCTCCCTCGGGCGACGTGGCGAACCACGCAATCGCGGGTCCGGCCTTCGTCATCGAGACGTCCGGGCGAATGGGCTCCGATGTCTCGGTGCTGGTTCGGGCGTTGAGGGCCACGACCCTGCCGGTGTCGAGCGCCTCGATTCCGACCGCCGACTGATACATGAGATCTGCGCCACCTGCGCCCGGAGGTAGATCCCACGCCAGGTAGGACCCGTCCGGCGAGAACGACGCCGACCCCACCGGCTGCGCCACCTCCATCGGGGCCGGATGTGTGGCGTCCGACAGCCACAGGTCACGCAGTCCTGCGGCGGACGGCTCGCCCTGGGTCAGGATTGCCAGCCTGCCACCGCCCAGCAGGACATCGTCGACCGGGGTCTGAGTCTGGCTCGTCCAGAGAAGCGAGCCGTCTATCGAGTGCACTTCCACGGTTTCGCCGGCACCGCCTCTCGCCGTCGCCGGCGGGCGGTCGAAGGCGAAGGCCGTGGCCGTCAGGGCCAGGTGAATCGGGAACTCGGCAACATCGATCGAGCCAGGCTGACGGACTCCGCTAGCGACCTGTCGCGGCCGGCCTCCATTCAAGTCAAGGAGCCAGACGCTCCAGCTCACGGCGGATCCCTCGCAACCGGCGATCTGTGCGGTGGCGCCGGCCGGCGACGTGACCACATAGGCAAGCTCGTGACCGGCCGCGGCCAGCTGGTTGATAGCCTCGCACCGGGCCGCGCTGACGAGGGTCTGCGGATCGTCGGCCGAGCCGATCAGGCTGGACTCGACCTCACTCGACTGGACGACGTAGAAGAGACGAAGGCCGATGATCGCCGGAGTCTGGCTGGTGATCTGTTGGGGGAGCCATGACTGGACGACCTGACCCGGCAGCAGTTGGACCGGCGTCAACCCCGAGAAGGCATCGATGCTTCTGGGAACCGGGCCGGACGGAGACGAGGTTGCCGGCGCCCGCGTGGGACCCTCGGCCAGAAGCGACGGGGCCGGGGATGGGGACGGAGTGGGACGCGGCCCGAGGTACCCGGCAGCGACGACCGCAACCGCCAACAGGACGGTCACCGCGATCTTGACGTTCGGCTTGCCGAGCCGCCTCCGACCCTCGATGGGTCCGCGTAGCTCGTTCGTTTCGACTCCTAACCCTGACTCCGGCCGAGCGTGCGGCCAGCGGGTTGGCCTACTTGACTCCGGCGACGGTCTTCGCGGCGTTCCGAGCCGAGTCCGCGTCGTTGGTCTCGAGCCAGCGCTCGACGTCGATTGCCGCCCGACAGCCCTCGCCGGCCGCCGTAACCGCCTGGCGATAGCGATGGTCGTCCACGTCGCCGGCCACGAAGACGCCGTCGATGTTCGAGTTGGTCGAGGCGCCTTCGGTCTTCAGATAACCTTTCGCGTCGGTTTCGAGCCAGTCACGGAAGACTGCCACGTTGGGCCGATGGCCTATGGCCACGAAGAGTCCCTGGACCGCCAGGCGCTCCTCGCCGGAACCGTCGCTCTTGCCCAGTCGCAGCGCCTCGACGTGCTCCTCGCCCAGGACCTCCTCGATGGTGCGATTGAGGTGCAACTCGATCTTGGGGTGTTGGGCTGCTCGGTCCTGCATGATCTTGCTACCGCGGAAGGAGTTGCGGCGATGGATCAGGTGTACTTTGCTCGCGAAACGGGTCAGGAAGAGGGCCTCCTCGAGGGCGCTGTCGCCACCGCCGACGACCCCGATCTCCTTGTCGCGGAAGAAGAACCCGTCGCAGGTCGCACAGGCGCTGACGCCGTGGCCACGCAGGCGGGTTTCGCTGTCGATGCCGAGCCACAGCGCCTCGGCGCCGGTGGCCACGATCACGGCCCGGGCTCGATACTCGATGCCGGCGGCCCACAGCCGGAACGGCCGGCCGCTCAGGTCCACCCGGTCCACGTCCGCGTCCACGATTCGCGCCCCGAATCGCTCGGCCTGCGCCCGGAAGAGGGCCATCAACTCCGGTCCGCCTATGCCATCGGGAAAGCCCGGGTAGTTCTCAACTTCGCTGGTGATCATGAGCTGG
>PMKV01000076.1 GCA_003157875.1 Chloroflexota bacterium
ACTTCAAGGTCGTCAAGGACTTCGTCGCCCGGGTCCGTGAAAGAGCCATGGGGGCCGAGATCCTCGAGAGCCTGACGGCCGGCCAGCAGGTCGTGAAGATCGTCAACGAGGAGCTGGTCGCGCTGCTTTCGGCCGGCGATCGAACCTTCAGGCTGACCGGAAACCCGGCGGTTATCGTGCTCGTCGGTTTGCAGGGCTCGGGTAAGACCACCACCGCCGCGAAGCTCGCTCGGCATCTCCACAAACAGGGACGCCGACCGCTGCTCGTGGCCGCCGACCCGTATCGGCCGGCCGCGGCCGACCAGCTCGAGACGCTCGGCAAATCGCTCGACATCCCCGTCTATCGCGCCCCGGCCGGAACGGACGTCCTGACCATCGCCAGGGGCGGCTTCGATGCCGCTCGAAAGCAGGTCCGCGACACGATCATCCTCGACACCGCCGGCCGCCTGACCGTCGACGCGCCGCTGATGAAAGAGATCGCGGATCTTTCGGCCGCGGTGAAGGCCTCCGAGACACTGCTGGTCGTCGATGCCATGACCGGCCAGGAGGCGGTCAACGTCGCCGAGGCGTTCCATGCGGCCGTTCCCGTGACGGGCCTGGTCCTCACCAAGATCGACGGCGACGCGCGTGGCGGCGCGGCACTATCCATCAGCGCGGTGACCGGGCTGCCGGTGAAGTTCATGGGAACCGGCGAGAAGACCGACGCTCTCGAGCCGTTCTACCCGGACCGACTGGCGGGTCGGATCCTCGGCATGGGCGACGTTATGACCCTGGTCGAGAGGGCGCAGGAGCATTTCGACGAGAAACAGGCCGCGCGCATGGCCGAGAAGCTCAAGAAGAACAGCTTCACTCTCGAGGACATGCTCGAGCAGATGGAGCAGGTCCGGAAGATGGGCCCGATGGGTCAGATCCTGGACATGATCCCCGGCATGGGCGGTCTGGCCAAGCAGGCCCAGGAATCCGTCGACCGGGGCGACCTCAAGCGAGTCGAAGCCATCATTAGGTCGATGACGCCGGCCGAACGCCGAGAGCCGTCTATCCTCAATGCGCGCCGCCGCCGGCGGATCGCGCAGGGATCCGGGACGCGGCTCCAGGATGTCAATCAGCTGATCAAACAGTTCGGAGATCTGCAGAAGATGATGAAGCAGATGTCCGGAGGCAAACTTGGGCGCAGACTGCCCGGAATGTTGGGGTAGGGGAGGTTCGCGAGATGGACCCGAATCAAGGGAACAGCCAAGTCAACGGCACTCAGCCGCCGTACGCCCAGCCGCCGTACGGCCAGCCGCCGTACGCCCAGCCGCCGTACGCCCAGCCGCCGTACGCCCAGCCGCCGTACGCCCAGCCGCCGCAGGGCACGGTCGTGCCGATGGATGGGGGTTGGGCTCCGGGCGTCTATCCCGTGCCGGTCTCGCCCCGATCGCACCGGCTCCGCTGGACCGCCGCCGGTGCCGTAGTCCTGTGCGTGGCGATAGTCACCGCTGCTGCCGCCTTCGTCCTTTCGGGCGCGGCGGGAGCCAAGTCGCTGACGTCGAGCGTCGCCCCCAAGGACACCATCGCCTTCCTCGAGGTGAGGACCGACCTGCCCGGCGACCAGCGCGCCAAGCTGGCCGATTTCATGAGCCACTTCCCCGGGTTCCAGGACCGAGCGCAGTTCGACACCGCCCTGGACGAGATGCTCAACCGCCTCACCAGCAGCGTTTCACCGGACCTGGCCTATACCTCCGCCTTCAAGCCGTGGATGGAAGGCGAGGTCTCGATCGCTGAGATGGGCCCCGGGACGGGAGCGGCATTGACCGGCTCGGCAGTCGGCTCGGTCAGTCTGCCCAGCACCGTCGCCATATTCGCTCTCAAGGACCGCGCCGCCGCGCAGACCTGGGTCAACTCGGAACTCGACCGGCTGAAACTCGCGGCGAGCCCCCAGGACTACGCCGGCACGAAGCTCTATACCGCCGGCGTCGGGATCGGCGCCGAAGGCGCCTACGCATTCACCGACCAGGACCTCCTCGTGGGCACCGTCGACGGAGTGAAGGCTGCCCTGGACAGCAAGACGAAGGGATCTCTTACCGACAACCCCGACTACCAGGCCGCGATGAAGTCGTTCTCCGGCGACAGCCTGGCGCGCTTCTACCTGGCCGCCAGAGCGCTCGTGGCGAGCGAACTGGACAGCCTCAACGCGGCGATGCAGCAGCTCTCTTCCGCGGCCTCGGCACCGATTCCGACGCTGGGGATCTCCTCCGCGACGACGCCGGCCTGGATCGCCGGCTCGGTGCGGTCCGAATCCGATCGGATGGTCGTCGACGTGGCCTATCCGAGCCCCAACGACACGAGTTCGGGCAATCACGCCAGTCGGCTTGCGAACGCTCTGCCGGGTAGCACCGTCGGCGCGGTCGAGGTCCATTCGTTGGGCAAGCTGCTCACCGACGGGCTGGCCGCGGCCGAAGCCGGGCTGCCGGGAAACTCCACGCTCGGAAACGTAAAGACCGTGCTCGGTCTGATGGGCGGTCTCGACTGGATCGGCGATGGCGTCGCCGCCGTGACCAAGGACGGCTCGAACTTCAGTGAGGGTTTCGTGGTCCAGGCCACGGACGCCTCAACCGCCGGCAGCAAGGTCGCGTTGATCTCCAACGCCGTTTCGTTTGCCGGCTGGACCTATGGGCTCAAGAGCCACGACGAGCAATACAAGGGTGCGACCATCACCCTGATCGACGTTCCGGAAAGCGTCCTCGGAATGCCGCTCGAGATCGCCGTCGCGGCCAAGGACGATCTGGTCGTGGTCGGCTACGGCGACGCGTTCGTAAAGGCCGTCATCGATACCACCTCGTCCACCTCACTGGGTTCGCAGCCGGACTACTCGGCCGCCATGGCCGCGGCCGGCTCGAGCAACGTGGAGTCGATCTACGTCAACGTCCCGGCCCTGGAAGACCAGATCGGTCAAGCCGTCCTTTCGAAGTCGGCATCGGTCTGGGCTCAGGACTACAAGCCCTACTTCGACCACCTCGGCTCGGTTGCCGGATCCGTGGTCGGTGGCAATACGGTTATCCTGCGGCTCGTGATCACGGCCAAATAGCTCGCCGGGCGACACGCCGCGCATGCATCCAGGAGGAACAAGCTCGCACATGGCAGTTCGAATTCGCCTCAGTCGCATCGGGGCCACAAAGCAACCGGCCTACCGCGTCGTCGTCATGGATGGCCGGAGCGCCCGCGACAGCCGCGCCATCGAGACGCTCGGCCACTACAACCCCAGGACGGATCCTGTCGAGTTCGCCGTCGACGCCGACAAGGTGAAGAAGTGGCTGGCTCAGGGCGCCCTCCCTTCCGACACCGTTTCGAGGCTGCTCCAGAACGCAGGCATCGTGCCCAAGGTAGCCCGCAAGGTCAGCCCGGCCGCCAAGTAGTTCGCGGCAGTAGCCCGCGGCTCTCGTTGCACGACCGGCAGAGCACTGCTACAGAACGAAGAGGAGCCAATGGCAGCCAAGGATCTCGTCGAGTACGTTGCCAAGAATCTGGTCGATGACCCCGACGCAGTTGTGGTCGAGGTCAGCACTGGCCCCGACGGGACAGTCATCGAACTTCACGTTGCCGAAGACGACATGGGCAAGGTGATCGGGCGGAATGGAAGCGTCGCCAAGGCGCTTCGGACGCTGCTCAAGGTGATGTCGGCTCGCGACGGCGAGTCGGTCTCTCTGGAAATCGGCTGAGCCGCCGACCGTGACCGCCGGCGAGCGGCTCGTGGTCGGGCAGGTACGCGGCTTCCACGGGCTGCGCGGCACAGTCCGCGTCGAGTCTCTGACCGACCGGCCCGAGGACCGTTTTGCGGTGGGCCGGACTCTCTTTCGCGAGGGCGAGGCGGCCGAGCTTACGATCGTCGAGTCGGCTCCCGACGCGCTCGGCTGGCGCGTGCGTTTCGCCCAGGTGGCCGACCGAACCGCGGCCGAGTCTCTGCGCGAGGTCTACCTGGAGGCGGTCGTCGCGCCCGGCGAGGAACTGGGCCGGGGCGAGTTCTACTGGCACGAGATCGTCGGCTCGAAGGTCAGCGACCTCGATGGGTCGGCCCTGGGCGAGGTCGTGGATGTCTACCGTGCCGGCGGCGCCGAGGTGGTCGTAGTCCGCGGCCCGGCGGGCGAAGTGGACATTCCGCTGGTTCGCGCCGTCGTCCGCACCTTTGCGCCGGCGCGCGGCGAGATCGTCGTCGACGGCGAGGCCCTGGGGTTGCGCGGCGACGAGGAGAATGGCAAAGAGGCCGAAGCGGAGGCCGATTCGGCCGAGACCTCCACACCAGAGCGATGAGCGCTGGTCCCGACTCGACCGACCGGAATGAGGCCGCCGACGCGCCGCCGGGAGGCCCCATTCCCAATCCGCTCGAGATCGACGTCCTGACGCTGTTTCCGGCCATGCTGTCCGGACCCCTGGCGGAGAGCATTCCCGGCCGAGTCCAGTCGCGCGGCCTGGCCACGATCCGAGTCCACGATCTGCGCGAGTGGGGCCTGGGCCGGCACAAGACCGTCGACGACTACACCTACGGCGGGGGAGCGGGGATGGTCCTGCGCCCCGAGCCGGTTGCTGCCGCCCTCGCGATCCTGCGGCGACCCGATAGCACGGTCATCCTGCCCGACCCCGGCGGCGAGGTGTTCAGACAGCCTCGAGCCCACGACCTGGCACTCCGCCGGCATCTGATCATCCTGTGTCCCCGCTACGAGGGCGTGGACGAGCGGATCCGCTCGATGATCGACCTCGAGCTCTCGATCGGCGACTACGTCCTCTCCGGCGGCGAGATTCCGGCATTGGTCTTCATCGACACGATCCTGCGGCTTCTGCCCGGGGCGATCGATGCCGAGTCCACGGCCGAGGAGTCGTTCATTGCCGGCCTGCTGGAGTACCCCCAGTACACGCGGCCGCCGGAGTTCAACGGCCTCGGTGTGCCGGCCGTCCTGACCAGCGGCCACCATGAAGCGGTCCGGAAGTGGCGGCTGCGCGAGTCACTGCGACGAACACTGGGCCGGCGGCCCGAGCTGCTGGTGGGTAGGGCCTTCACCAAGGAAGAAGGGAAGCTCATGGCCGAGCTGCGGGTCGAGGCCCGCGCCGAGCCGGTAGGGGGAGAGAGCCAGGCCGACTAGCCGAGGTGCTCTCGACCAATCGCCCGCAACCGCCGACACGGTTGACATACTTTCGCCCCGCCGTTCGTGATCTTGAGTAGGAGGTGCGAATGGTCTTGCAGGCATTGAGGGAATCGGGCTTGGCCACGGATCGGGACGAGAGCCATCTGGAGTTCCAGCGCCTGTATCGCGCCACGTGGCCAGAGGTGTTCAAGTACGCCTGGCTGCTCCTTCGCCATCGCGAGGACGCCGAGGACGTTGCGTCGGAGGCGTATCGAAGAGCGCTCGAAGCCTGGCATGCGGGCAGACGCCCAAAAGGGGAGGCCCTTCCGTGGCTGTTCACGATAGCCAGGCGCGTCGCCATCGACCGACATAGACGCAGGCGCCTTATCGGCTGGTTGACGCTCGACGGCGCCGCAGATTCGCCCGACCGGGCCAGCGAGCTGGCCTTCCACAGCTCGGAACTGTGGATCTGGTTCGAGGATCTGTGCCGGGTCCTCCCGGCGGCTCAGCGTGAGGCGCTCCTCCTGCGCTTCCAATTCGACCTGCCTGATGCCGAGGCGGCACGGATCATGGGTCGCACGGAAGGCAACGTGAGATCGCTCGTATCGCGTGGCCTGGCCACGCTCAAGGCACGACCCGAGGTGATGCAACGATGAGGGAAGTCAACGCCGATCAGCGGGCGGAGGAAAGGGCTCTGGCCGCCGAGTTCAAGGAGAGGTTGGCCGGTCTTGACCGGTACATGCCCGCCACTCCCGCATTCTCGTCGATCGAACGAAGGTCCAGGATCCGCTGGGCTCCCAGTCGCCGCGGGTCTGCTCGCCCCACCCTCGGGCTGCGCACGACGATGGCTGCCGTTGCCGTGCTCGTCACTGTGACTCTCGCGGGGTCATGGGGCCTCGGCCGCCTTGACTCCCCTCGCGGCGCGTCGACGTCGGAGGTGAGCGCTGTGGCGAGTGCCTCGCCGACGAACGCGCCAGAGGCGAGCGCTTCCCCCGTGAGCTCGCCGGAGGCGAGCGGTTCCCACCCGATTGCCTCCGAGGGAACCCTACCTGGCGCCCCCAGCGTCGTCCGCTTTCGGCCGGCTGATGGTGGGGCTACTGCGGACACGCACCAGCCCGTGTCGGTGGGTTTCAATAAGCCTATGGATCGTGCCTCGACTGAGACGGCCTTCGCTGTGACCGTCAACGACCACCCGCTGGCGGCCGAGGAATACTGGACGGAGAACGACACAGTCCTGGAGCTGATACCCGCGCAACCGTTCAAGGTCGGCGATCTTGTCACGACCACCGTCGCAAGCTCGGCTCTGGACACCACCGGCCAGCATCTGACCTCGCCCGAAACCGCCACATTCGCGGTCGTCGATCCGGTCGTCGCGCCCATCCCGACGGGCGGCAAGACGACAGCGGCGGCACCCTGGTATTCATACGAGGTCTACTTCCTGAATCTGATGAATTGCACCCGAACCGGCGGCTGGGTCACCAACGACGGGGAGTGCGGCTCGGACACCAACCACACACTACCGGCCCAGTCTCCTCTCGTGCTGGACGAGGGAATCTCGGACAAGGTGGCTCGCCCGTACGCCCGGTTATTGGCCGAGCGCGGCATCCTCGACCACTTCGCCGATCATGATCCGAGCTGGCGGCTATGCAACTGGGGCGGCCTCTGTGGCGGCTCTTGGGGCGAGAACCTCGCCAGTCCCCAGGAGAACATGGTCGCTGTCGAGGTCTTCTATCAGAACGAGTACTGGTGCCGGTGCGAGCACTACTACAACATCATGGATCCGTCCTACCACCGGGTTGGTATCGGAGTCTGGAGGTCGTCGACAACAGGAGCGTGGCGCCTCGTGATCGACTTCTACGACTGATCCACAAGCGCCGATCTGCCGGGCGCCGGGTCGCCTCTGCGGTCCGGCGTGTCCGGTTCGGCGGAGGCCCGGCCGGTGACCTGATGGTTCGATGGCAGCCGGCCCGTACGGCCGTACCATTGTGCTAAGCTTCGCCGTCGGCCGCCACGGTGGCCCTTGAGATATGCCTTCATCGCAGCGCTGCTGCAGGCCACATAGCCATCGCCGCGCTGCCGCGCTGCCGCAAGAAGTAGGGACCGATCGTGAACGTGCTCGAAGAGATTACCCAGGACCAGATCCGGACGGACATTCCTGAGCTCGCCCCGGGCGACACGGTCAAGGTTTCGGCCCGAGTAGTCGAAGGCACCCGCGAGCGGATCCAGGTCTTCGAAGGCACCGTCATGCGCCTCCGCTCGGGCGGCATCCAGAGGTCGATCACCGTCCGCCGCATCGCCAGCGGCGTCGGCGTCGAGCGGACGTTCAAGGTGAACAGCCCCCGCATCGAGAAGATCGAGGTCGTTCGCCACGGCCAGGCTCGCCGCGCGCAGCTCTACTTCCTGCGCAAGCGCATCGGCAAGGCCGCCACGCTCCGCGAGCGCCGCACCAACAGCTGACGAACCGGAGCGACATGCCAGACGCCCGTCGCTCCCCAGGTCCGGTCGAGGACCCCGTCCGGTCGCCATCCCCGGCGCGGCGGGGTCCCACTGTATCCGCCCCCGGTTCGGTCGGCGGCCGGCTCGAGATAGCCGTCTGGCACAAGGCCCGGCTCGATCCGGACTTCGCCGAGGAACGAATTCTGTGGTCCCGCGGCTACCGCCACGTTGCCGGCATCGACGAGGTTGGTCGTGGCTGCCTTGCCGGCCCCGTGACCTCGGCCGCGGTTATCCTCCCGCCCGACTGGGCGCCGGCCGGACTACGTGACTCCAAGCTCCTCAAACCCGAGGATCGCCGTCGTCTCGACATCGAGATCAGGGCGCATGCCGTCGCCTGGGCGATCGCGTTCGTGGGGCCCGACCTGATCGATCGGATCAACATCCTGCAGGCGACCCTGCTCGCCAGCACGCTGGCCGCGGCCCGGCTGCCGATTCGTCCGGACGCGCTCCTGCTCGACGCGGTCTCCCTGCCCGAGGTGCGAGTCCACCAGCGCGTTCTCGTTTCGGCCGATCGGCTGTGTGCGTCGGTGGCCGCGGCCTCGGTGATCGCCAAGGTCGCGCGCGACCGGCTGATGGAGGAGTACGACGAGCTGTATCCGGGCTACGACCTGGCTCGCAACAAGGGCTACGCGGCGCCCGAACACCGGGCCGGCCTCGATGCGCTGGGCTTGAGCCCCATCCACCGCGTCTCGTTCGCTCCGTGCCGTGATCGGCAGCAAATGTCCCTGTGGCAGGATGCCCCGGCGGACGAAGCGGACGATCCAAGAGAGGCCGACGACTAGCGTCCGCCCAAGGTGGACGGCATGCGCGAAACGAAGGTCGAAACAGCGAGCGGCGGCCGCACGGCCCGGCAGCAGTCCGGCGACGCGGCCGAGAGCCTGGTCGCGTCTCTGTTGGAATCGCGCGGCTGGAGAATCCTGGGCCGGAACTTACACCTCGGCAGAAGCGAGTTGGACATCGTGGCCGTCGATCCGGGTCCGCCGGCCCGGCTCGTGGTCGTAGAGGTCCGCTGGCGCCGATCGCGTGCCTTCGGCGGGGCCGAGGAATCGTTTGGCTATCGGAAGCGGGCACTCATGCGCATCGGCGTTGCCCGGCTCCTGGAGAGCGGACGCGCACCGGACGGGTCGCCGTTGCCGCGCCTGCCGGTGGCGGTGGATCTGGCTGTCGTGGAGCCGGGATGCGGCGGCCGTCCGACTGCTCGGCTGTATCGGAACGTCCTGGCGGAGTAGACCTACCAGTCCAGCAGGCCCCGGGATGCGTGGCGGATGTCGTCGAGGACGGCCGCGCCGTCGCCGGCCGGGTCCATCAGCCCGACCTGCGCCCCGTCGATCATCACCGTTGGCTGAAGGTCGACCTGCTGGAGTCGCGTGCCGGAGAAGGTCATGGTAGCGATGACGCCCTCTTGAGACCGTGTGTCGTGGTTGAGGTTGAAGAGCAGATCCCCGAGCGAGTAGTCGACGAAGGCCGGGCCGGCCGGGCCATCGATCGACTGAACCGCACCGACCCAGTGCGAATGGCTACCGAGAACCAGGTTCGCACCGGCCGCAACGAACGCTGCCGCGTCGTCCTTCTGCTCGCTGCTCAGGGCGAAGCTGTACTCCTCGCCCCAGTGAGGCATGACGATGACGATCTGGGCACCGGCGGCGCGGGCGGATCGGATGTCGGCTTCGACGTCCGCCGGATCGAGCGGCGCCGCGCCGGCGCGGTCGGGCGCGGCCCAGTTGGGCGACCCGACGGCCGAGTAGCCGAGGACCGCCACTCGGAGGCCGGCAGCGCTGAGCCACGCCGGCTGGCGCGCTGCGACCACGTCCGCTCCGGCTCCGGTGTGCTCGATGTTGGCGGCATCGAGGTTCTGGCAGGTCTCGACCACGCCGCTGTCGCCGCCGTTGCGAATGTGGTTGTTGGCCAGGGTGACGGCGTCGATGCCGGCGTTGCGCAGTCCGATAAGAAGCGCCGGATCGAATGTGAACACGAGGCTGTTGTCCCGCGTGATCCAGTCGTTGGGGGCCGATCCTTCGAGGTTCACGAGCGCCAGGTCGGCGTCGGCCAATCGATCGCGAAATGCTCCCGCTGGACCGACGTCCCTGGCTACGGCCAGAGAAGAGCCGTCGAGGCCGCAGCAGTCGTAGTACGGGACGAAGGCATATCCGGCCGACCACGGATAGTCCGGGCCGTACTTGAGTTGATCGGCCTTGTAGTAGACGCGGCGATCGAGGTTGACGTCACCGCCCGCGGCGAGCGTCCATTCCGCCCCGATCGAGAACGTTCCGTCGGTCGTGGAGGCGACCATCAGAGGCCAGGTCGAGACATCGTGAATCCGCGCCGAACCGAAAAGAGAGACTCCGTCCAGGGCCAGGGCTCGGACGTCCGGGGTCACGTCGCCGGCCGGAATCAACCCCAGGGTCGTTGTGTCGGCGCGGACGGCGGCCTTGATGCCGTCGGGGGAGAGGATCTGGACGCTGCCTCTCGGGGCCAGGGCGAGGGCCGCAGCGAGAGCCCCCAAATCGCCGGGTGAGATGGCGAGGGTCTGGAAGTGCGTCTGCGCAAACGCGTCTTCGGTTCCGAGCCACAGCCTGGTGATGTCCAGCATGCTGACGCTGCGCTGCGTCGACCAGTACGAGACAACGGGCACGAGAGGCACCTTCGACGCGGTAGGCGGCGCCGAGGTCGGCACGACAGCGGCGAAGGCCGCCGTGGGCGCGAGGGACGGCGCAAAGGCGGCGGAATCCGCGAAGGACGGTGGCGAGGCGGTGGTTGCTTGGGCGGCGCCGTGGCCGGCCGGCCCCATCAGCTCCGAGACGATGAGTGCCGCCACGGCGACCGTACCACCCAGAAGAAGAACGGCGCCCAGAATCCCTCTGCCCTTCGACACGGGCCCGAGCGGCCTCGACGCACCCGGGAGTCCTCGGAAGGGGTTCTTCATGTGCTGAGCGTACGCCGCCGGAGAGGGACTTGCGGAGGCCACGACGCAAGTTTGGGCGCCGGTGCAAGTTGGTGCCTCGGCCGGAGACACTCGGCCGGAGCGGCGATGGCTCTGTGCTACACTCCCCGCCAAGCCGTCGCCGGGTGCGACGACTCCCGTGGCTGCTCCGCCGCAAGGAGGGCAGAAACGGAGATCACACGCAGAGCCGCCGTGTCGGGAGCGGTGCCGGACGAGCCCTATGGGTCGCCGGTTCCCGGCAGGAGCGCTGCGGAGGAAGTAACCGCAGGAGGTTCGTTCATGCCGTCCGTCTCGATGCGACAACTCCTGGAGGCCGGGATCCACTTCGGCCACCAGACGCGTCGCTGGAATCCCAAGATGAAGCCGTTCATCTTCGCGGAGCGCAACGGTATCCACATCATCGACCTGGCCCAGACGGTCAAGCGGTTGGATCTCGCCCTGGAAGCCGCCCGAGATACCGTTGCCCGCGGCGACGCCGTCCTCTTCATCGGGACCAAGAAGCAGGCCCAGGAGCCGGTCGCACAGGAAGCCGCTCGCGCCGGCATGCCCTACGTCAACCGCCGCTGGCTCGGTGGCATGCTGACCAACTTCGTCACCATCAAGAAGCGCATCGCCCTCCTCGACCAGCTCGAGGCCCGCCAGGCGAGCGGCGACTTCGAGCGCCTGACGAAGAAGGAAGTCTCCAAGCTAGTCGAGGAGATGGACCATCTGCGCGACGCCTTTGGCGGCATCCGCAAGATGAAGCGCGTGCCCGGCATGGTCTTCATCGTCGACCCGCATCGAGAGCGGATCGCGGTGACCGAGGCCCGTAAGCTGGAGATTCCGATCATCGGCACCGGAGACACCAACGTCGATCCGGACGAACTCGACTACATCATCCCCGCCAACGACGATGCCATTCGTGCCATTCGGCTGCTGTGCCAGCTCGTCGCCGACGCCTGCATCGAAGGCGGGCGCGAGCGCGGTGCCCGGGTCACCGGCGAACCGGAGGCCCCCGAGCCGACCGTTGAGCCCGAGATCTCGCAAGCCGCCTCAGACGAGCTGGTAGCGGCTCTGGCCGGCGGCGGAGCACTGACCTTCGAGCCCGATGTCGACGAAGAGGAAGTGCTTCTGCCCGGCGTCAAGTTGCCGCCCCACCCGCGCGATGCCGAGGGTGAAGCGGCTCCCCGAGCCCACTGATAGCAGCGATAACCCGCCCCTGCGGAGCCGTTCGGAGGTTTCCGAGCGGCCGGAGGGCGCCGAGAACAGGAGACACGAGACAGCTATGGCGACGATCACGGCCGAGACCGTCAAGACCCTCCGTGAGCAGAGCGGCGCGGGCGTCATGGAGTGCAAGCGTGCGCTCGAAGAGACCGGCGGAGACATCGAGAAGGCCGCGGCCATCCTCAAGGAACGCGGCCAGGCCGCGGCCGAGAAGCGCGCCGGGCGCGATGCCAAAGACGGGCTGGTTTCCAGCTACATCCATACCGGCGGCAAGATCGGTGTTCTGATCGAGGTCAACTGCGAGACNNCGAGACCGACTTCGTCGCTCGCACGGATGAGTTCCAGGGCCTCGTCCGCCAGCTGGCAATGCAGGTGGCCGGTCTGCGGCCGCTCTACCCGACGATCGAGTCGATCCCGGCCGCGGAGCTCGAAGCCAAGAAGGCGGAGCTGGCCGCGTCCGACGCAACCGCCGGCAAGCCCGAGGCCGTCAAGGCCCAGATCGTCGAGGGCCAGCTCAAGAAGTGGTTCGCCGAGGTCGTGCTCGTGGAGCAGCCGTTCCGCGACCAGGACCGCACGGTCGGCCAGTTGATCACTGAATCCATTGCCAAGACCGGCGAGAATATCAAGGTGCGACGCTTCGTCAGGTTCGAGCTGGGGGAGTAGATGAGCGAGGCCGGTGCGGCCACAGGCAAGGATCCTACGGGTGAGGCTGCGAAGAGACCGCGCTATCGGCGCATCCTGCTGAAGCTGTCCGGGGAAGCCCTCCTCGGCAGCCGCCAGTATGGTGTCGATCCGAACTTCTGCGCGTTCATCGCCGCCCAGGTCGCGGAGGTCCATCGCACCGGCGTCGAGATCGGCATCGTCGTAGGCGGCGGCAACATCTTCCGCGGACTGGCCGCCGCCGCCAAGGGCATGGATCGGGCCACGGGCGATTACATCGGCATGCTGGCCACGGTCATGAACGCCCTGGCCCTGCAGGATGCCCTGGAGAAGGCCGGCGTCCAGACTCGGGTCATGAGCGCCATCGGCATGAACGAGGTCGCCGAACCGTACATCCGGCGCCGCGCGGTTCGCCACCTCGAAAAGGGCCGGGTGATAATCCTCGCCGCCGGCACCGGCAATCCCTACTTCACCACCGACACCGCCGCGGCGCTGCGGGCCGTGGAGATCGGCGCCGAGGTCATCCTCAAGGCCACGAAGGTCGATGGGGTGTACGACTCGGACCCGGTCGCGAACCCCGACGCGAAGCGCTACGACCACCTGACGTACTCCCAGGTCCTGGTTCAGGGGCTTCGAGTGCTCGACGCCACGGCCGTGTCGCTGTGTATGGAGAACGACACACCGATCGTGGTATTCGATCTGAATGCGCCCGAGAACATCACCCGAGTCGCCGCCGGCGAACCCGTCGGCACCCTGATCACCGGAGGCAGCCCCGCATGAGCAGCGAGACGTTGTCGGCCACCGAACACAAGATGATCCGAGCCGTGGAGGTGCTGGAGCGCGACCTGCAAGGAATCCGCACCGGTCGGGCATCCACCGCCATCGTCGAGCACATCACGGCCGAGGCCTACGGCTCGCCCATGGCGCTCAATCAGCTGGCCGGCATCAGCGTGCCCGAGGCTCACCAGATCGTCATCCAGCCCTGGGATCGCGGCGTTCTTCAGGCCATCGAGAAGGCGATCATCAAGAGCGACATCGGACTCGTCCCCAACGTCGATGGGAACGTGATCAGGTTGAACATCCCGCCGCTCACGGAGGAGAGGCGCAAGGATCTCGTCAGGCAGATTCACAAGCGCATGGAAGAGGCGCGGGTCGAGATCCGCAACCTCCGCCGCGATGCCGCCGACGTGCTGAAGAAGGAAGAGCACGACGGCACGATCGGCGCGGATGAGGGAAGACGCGAGCACGAGAGCCTGCAGCGCATCACCGACACGCACATCGCGGATGTGGATCGAGTCGGTGCGACCAAGGAGCAGGAGATCCTGGAGGTCTAGTGGCCGGTCGGATATCCCGCCCGACCGACTCCCCGGCGCTGGTCCACCGGGAGTCGCAACCGGCAACCGGACAGGGAGTAGCGATCGTCGCGTCTCCGGACGCCGCGCCGACCGAGCCGTTCGTCGTACCCCCAGACGAGCTGCCGCGCCACATTGCGATCATCATGGACGGCAACAGGCGCTGGGCGAAGGCTCGCGGCGGGACCGAGATGGACGGTCACGCCGCCGGCGTCGAGGCGATTCGGGAGATCATCCGCCACTCGGTCCGGCGCGGCATCGAGGTCCTCTCCCTGTACGCTTTCAGCCGCGAGAATTGGGCCCGCTCCGACGAGGAGGTGGGTGGCCTCTTCTTTCTGCTGGAGAAGGTCATCCGAAACGAAACGGACGAGCTGCGAGAGCAGGGCGCCCGGGTCCGACTGCTCGGCCGTCTCGACGAGCTTCCGCCCGAAACCAGGGCCTCGATCACGCAGGCTCTGGACGCGACCGCAGGCGGCAGGCGTCTGCAGCTGAACATCGCCTTCAACTATTCGGGCCGGACCGAGCTGGTGGATGCGGCCCGTAGCCTGGTGGCGCGGGGTCTCAAGCCCGATCAGATCGACGAGGAAGCCATCGCCGGTGCCCTCTACACCGCCGGGCAGCCGGATCCGGACATCGTCATTCGGACGGGCGGGGACGAGCGGATCTCCAACTTCCTGATCTGGCAGGCGGCGTACGCCGAGTTCTACTTCAGCTCGATCCTGTGGCCCGACTTCGGGCCGGATGCCTTCGACGCGGCGATCGTCGAGTTCGCGAGCCGGCAGCGCCGGTTCGGACGGTAGGGACCGGAGTGCGTCAGCGGGCGCTCAGCGCCGCGATCTTCGTGCCGCCGCTCCTGCTCGTACTGGCTCTGGGCGAGCCATGGTTCGGGGCGCTGATCGCGGTGTTCGTCGGCGTCGCCGCGTGGGAAGCGGTGCGGCTGGTCAGGGGTGCCGGCTATCCCGCGGTGCCTGTGCTGGCCGTGGCCGGAGCGCTGGCTGTAGCGGCGGATCTGGCGTCGTTGGCGCAATATCGGCCGTACGCGGCTCTGTTCGTCGGCGCGGTGCTCGTCGCGAGTGGCATCGCGGCCTTCCGCGAGACGGACACGAAGGTTGGCTTCGCGTCGTGGATGGGAACGACGTTCGTGGCCGTCTACGTCGGCATGCTGGGGGCGCTGATTCGTTTGGGCCAGGTTGCGCCGCCGTTGCCGGGGAACGCGCCGCTGAACCAGTTGGGTGCCGATCGCGGCTGGATACTCCTGGTGATCCTGCTCGTCTGGTCGTTCGACACTGGCGCCTATTGTGTGGGCATCGCCCTGGGCAAACGCAAGTTCCTCTCCCATATCTCCCCGTCGAAGAGCTACTGGGGCTTGTTCGGAGGACTGGTCGCCTCGACGGCCGTGGCCGTGGCCGGCCTCTGGGCCCTGGGCCAGCCCGCCGTGGCGGGTCTGCTGCTCGGGCCGGTCATAGGCGGCGTGGCTCAGGCCGGGGATCTGGCAGAGTCGATGCTGAAGCGCGCTGCCGGCGCCAAGGACTCCGGGACGCTGATTCCGGGCCACGGCGGGATCCTCGACCGCGTCGATTCGTTCCTGTTCGCGGCCCCGGTCGCCGCCCTCTTCGTGACGGCGCTGGCTCGCTGAAGATGACGGGCGCTGCGGGGCAGGGGGGTGCCGGCCGGTTCGGCAGGAGCGGTGGCCCAATGCGGATCGCGCTGCTCGGATCCGGCGGATCGATCGGGCGCCAGGCGGTAGACGTCCTGGCGCGCAACCCGGAGGCATTTCGAGTGGTTGCCCTGGCCACCGGTTCGCAGGGCCAGATCCTGGAGGAGCAGGCCAGGCTCCTTGGGCCGGCCGTCGTCGCGCTCGCTGACGAACGTTCCGCGGCGAGGCTGGACCTGCCGGCAGGCACGGAGATCGTCGGCGGTCCGGACGCTCTGGAGGCGCTGGTCACTCGGCCCGACGTGGATCTGGTCGTGGTGGCGACCGGGGGTCTCGTCGCGCTGCGCTCCGTGCTCGCCGCGCTCGAAGCGGGCAAGGTCGTAGCCACGGCCAACAAGGAGACGCTCGTTGCCGGCGGCCATCTCGTGATGCCGCTCGTCGTTCGACTGGCGGCAGGGGTGGCGGGCGCGACCGGCGATCCCGACCATGCGCTGGCCAACCCTCTCGGCTGGCTGCGGCCGATCGATTCGGAGCATTCGGCGATCTGGCAGTGCCTGGTAGGAGAGGAGCACGCCGCGATCGCGCGACTGCTGTTGACGGCGTCGGGCGGACCGTTTCTGGACGCGAGCGTCGCGGACCTCGCGACGGTCACGCCGGAAAGGGCACTCCGCCATCCCACCTGGACGATGGGGGCCAAGATCACGATCGACTCCGCCACGCTCGCCAACAAGGGCCTGGAGATCATCGAAGCACGCTGGCTGTACGATGTCCCTCTCTCGGCCATTTCGGTCGTCGTCCACCCGCAGAGCGTCGTCCACTCGGCCGTTCAGTTCGTTGACGGCTCTCTCAAAGCCCAATTGGGAACACCAGACATGCGTCTCCCGATCCAGTACGCGCTGACATACCCGGAACGGATTCCGTCCCCAGCGGTCGCCGTCGACCTCATCGCTGTGGGGCGCCTCGACTTCCGCGCTCCGGATGAGGGGCGATTCCCGGCCCTTCGCATCGCCCGAGATGCCGGCCTGGCCGGTCCGCGCGCGAGCACGGCGCTGATCTCCGCCGACGAGGTTGCGGTGGCGCGGTTCCTGGGCGGCAGCCTGGACTTCAACGGCATCCCACGTCTGCTCGGTGCCGCGGTAGAGCGATTCGGTTCCGGCGAGCCGGCCCAGCCCGACCTGGACGGGCTCGTCGCCATCGACGCGGAAGTCCGGAGCTTCGCGGAGTCGTACCGATGACAATCGCTGGGTTGACGTCCGGAATCGGCGGCATCGCCGGACTGTTCCTGATCCTCATTCCGCTGGTCCTGATCCACGAATTCGGCCACTTCGTGATGGCCCGCCTGGCCGGGATCCGGGTTCTCGAGTTTGGACTCGGCTTCCCGCCGCGGGCGAGGGTTCTGGGTCGCGATCACGAGACCGAGTACACGCTCAACTACCTGCCGATCGGCGGCTTCGTGCGGCTCGAGGGCGAGGAGACGGACTCGGACGATCCACGCGCCTTCACGAATGCGAGCCTGCCAAAGCAGGTGATCGTTCTCTCGGCCGGCGTGGCAATGAACCTGCTGGTGGCCTTCTTCATCTTCTTCGTGGTCGCCTGGGCCTTCAACCCGGTTGTCGAAACGACAATCACCGGCGTTGCGGCCGGCTCACCGGCGGCGGCCGCCGGCATTCAGCCGGGCGACTCGCTCATTTCTATCGATGGCCGGACGTACGCTCCGCAGTCCGTTCTCCAGTTCTCCACGAGCGACTTCACCGAACCGTGGCGGCAGGATCTGCTGGGTCATGCCGGTCAGACAGTTCAGCTCGTCATAGCGAACGCCAGCGGGGCGCAACGTTCGGTATCGGTGACCCTGCGCGTGCCCACCGACCAGGCGCCCGGCGCGCTCGGCGTGTCGATGGGCGGCTCGCTGGTGACCACTGCCGGCGATCCGGTGACCGCGGCCGGGCTTGCCGCGGGTGGGACGGGCCGGGCCATGAGCCTGATCCTTGGCGCCGTCGGTGACATCGGCAAGCAACTCGCGACCAATCCCACTCAGGGCCCCGCCGGAGTACAGGGTCCCGTCGGAATGGCGGCCGACATTGCCCAGGTCGTCTCGCAGCCGAACGCCTTCATGGTCCTCCTCCTGCTCATGGGCGTCCTGTCCGCCAACCTGGCACTCGTCAACGTTCTGCCTTTCCCGGTGCTCGACGGCGGGAAGATCGTGATCATGGTTCTCAAGCGACTCGTCGGCGCGAAGGGCGTGAGCGCCTTCGAGGCCTTCGCCTACCTCGCCAGCTTCGCCTTACTCATGGTCTTCATGGGCTGGATTACCTTCTTCGACATCCTCCGGATCAGCGGGCAGTAACCGTGGCGGGGCCGGAATTCGCGTCCCGACGTCGCTCGACGGCCGTCGATGTGGGTGGCGTTGTGGTAGGGGGCGAGCGCCCGATCGTCGTCCAGTCGATGACGAACACCGACACTGCCGATGTGGACGCCACGGCGATCCAGGTGGCGCGCCTGGCCCATGCGGGCTCCGAGCTGGTCCGGATCACGGTCAACACCGAGGCGGCCGCGGCGGCCGTGCCTGAGATCGTGCGCAAAGTCCGCGGCCTCGGCGTGGCGGTCCCGATCGTCGGCGACTNNTTCCACTACAACGGCCACAAGCTCCTGACCGAGTACCCAGAGGCGGCCCGCGCGCTCGCCAAGTACCGCATCAATCCGGGGAACGTGGGCCCGGGCCGTCACCATGACGACCATTTCGCGGCCATCGTTCGAGTCGCCATCGACAATGAGAAGCCGGTTCGGATCGGCGTCAATTGGGGTTCGCTCGATCAGGCGGTCCTGGCCGAGCTGATGGACGCCAACGCGGGGCTGGCGGAGCCTCGGGAAGCGCGAGAAATCATGATCGAGGCCATGGTCGAGAGCGCCATTCGGTCGGCCGAGCTGGCCGAGGCGACCGGCCTGGCCCACGACCGGATCATCCTGTCGGCCAAGGTATCGGGCGTGCGAGATCTGGTCGATGTGTACCGGCAGCTGGCGGCGCGGGGCGACTACGCGCTCCACCTCGGCCTGACCGAGGCCGGTATGGGTATGAAGGGCATCGTGGCCTCGTCGTCGGCGTTGTCGTTGCTGCTGGCCGAAGGTATCGGAGACACGATCCGCGTCTCCATCACGCCCGAACCGGGTGGCGACCGGACCGAGGAGGTGGCGGTCGCGCAGCAGGTTCTCCAGTCGCTGGGGTTGCGCTCGTTCCTGCCGCAGGTTTCGTCGTGCCCGGGCTGCGGCCGCACCACGAGCACGTACTTCCAGGAGCTCGCCCGTGACATCCAGGCCTATCTGCGCGATCAGATGCCGGCCTGGCGCGAAGGGCACCCCGGCGTCGAGGAGCTGCGAGTGGCGGTCATGGGCTGCGTGGTCAACGGCCCNNGGCGCCGGTCTTCATCGACGGCGCCCTGGACCGGACTCTCCGCGGCGATCACATCGTCGACGAGTTCAAGGCGATCCTGGACTCCTACGTGGAGCGGCGGTTCCCGACGGCTCAGTAGCCACTGCCCCCGGTCCCGTTTGTGCAGGCGGCGTTGATGAGGGGTTGCGCCCAGTGCGACCGGCCCTCGGTGGCGTCCGGTTGGGGGCGTCGGCGCGTCGGAGGAGCGCGGCCGGGGCGCGGGTTAGTGAGCCAGGGCTGCTACCAGCACCGCAGCGCAGCCGAGCAGTCCCAGTGGTATCGCGGCGAGATACGTGCGAAGGAGTTGTTGCCGCCAGGTCGCGGCAGCTGCTTCGTAGCACGCGACCACATCGGGGGTCTGGCTTGCCTGCATCGGCAAGCCGCGACGGCGAGCGAAGTCTTTGACCGCGGCGGAATGGACGGACAGGGCCTCCGCGCCCGACCGGGCCGAGCGCAGTGAGCACGACGCCGAATCGCGTGTGGTGATCGGGCCGCTCGGCGGGCACTTGGTCAGCACATAGGCGCCGTCCGGCCAGGCCGTCAGGAGAGCGACCTCGTGCTCGAGCAGGGCGCCGGCCCGGGCCACGATCACCGAGTCCGGACTCACGAGTGCCGGCACGACTGTCGGCGGGCCGTTCTTGTCGGCCCCGGGGAAGAGCAACTCGCCGATTGTGCGGAAGCCCAGCTCTTCCAGCCACGATCGCTGATATCCGGGATCGTCGAGCAGCTCGCGATAGCCTTTGGGTGCGGCGACGCGCGTTTCGAGAGCCGTCAGTTGCAGGTAGCCGCTGACCCCCAGAAGGGCCACCGCGGCTGCGATCGCGACGAAGAAGAGCATGTCGATTTCCTCCCGGTTGAGATGCTAGCGCAGCAGGCCGTGCGTCTGCCTGGCTCAGGCGCGTCGGCCGGACATGCGTCCGAGTGCGTCGTGGCGCCGCCACAGGGTAGGATTGGGGGACCATCCGGCCCTATGGTCAATCCAGGAGGAGAGCGTGCCCAAAGAGGGGTTCGTCACCAGCATCACCCACCAGNNGAAGGCGGAGCTGGCCGACTACTCGCCGGTCCGCGGCTGCATGATCATCCGGCCGTACGGGTATGCGATCTGGGAGTCGATGCAGGCCGAGCTCGATAGGTACATCAAGGCGACCGGCCACAGCAACGTGTACTTCCCCCTGTTCGTGCCCAAGTCCCTGCTCGAGAAAGAGGCCGAGCACGTCGAGGGCTTCAACCCGCAGGTCGCCTGGGTGACCCACGCCGGCGGCAAGGCGCTCGACGAATGGCTGGCAATCCGTCCCACGAGCGAGGCGATCATCGCCGACAGCGTCAAGGACTGGATCCAGTCTTATCGCGACTTGCCGCTGCTCATGAACATCTGGAACAACGTCGTCCGCTGGGAGTTGCGGACGCGCCTCTTCCTGCGCACTACCGAGTTCCTGTGGCAGGAGGCTCACACCTTCCACGCTACGGAGCAGGAAGCCGCCGACGAGGTCGCCACGGGTCTCGAGGGCTACCGCCAGGTGTCCGAGGATTGGCTGGCGATCCCGGTCATAAAGGGCCGCAAGACCGACAGCGAGAAGTTCCCCGGCGCCGAATACACATGGTCCATTGAAGCCATGATGCGGGACAAGAAGGCCCTCCAGGCCGGCACCTCCCACATGCTCGGGCAGAACTTCGCGCGGGCCGCGGGGATCGAGTTCCTGGACCGCGACAACCTGCGCAAGCACCCGTTCGGCACTTCGTGGGGCTTCTCGACCCGAATGGTCGGAGCCACGATCATGACCCACGGCGACGACTCGGGCCTTGTCCTTCCCCCCAACGTGGCGCCGGTTCAGGTGGTTGTCGTCCCGATCTTCCGAAGCGAGGACGACAAGGCCGCTGTGGCCACCGCGATCGATCGGTTCGTCGCCGCGCTGTCCGAGACCCCGGACGGCAAGGCCGTTCGGGTCAAGGTCGACTGGCGCGATGACTCGCCGGGCTTCAAGTACAACCACTGGGAGCTGCGCGGCGTGCCGTTCCGACTCGAGATCGGGCCGCGCGACGTTGCCGCCGGCCAGGGCATGCTGGTCAAGCGTGTCGATCGCTCCAAGGAGCCCGTTCCGCTGAACCAGCTGGCGGCCGAACTGCCGGCGCGGCTTCGGTCGTATCAGGCCGAGCTGTTCAAGCGTGCGGTGGACTTCCGCGAGACGAACACGCACTCCGTCGACACCTACCAGGGGCTCAAAGACGGCCTCGAGGGAGAAGGCGGCTTCTTCATGGCGCCGTGGTGTGGCGACGCGAAGTGCGAACGGCAGGTCAACGAGGAGATCGGAGCCACGATCCGGTGCATCCCGTTCGACTCGCCCGCGGAAGCCGGCAAGTGCATCGTTTGCGGCGGACCATCCGAACGTCGCGTCCTCTTCGCCAGAGCCTACTAGCCGCGCGGCCGCCGGTTCACAACGGGGAAGCGTGCCAGGCCATGTCCAAGAGAACTCCGAAGTACACGGAGACGATGCTCAGCATGATCAGAACTCGTTCCCAGCGACCGGTCCACCGCGGCGTGCCCATCGCAACCAGCGCCAGAAGGAACGGAGTGAAGTCGAGCGAGTAGCGGAAACCGTACTGGACGAACCCGCCCCCGTAGTACAGGAAGACGGGAACGGCCACTGCGGCGGCCGCGATCCAGAGCAGGCGAGCCGTCCCGTCGCGAAAGCCGGCCCGGATCGAGGCCAGGAGCGCAGGAGATACCAGCAGCATCGACATACCCCACCTGTTCGGCACGGCGAAGGGTGGGAAGCTCACCAGGTCCGGCGGCGCCAACAAGAAGAGTCGAAGATTCTCGGGGATCTGGGCCAACGAGAAGACCCCCATGTTCCGCCGCGCGATCAACGAAGGTTCGCTGAGGTAGGAGAGCGCATAGCCAGCCTCGGTCGTCGAGCCGAAGCGCAGCCAGTTGTACCAACCGTAGATCGCCACCGCTCCGGCGATAGGAAGTCCGATGGCGATAGCCGTTCGCAGTGCGTGGCGGAGGTCGGCGCGCGAATCCCAGAGCAGTTTCAAGCCGAACGGCACCGCAACGACCACTGTGGTCGGCCGGGCCAGGAACGAGACTGCGAGCAGGCCACCCAGAACTGCCGGCCGACGGCGCCCGGACCACTCCAGCAGAAACGCCATCAACGCCAGGAAAGACTCGGCGTGGGCCAGGTAGTACTCGTCGCCAATGGTGGAGGCGTAGAACAACAGCGAACCGAAGGCGCCAAAGGCGGCCACCCAGTATGCGCTGGAGCCTTTGGCGCCGTAGGCGCGGGCGACGGGGAGTGTCAGCCATGCAGCCGGGATGCCGAAGAGCAAGCAGACAAGGTACTTGCCCGATGCCTGGAGGTCCGGAATGGCGGCGAACGGCAAGTACGCCAGCAGTTGGCCGGGTCCAACGGCGAAGTAGTAGCGTCCGTCCAGGGAGACGACATCCACCGTGCCCTTGAAGGCGGCGGAATCCAGGTGGCCGCCGAGCGCTCTTTCGGCCAACATCATGAGGGTGTCCTGATGGATACCGTCGACGGAGGCGGCCAACGCCGTCGCGAGCGCATACGCCGCCAAGACCCCGAGGTAGAACCGGAGATCCGCTCCGGCGAAGTGATGGCGCAGCTTGGGCAAGGAGCGGGAGGGGGTGGTGACGGCCATCTCGTCGGCCAAGATAGAGCAACCCCGGTAGCGGTCGCAACCGGGACGACGACCATGGGGTTGCTGCTGGACCCACGGGCTATTTGCTAAGTTGGCGGGGATCGACATTTCAGCCGTCTCGCGGACGTAGAATCCGCGGCAATCCAATGAAGCTAATTCGACCGCTATCACTCGTCGCGGCGGCAGCCGCTCTCTTGAGCCCCGGGCTCTTCGTGGGCGCGAGCCAGGACGCCGCGGTCTACGTTCTGGCCGGCGTCAGGCTGCGCCAGGGCCTCATGCCGTACCGGGACCTGTTCGACAACAAGCCCCCCGGCTCCTATCTGGTGAATGCGTTCGGCCAGGCCATCCTTCCGTGGCTGGATCCGTGGCGCGTCGCCTGGCTGCTTTCGGTCGGGAGTTGCGCTGGATCCGCCCTGGTCCTCTACGCGCTCCTGCGGCGATCGGTCGGGCCGTGGTCGGCATGGAGTTGGAGCCTGGTCGGCTGCGCCGGTGCGGCCGGCTATCTGACCGCCCTGGGCGGCGGCCTTACTGAGACCTTCGCCCTGGCCCCGCTTTCGCTGGCCTTGTGGTTGGTCGGCACCGAACCTCGCAATGCGAAGAGGAGCCTGGGGGTCGGGGCGCTTCTCGGCGTCGCTTGCCTGATATCGCTCGAATGCATGCCGGCCGCGGCGGCGATCGGGTTTGGTTGGGCGCTGGACCGAGGCTCGACTCGCGGCGATATCCTGAACAGGGTTCTGCTCGTGGGCGCCGCCGGAAGTGCGATCGTGCTGGCGGCGGGCGCGTGGCTCGTCGCAACGTCGGCGGCCGGCGCCGCGATCGATCAGCTCCTGCTCTACAACGCCGCGTACCGTGCTACCGGGGCCGGACCCATCTCAGAGCTACCACTGGCCGTGGTCTTCCTCGGGGGGTTGGCAATTCCAGTGTTCATGGAGCTACGGTCGATGGCCCGCGATCCGTCGGGGTCGGACCGACTGAGCTGGATCAGTGTGGCCTGGATCGTAGGCTATGCGGCCTACCTGGCGTACCAGGGCCGACTGTTTCCCCACTACCTCATCCTGGCCGTGCCTCCGGTCGTCCTCTTGTCCGCCAGGGGCGTCGAGCCGCTGCGCGTCGCACTCGCCACCCGCAATGCGGCCCAGAGTCAAGTCGCCCTAGGGGCCGTGGCCGTGTCCGTCTTCGCGCTGTCGGTCTTCTGCTCCTTGGAGGTTGGGAGTATGGCCCTCGCCCACCAGTCAAGCCTCGGTGGCGCGTCAGATCAGACGGCGGCCTGGATCAAGGCGAACGAGCCGGCAGGGTCATCCCTGTTCGTGTGGGGCTACGATCCGAACCTGTACTTGAACGGAGGCGCCGTTCCGAGCGAAGGCTACGTCTTCATCTATCCGCTCATCACGCCCGGATTCGGAAGCGAAGCACGAACGGCGGCTCTCCTCGACGCGTGGCGCTCCCACCCTCCCGACATGATCGTCGAGGTCGATTGCACTGTCCCGCTGAATCGTCCGGACTCCACAGGCGGTGACACCCGCACGTACGACACCCTTGAACCGGTCAGGGGTTTCGTTCGAGCCCACTATCGACTGGCGGTCTCGTTCGGCAGCGGGTCCGCCTTCGACGACATCTACGTCCTGGTTGGATCCAGCTGACTCTGCCGGACGGTGTCCTGCGCGCGGTCGAAACGGCGCCAGTCTTGACTGGACGGGCCCGCTCCCCGAGACTCGCTTTGCTTCCGTCACGTTAGCGGGCAATCCGCTTGCATCGCCTTCGGAGGGATCCATGACGTCGCCACAGGATCCGAATCGGCCAGCGCAACCGGGAGCGGATGCGCCTGGCCAGCCTGCGCCCCAGGGCTGGGGTCAGCCGCCGGCCGCGCCGCCGCCTTGGGGTGCCACGCCGGACCCGAACCAGCCCGGTTGGACAACGACTCCGCCCACGGGGGCCGGGTGGGGTGCACCGCCGGCACAGAACCAACCCGGTTGGGGTGCGCCTCCGCCCGGCGGTCCGCCCGCCTGGGGCGCCCCGCCGCAGCCCGGGTGGGGTCAACCCCAGGGCAATCAGGGTTGGGGCGGCGGGCCTGGATGGAGCCCGCAGCCGGCCAAGTCCAACAAGAAGGGCTGCCTGATCGCGCTGGCGATCGTCCTTGTCGTCGCCCTGGTGGGGGTCGGAGGGTGCGTGTACCTCGTCGCAAACACGCTCGCACCGGCGATAGGTACCGAGCTGGACATCCAGTCAAGTTCGGGCGGTCAGATCACTTCGGGCAGCTACAACTGGAACAACGGCGTGGCCATATTCACGTTCACGGCTGCCCCTGGGGTGACACAGACCCAGGCCCGCGATCTCGCGTGCAGTGTCGTCAAGCCCGCGCTCAAGGGCACCCAGTTCGAGAAGACTCACTTCGTCATCTACAGTCCGTACGGCGATTTGCTGGCCGACGAGACTACCTCCTGCGGCTGAGGCGGCCGGCGTACCAGCACACCGGGCAGTTCCAACCACCGGCAACGACCACGGCGCCCCTTGGATGGCCAGGGGGCGCCGTGTATACTTCCTGCAATCTACCGGCCGCTCGTTGACGTGGGTGACCCCCACGTCTTTTGTTGAGCGGCAGGTGGCGGGCCGGCGGCCGAGTCGACCGGACGCGGGCCAGATCGGCCGCGTGGACGGCGACCGAACATAGAGAACGGGAGGCGCGAAGTGAGTCGAGATTTCGTTGGCGCCCTCCTGCAGCTCAACGCCGAGAAGGGTGTCTCGCGCGAGCAACTCGTCCGGACCGTCGAGGAGGCGATCCAGTCGGCCTACCGCCGTTCGCCCGGTGACGAGGACATTCACGTCCGCATCGATGCCGAATCCGGCAAGGTCCGGGTCTTCCGCGCCCGCCTGGTGGTCGAAGAGGTCGAGGATCCGCTGACGCAGTTCACGGTGTCCGAGGCGCAGGCGGTCCAGCCGGATGCCGAGGTGGGAGACCTGATCGAAACCGAGCAGCTCGATCAGGAAGCGTTCGGCCGAATTCACGCCCAGACGGCGAAGCAGGTCGTGCTCCAGCGGCTTCACGAGGCCGAGCGCAACGTTGTGTTCGACGAGTACGCCAGCCGCGAGGGCGAGCTGATCACCGGCACCGTCTCGCGAGTCGAGCCCCGCGCCATCGTCCTGGATGTCGGCAAGGCCGAGGCCATCCTCTCGACTACCGAACAGTCGCCGCTCGAGCACTACCGCATCGGCCAGAACGTCAAGGCCTACGTTCTGGAGGTTCGGCGCACCGCCAAGGGCCCGCAGATCTACGTCAGCCGGACGCACAAGGGATTCCTGCGCCGCCTCTTCGAACTCGAGGTTCCGGAGATCCACGCCGGCACCGTCGAGGTCAAGGCGATTGCGCGTGAGGCCGGCAGCCGCTCCAAGGTGGCCGTGGCTTCGCGCCAGCAGGGACTCGATCCCGTCGGCGCTACCGTCGGTCAACGCGGCGCCCGAGTCCAGGCAGTCGTGGCCGAGCTCGGCGGCGAGAAGATCGACGTCATCGAGTGGTCCGAAGACGCCTCGACCTTCGTGGCCAAGGCCTTGAGCCCGGCTCAGGTGATCGAGGTTCGGATCGACGAAGAGCATCGCATCGCCAACGTCGTCGTGCCGGAGCGAATGCTGTCGCTGGCGATCGGCCGCGAGGGCCAGAACGCCCGGTTGGCGGCCAAGCTGACAGGTTGGCGAATCGACATCCGGAGCGATGTCTCGGTGGCCGAAGCCGCCAAGGCTGAGGCGGCCGCCGAGGCCGAAGCTCCCGCGCAGCCCGATGCGGAGGCAGAGGCGCCGGAGGCAGAGGCGCCGGAGGCAGTCGAGACGGCGGCGCCGGCGAAGCCCAAGCGGGCCAGGAAGCTTGCCGAACCGGCAGCCGAAACGGCGCCGTCCGAACCCGAGACCGACGTCCCGGCGAAGACAAAGCGGCGCAAGACGGCCGCGGCGCCGGAAGCGTCCCAGCCTCCTGCCGAGGCGACGCCGATCACCGAAGAGGTGGCCCCGTAGTCCGGGGAGCGCCGCCGAGGCGGTTTCCTACCCGGTCGTGCGTCGTCTGTCGAACGGCGCGGCAGAAGCGCGAGCTGTTGAGGATCGTGCGGATGCCCGACGGACGGATCGCGGTCGACCCGACCGGCAAGATGCCCGGCCGCGGAGCATACGTATGCGACAAGGAAGAGTGCCGGACAGCGGCCCTCGACAAAGGATCGCTCCAGCGAGCGCTGGAAGTGCCGATCCCGGCCGAACTCCGGGCCGAGCTGACAGGGGAGGCGAACAGGATCGAAGCAGGAGGTAGTCGTGGCCAAGAGTAGGAGCGGCACGCGGGGCCGTCGCGGACCTCGCAAACCGCCGCGCCGCGACAATGGCGTGCCGGGTGCCCTGAACCAGTCGGGCGATTCGCGCGAGCGAAGCGCGATCGAGCTGCCGTCGAGCATCACCGTCAAAGACCTCGCCGAGCTCCTCGGGGTCAACCCCGCGGATGTCATTCGCGAGCTGATCAAGAGCGGCATATTCGCCAACATCAACCAGGGCATCGATCGTGAGACCGCCTCCCTCGTCGCCGAGGAGCTCGGCTACGAGGTATCCGAAGCGGTCCAGGTCGGTTCCGGCACCTCCGGTAATGACGGCGCCGACGGCGAGGCCTCACCGGTCAGCGCAGCCACGAAAGAGCAGCTCTTCGAGGAGGACGACGCCTCGCTCATGCTGCCGCGCGCCCCGATCGTGACCGTCATGGGC
>PMKV01000092.1 GCA_003157875.1 Chloroflexota bacterium
CGTCTCCGCGATCCTGATCGTGTACGGCCGGGTCAACCACCGCAGTCGCTGGGGCGACTGGATCGCGGTCGCCGGATTCGCGGTACTCGTGCTCGCAGGCGTCCTTGCCCTCCTCTCAGGGCGCTGATCGAAAGGGCCTCGTTGCTGGGGAGCTCGGTATACCCGTGCTGGCGCGAGCCGAGCCTCCTGTGGCGCGGTGGGCGATGACGCGGACGAGGCTGGCCGCCGCGAAGGGGAAGGCGCGGAGCAGCCGGACAGGCCGGCGCCGCCGGGGCCACTCGAGACGGGCGGGAATATCCGAGAACGTCTCTCCGACGCAATCAGCGACGCGCCATGGGCTACGCGGAGGCACCCCCGGACCGACTACAATCGCGTGGTCGTCCGCCAAACGTCTTCGCGGACCGACCCGATGCAAGGACAAGGGTGCGGAGAACCGCCCTTGTCGGGGGGCAGCGGACCATGACGGCAGGGGCTCGGAGAACGAGGGAACGAGCAGCACCTGCACGCGGTCGATTGCTTTCCCGAGAAGGACCTGGCCGACGGCTGGAGTCGCGTCTCGATGCCCGAAGCGCCCGGCCGCAGGTGCCCCCACGCCTCACCGGCTGTCGCCGGCCGCAATGGGTCGTCCCGCGGGCGAATCGATGGCGCGGCGCTAGTGCTGGGGAGCAGGGTCGCGGTCACACCCAGGAGGCGAGGGTCCGGCGAGCGGTGCGGGCCACGATCATCGCCGCCGGATCGACCCAATGTCTGGACCAGCGGGAGGTGAGGTGATCAGCGCCGACCACATGGACGCCGTTGCGCTCCAATCCACTCATGTTCCCATGCAGCATGGAGACAGGTGTGAAGAAGCTACTGGGTCTGCTTTCGGTAATTGGTCTCATGTCATTGTCCGGATGTGGGCCTGCGTCAATGCCGAATCTGCTCGTGCAATCGGCTGATCCGCTGCCGACGGGCACTCCCACTCCCACTCCCACGTCAATCAGCATCACAGAGATCAACAACGGCAACGCAAGCGCTGGGGCACATCTCACCTATGTCGAAGTCAATCAGTTGAATGTCCCCGCTGCCGTCGATCCCCAGTGCCAGTACTCCCTGGCTGTCCCGGAGATAGCGGCAGGCGGTACGTGGACTCAGACCGTCTTGTTCACTGCCATAAAGCAGGGATGCCCCGCCGAGCGTGGCGGTCCCGCCATCCTCGATCTTTCAAACGCAGATCTAGTGATCAGAGTGGATGTGAAGAACCAGGTGGACGAGAGCAACGAGGGCGACAACGTCTACCGCGCGGAACTACATCTTCACTAGAGGCCAGAGCCCATCGCAGGCTCAACACGAATAGCTTCCCTGCCTGTTCCTGGACCGGCGCCTCGCGAGATCCAGGCCGGGCGAGGGAGCGTCTGCGAGTCAGGTCAGCCCGTCGGGGCAGCCATGATCAGCTGATGGGCGAGCGGTCCCAGTCGATGGCGACTTCCTCGTTCGGGCGCTCCGGTTCGACCGCGACCGCAAGCTTGACCCCGGGAGCGATCGACGTCACCTTCGCCAGCGGCACACGATGGCCGAAAGTGGCCTGGAAGGGGGCCTGGCCGGCGAGTGTGACATCGAGGGTGAACAGCCAGATTGGGTCGTTGAGTCTGTCTGCATCGGCCGACGGGTCGATGTCGCGAAGGGTCTTACCCATGGGCTGGGCCGAGTCGATCACTGCCGTGCCGTGGGTCCCGGTCGCGAGCAGCTGGGCTGCGTTGCCTGTGGTCTGCGGCGCCGCTCCGCTGCGAACGGCACCCAACAGGGCGGCGATCTCGGCGCCGGCGGACTGCCCGGAGGCGTCGAAGGAGAACGGCAAACCGCCCATCTGCATGACGCCGGCCCCTGTCTGAGCCCCGAACTGAGCCCCGAACTGAGCCCCGAACTGAGCCGCAGCGCCACCGGGCAGGGGCGAGTCGACCCGGCTCCAGTCCGGAACGACGTGCTCCGGGTTGGCCGGATCGACCAGCACCCCGATCGTGGCCCCCGGCAGCACCATGGGGACGTAGATGCGCGGGATCTCGTGCTTGGACACGGTCTGATACGGCGTGCCGCCACCGGGGGGAGTGACCAGCAGTCCGATCTTGTACACGGGCGCATTGGGTCCGTCTGTATACGAGCTCACCGTCATGCCGGTCTCGGCGATGCTCAGGATGGTGGCCTGGGCGGGCAGACCGCCCTTGATGCTCCCGGTGGTGCCGCTGAACTTGCCAAGGGCCCACACCGCGAGGATGAGCGGCAGCCCTATGCAAGCGCCGATGACGATGATGATGATCAGGGTATCGGTGTCCATAACGTTCCCTCCTTGAGAACTTCGTTGCGCGCGAAGAGATCAGGCGTGAAGCCGGTGCTCAGGAAGCGTCCGGAAGGCCGGGGGTCGCCGGCGAGTCCGGCTCGAGCCCTGTGTCGGGCGCGACATCGGGGGCCGCCGCCTCGGCGGTCGTGACCGTCGCCGCTGTGCCGCCCGAGGACGGCCCGCCCGAGGGCCCGGCCGCCGGAGCGATCCCACGGCGCCCGCGTCGGTACCGCCAGACCAGCGCCGCCGCCACCACGATCGCGACAGCAACGACAAGGACCAGCACGATGAGCAAGGGCGTGTTGTCCCCGCCCGATCCAGTCGTGGACGAAGCGGCGCCCGGCGCGGTCGAAGGCGCGCTCGACGGCGCGTCCGTCGGCAGTTCAGGTGGCAGTGTCGCGCGTGCGTCCGGTGTCACGGGGCGCGATGCGGCCGACGCCGGGCCGGGTCCGATCGCGTTCGTTGCTGTGACCGTGAACTTGTAGGCCGTGCCGTTGGTCAGGCCGGTTACCGTGCACCAGAGCGTTCCCTTGGTCGAGCACGTCGCTCCGCCAGGAGAAGCGGTTGCCGTGTATCCGGTGATCGGGCTCCCGCCGGTGTTCGAGGGCGCGGTCCAGCTGACGCGGGCCGAGCGGTGCAGGGCATTGCCGGAGACACCGGTCGGGGCTCCGGGGACGGCCGCGGCAGCAGCCGACGCTACCACTGTCGGTGCGGGCGTCGGTGCGGGCGTCGGCGCAGGAGTCGGAGCGGGTGTCGGCGTGCTTGCACCCAACGGCGGCGCAAGGGCGATCGGCGGCACGAGGGCGAGGCTGAACCAGCCGCCGGCGGAAACCGCCGTGGCCCCGGCTGCGTTGGCCGGAACGGTCGACTGGCCGTCAGCGTTGTCTCCCCATCCCACTACGGTCCCATCCGACTTGAGCGCCAGCGAGTGGTACCCGTTAGCCGAGACCTGGAGCACATTCGAAAGTCCCGCGGGCAGATTGAGCTGCCCTTCTTTGTTGTCGCCCCAGGCGGCCACGGTGCCGT
>PMKV01000025.1 GCA_003157875.1 Chloroflexota bacterium
GCGGCATGGTGCGCCTCTTTCGCAGCGGCGCTGGAACGGTCGGCGCGTCTCTCGGTCGATCTTGCCGACGAGGTCGCCAAGGTCGAGACGACGTGGTTCGAACGTGCCGGCCGGCCGCGTCGTGATTCTGCGGCAGCGCGCATCATCCCGATTCTGCCGGCACAGCCGATTACATCGGCCGCCATCGTTCGCGGCGCCATCGGGGTGCGGCATCAGCGGGCGCTCGAGGGTCTCAAGGCGCTCGAGGCGGCGGGTGTGGTGCGACGGATCTCGGAGACCGCTTGGGATCAGCAGTACGCCGCCGACGAACTCTTCGAACTGCTTGAGCGCTACGAGGAGGCGATCGCTTCGGGCCGCTGAAATCGCCGATCAGCGCGAGCTCGTCGCCTCGGTGACAGCCTTGAGCACGCGGCAGGCGCGCAGGGTGACCCACTTGCTCGGCGATCGGTCCGCCTCGAACGGAACCCACGTCTTGTCGGCGTAGGCGTATTCGTTGGCCCATCGGCCTTGGCTGTCCTGCTTGGAGCGGACCAGATCGACAGCGCCAGCCAATCGCGAGTCGCCGGCCAAACCCAGGTCAACCAGAACCTCCAGGATCTGCAAGATGTCAGCGATATATCCGGATGGGAAGCCGAACTTGAACCAGTTGGGGCTCGGCCTCGTCCGGGCCGGATAGGCTGGGGATGCTGGATCGACCGATAGCAGGAATTCGACTCCGGCTTCGATCGCCCGGCGGACCTGCTCCGAGCGTCGATCCAGCGGGATCGCGGCGAGCCCACGGAGCGCTTTGATCGCCCCCCAGGCGCAGGGCAGCTCACCGTTGAGCCGACAGCGGAACCCGGGCCCCGTGGTGCCGCTCCTGAACCAGGCGATCGGACCTTCCCCGGTGATAGACGCCACCTGCCAGCCAATGGCCCGCCGGACCTGCTCGTCGTCGAGCCAGCCGAATCGGATGAGCGCCGCGAGCAAGTTGCCGTTGAGACAGTGGACGACTCCGCCGTTGGAACCGTCGTAGCCGAACCCGCCGCAGCCGGCCTGCGTCTGCCTCAGCACGTATGAGCAGCCGTTGCGTATCCGTTCATCCGCGGGATCTGCGCCGGCCTGATCGAGAAAGCTCAGGCACCAGATCGTACCCGTGTACTTGGGCGAATAGCCGGGGCCCGGCTTGACCCAATAGCCGTCGCGATGCTGGGCGACGAGCGTGGTGAAGATCGGATCGGCCGCCATGGCTGCGGCCAGGGCTGAGCGAACCTCGGGGGAGTCTTCGGACTCGTCGAGCAGCCAACGGAGCGCCAGATGGCGGACCGCCGGCATATCAGGCTCGAGGAGCCAGGCCAGCGGATCAGCGTTCAGTGTCCGGCGCCAATTGCCCATGTCGTTATCACAGCTCCAGCCTTGCCGGCGCTCCCGTCCCAACTTGAGGCGAAATGACATGCCCCAAGGTAAGAGTACTTCCCGAGATGCAAGGAGCTACACGCTGGCCAAGCTCGAGCGGGCTGAGAATCCGGCCGACGATACGCCGACGCCATCTACCGCGGCGTTCTCCAAGGCCAGGCCGACTCGATTTCGAAGTGGGTTGTCCAGGACGGCCCCGGATTGTGGGCGAATCCGGGACATTCATGTCGGGCGGTTCGGGACCACACTCGAACGGGCAGGATCCATCAGCCCTGCAAGCCTGCCCGAGAAGCCGATTCTGAGCGTGAATCGGGCCACCTCGCCGGTCTACCTACCTGAATGGTCGGGGGGCGAGAGGAGTCAACCCGCACCGACCGACCTGAATGTCCCACTGACCCTTGAGTGCGAGCTCGTGGGCCGAGAACGGTGGGCGCATGCGACTGCCAGCTAGCGTGTGCCTTGCCGCTCAGGAGCCCTACGAGCCAGGGGATGGCGAGGGCGCCGGCCGGAGCGAACGGCTATGAGGCGCCCGGCCTGGATGTGTGGCGATACTGAGTGGAGCGGCGGCTGAACCCGGCGCCGGGCGCTGGGGTAGGGGCCGAGGCGGCGCCCGAGCGCTAGGCCGCCGGCCGCGATCGCAAGGCCACGCGGCTGCCGAGCGCGAGGACTACGAGCAGCACGACGTCGATCACGAGCGCCGTGCGCAACGCGGTCGTCTGGGCGACCGATCCGATGATCGCCGGGCCGATCAACCCGCCCGCGTACCCAACCGTGGACACGGCCGCGATGCCGACGGAGGCCGGAATCCCCGGTTGGGCGCCGGCCGCTCGGAAGGTGGTCGGCACGACGGCGCCGAGCCCCGCGCCCATCAGCCCGAAGCCGAAGATCGCCGCGGACGGCTTCGCGAGCGCGAGCGCAAGACCCAGTCCCGCGGCCGAAAGCAGCGCGCCGCCGCCCACGAGCCGCGCTGCGCCGAGGACTGCGTACAGCCGATCGCCGGCGAGGCGGGCGACCGCCATGCAGGCGCCAAAGGCGGCGACCGCGTAGCCCGCGGTGGCCTCGGACGTGCCGACGGTGCCGTGCATGAAGAGGCCGCCCCAGTCATAGGCCGAGCCCTCGGCCATGAGCCCGATCAGGGCAATCGCGCCCAGCAGCACGAGCGGGCCGCTCGGTCTCCGGAACCCGCCACTCTCGACGTGGCGGTCCGGGAGCAATGCCCATCGCAGCACCACGGCCGCGCCCAGGAGTAGGACGGCCTCGACCGAGAACTGCGGAAACGGCGCAATCCCCGCGGCGACGACCTGGGCGCTGACGAACGCACCAACGAACTGGCCGATGCTCCAACTCCCATGGAGCTTCGACATGATCGCCCGCGAGCCGACATGTTCGACGGCGACGCCGTTCGCGTTCATGGACACGTCCATCGTGCCCTGGAACATGCCGAACACCAGCAAGCTCAGCGTCAGGCTCGCGTAGTTCCAGGCGCCGCCCATGAACGGGAGCATCACCGCGCAGCCCGCGAGCGACACCGACGTCATGACGTGGCTGCCGAGCCGGCTTCCCAGCCAGCCGCCGGCGAACATCGTCAGCACGGCACCCAGCGACGCGGCCAGCAGCGCGAAGCCGAGCCCCGCGTCGTCGAGTCCGGTCTGCGCTTTGATCGCCGGGATGCGGACTGCCCACATGCCGAAGGAGAAGCCGTTCAGCGCGAAGGCGGCAAAGACGGCGGCGGTTTGCGTGCGGACGGAGGCTCGGGGGACCGACAGATTCATCGTCCGGCGAGGGGAGCGAGCGCGTCGAGCGCCCCTTCGGCGGCGCCGGTCCGGATTCCCGCCCGCCCGGAAGTAGCTCGGGACCAGGCCTCTCGGACGCGAATGCGCGCGAACCAGGCCCCGACGATGATTCCGTCGATCAGGATGATCGAAGCAGCCGATAAGAACTGGATGCGGAGTGTCGTCGGCATCGTCACGTCTAGATTGGGCGGGGGCGTCGCATGCGCGGAGGCTCGATAATCGCATAGATTCGGCGCAACATGTCTGTGCTGACTCCCGGATCGCGTCCCGGCTGATTGGTCGGGGCGAGAGGAGTCGATCGGCTTAACCCGCTTCGCCTTGAACGGCCGCGTCAACCAAGGGCGCAGTTCCGGGCGGCCTACGAGCAGCCCCGCCGGACAGAGGCCTAGTGGTTCGGGCTATGGGTGTTGCTATGCGGCCCCGTGGAGTCAGCCTGCCAGTCACAACGGGGCGGGCGTGCCGAATCGGGACATTCAGGTCGGGCGGGTTCAGGATCATGCTCGCTCGGGTAGGGTAGGGCCAGCCCGGAGGAACGCCCGGCGAGGCGGAATCGAGCGTGGGGAAGGGCGCCGCGAAGGCCACCTACTCGAATGGCCGAGCCCGCGTCAACTTGCGTGGAA
>PMKV01000157.1 GCA_003157875.1 Chloroflexota bacterium
GGGCGGTGCGCGGCGGAGGGGCGGCGCGCGGCGGGTGACCTCTGGAGAGCCGTGCTGCGTCCCCGTCTTGGCCCAGGCTGCCCATGTTCACCGGTGGTGATGCTAGCTGCCTGGTCCGGGCGCCAGGTTGCTCATGTTCACCCCCGGCGATGCAAAGCCGGCTCCTCTCCCGCTGAAGCGGGGCCGCAGGCCGCCGACTTCTCTTGTGCCGCACCATCTGAGCGTGGATCGTTTCCGCCAGCTGGGTGGCGCTTCGGTCTCACCCGGAGCAAACCGCCGTCACGCCGCTTAGCATCACCCGGCGTGAAGTTGAGGAACCATACTCCGGCCAGGTCGCGCTGCGGGGTTCGAAGCCACCGCTGAACCTGCGTTCCCCGTGCCGGGTAAGACGCATCGAATAGCGGCCTGTACTTGTCGACGGCGCTCCGAGCCTGAGTCTCGGCAGGCATCACCAACAGCGTGCCGACGGTCAACGGCTTCCAGCCGGCTTCGCGCGCGATCGACAGCGCAAGCCGCCTCTTCCGGTCGAGCACCGACAGCAGGTCCTGGAGGTCGACCAACACCGTCTTCACCTCGACTACGAGGACGGCGCGGGACGCCGGCAACCACGCAAGGACGTCGACCGACCCTCGCTCGCCGTAGATGCTGAATGTGTGCTCCGGCCGGGCCTCCCAATCCAAAGCGGTCAGCCGCGCGACCACCGCGCGGACGACGGCGGCGTGCCTCTCGTCTAGCAACTTCGGCAGCTCGGCGCCGCGCCACCGAGGCTGGAGCGGGAGTGATACGCCGACGGCCGTGGCGACGCTTCGGACGATCCGCAGCGACGACCGCTCGAAGTCGCCGTGCTCGATTGCCGAGACAATCGCCTGGCTAACGCCTGCTGTCCCGGCAACATCGATCTGCCGTAGGCCACGCCTGATCCGCACGGATCGGATGAGGGACCCAACCTGCACGTCGTCCATGCGACGACACTACGCAGCGAGGCTCATCCGCGGCTTATCTTGCCGGACCTCCCCACGCGCCGCGTCTACGCCGACCAGGCCGGGTCGCCGACGATGCGCTCCCGAAGCGCGGCCCGCAGGTTCCGCGCCGGGGCGGCCGAGGACCAGCTTACCCCGACCAGGCCGGGTCGCCGAGGATGCGCTCCCGAAGCGCGGCCTTCCGCGGCTCGGGCAGCCAGCAGCTGTCGACCGCGTTGAGCATCAGCGTTCGAACGTCGGCGTCGACGAGACCCAGTCGAGACTGCAGCGCCTCGAACTCGCCGGCAAGCGACAGGCCGAACATCGCCGGGTCGTCCGTGTTGACGCTCACCAGGACACCCGCGTCGAGGAGCCGGCGGATCGGGTGCTCCTCGAGGGAAGCGACAGCGCCGGTGGCCACGTTCGAGCCGGGGCACGAAGTCACCGGCAGCCTCCGCTCCGCGAGATAGGCCAGCAGCGCCGGATCCTCCACCGCCCGCGTGCCGTGGTCGACGCGATCCACGCGCAGCCCCCGGATCGCGCCCCAGACGCTCTCCGGTCCGGCGACCTCGCCCGCGTGGGCGGTGGTCCGCAGCCCGAGGTCGCGTGCTCGCGAGTACACGGCCGCGTACGGCTCCGGCGGAAACCGCTGCTCCGACCCGCCCAGGCCGATCCCGATCACCCCGGCCTCGGCGGCGACCTCCGCCACTTCGGCGAGCGTGCGCGCACCCATGACCGGACCGTAGTCGCGGCACAGATCGGCGATCAGTGCCACCTCTACGCCGGCGACAGACGCCAGCCCTCTCCGCAGCGCCAGCGACACTTCCTGGGTCGAGAGCCCGGCGAGGGCCGCGTCGGCCGGCGTGTAGAAAGCTTCCGCGTAGACGATCCGCTGCCGCAGAAGCTCGGCCGCGACCGACGCCCCGATCAGTTCGTAATCTGCCGCCTCGCGCAGGAAGCCCTGCTTCCACAGCCACTTGTCGATGAACTCGGGGAAGTCGCGATAAGTGAAGTAGCCGCGCAGCGAGTCCATGCTCGGCACGCGGGCGTCGCCGCCGTACTTGCATATCAGCTGCCAGAGCGCAGCGTCCGGGATGGCGCCCTCGAGATGAAGGTGCAGCTCGACCTTTGGCAGCCGACCGATCCAGTCGCGCCGGACCGGCCGCTCGGCGCGGGTATCCGTGGCCATCGGTTGTCCCCTCCTGGCGAGTAGTCGCGGCGACGGGTTAGCTCGGACGGTAGATTAGCCGACCGTCGGCATCGAGCGTGGGGCCAGGCCGCGACGGCGGCGGAACCGTCGCACCCGCCGCCCGCGCCGCGCGCTCGGCTCGACGGGCTTCGGCATCTGGCACCTGGTCGCGGGCGTGGTAGCTCGATCGAACCAGCGGGCCGGACTCGACATGCTTGAAGCCCAGCGCCAGCGCCTCATCGCGCATCTCGGCGAACTCGTCGGGGTGGTAGTAGCGCACGACGGGGAGGTGCTCCGGCGATGGGCGCAGGTACTGGCCCAGAGTCAGGATGTCGCAGTCGACGGCGCGCAGGTCCAGGAAGGTCTGGTGCAGCTCGGGCCGCGTCTCGCCAAGGCCGACCATGATCGACGACTTGGTATGGACCGCGAGCGACCGGGTCGGGTCGGCCGCGGCGAACTCCCGGGCATAAGCCTTCGCCCGCGACAGCACGCCGAGAGATCGATCGTATCGAGCCCGCTTTCGAACCGGCTTCTGCAGCCGCTCGACCGTCTCGACGTTGTGGTTGAGGATGTCCGGCCCGGCCGACATGACTGTCCGGAGCGGCGCTTCCTCGCCGTTGAAGTCGGGGATCAGGACCTCGACGCCCATGCCGGGGCAGGTGACTCTCAGCCGGCGAATGGTTTCGGCGAAGATGCCCGCCCCGCCGTCGTCGAGGTCGTCGCGGGCGACGCTCGTGATGACCACGTGGTCGAGCCCGAGGCCGCAGAGAGCCTCGGCGACGCGCCGCGGCTCGTCGAGATCGTGGATGAGCGGCTTGCCGGTCTTGACGGCGCAGAACCCGCAAGCTCGGGTGCAGGTATCGCCGAGGATCATGACCGTGGCGGTGCGCTCGTTCCAGCACTCGCCCATGTTGGGGCAGTGCGCCTCCTCGCAGACGGTATGGAGCGTCTTGCCGTGGAGTAGCCGCCGCAACTCCTGATACGTCTCGCCGGCGGGGATGCGGGCCTTGATCCAGTCGGGGTGCCGCCTCGGCGCCGAGGAGCCCTCGGCCGCGGGCTCGAAAGTTCCCCCGCCCTCGCCGCGGCCGCCGCCGGGGCGCGTGATCGTCTGGGGGAAGGCGCCCGGCGTCGCGTGAGCATCGAGGGCCGCGAGAGGCGGCGCGGCGAGCGGCGGGGTCGAGAGAGCTCCGGGCAGGTGGGCGTCGGCGCCGGTCGGGCGGGCTTCGGTCGAGTCGGACATTCGGGTTCGAGCCTTCGCTGTCGGTCGGTTCTAGTAGATCGGCGTGTCGGGGCCGACGGCCTCGAGCCAGCAGATGACGTCGCGGACGAACCGTCCGACCTG
>PMKV01000063.1:0-11183 GCA_003157875.1 Chloroflexota bacterium
CGCGAATGGCGCTGCTTCGACCACGCCGCCGACGCGGCTCCGACGGAAGGTTTCGTGACGATCTCGGGCGGCAAGGCCACGACGTTGCGGGCCATGGCCGAAGCCACGGCCGACGTCGTCTGCCGCAAGCTCGGCCTGGACCGGCCCTGCCAGACGACCGACGTCGTGCTGCTGCCCCACACCGCGTGGTATTCCGCATGAGCCCGCGAGCGATCCGGCCCAAGGCGGCGGCACCGATAGAGTCGACGGCGGCACCGACCGAGTTGGCGACGACGCCGGTCGAGTCGGCCGGGCCGATCGAGTCGACAATGCCGATCGAGCTTGCCGAGGCGGCCGGGCCGGCAACGGCCGAACGAGCCGGCCGCCCAAACGTCCGTTTCCGCGTCTCGCGCTGGAACAAGCGCCTGAAGAAGGCCCACTTCGACGACTTCGACGTCGAGGTCGAGCCGGGCGGGACCGTCCTCGACGCCCTGCTGGAGATCCGGCGCCGGCAGGATCCGTCGCTCGTCGTCCGCCATTCGTGCATGCACGCCTCGTGCGGAACGTGCGGCGTGCGGGTCAACGACCGCGAGGTCCTTGCCTGCGACGCGAAGCTCGCCGACCTGCCGGCCGGCCGGCCGATCAAGGTCCAGCCGCTCGCCAACCAGCGCCTCGTCGCCGACCTCGCGACCGACATGGTCGACTTCTACGCCCGATTCGAACCCGCCGGCATGCCGCCAGTTCGAGCGGCCGAGGTCGGCGCGGAGATCGAGCCGCCCGAGGCCGTCCGGACCTTCATGCGCTTCGAGAACTGCATCGAATGCGGGCTGTGCCTGTCGGCCTGCCCCGTCGCCCGGACCAACCGCGACTACATCGGCCCGGCGGCCCTGGCGGCCGCGGCCCGCGTCGTCGACGAGCCGCGTGGCCAGGAGCTCGGCCCCGTGCTGGCCCTCGCCGCCGAGCCCGATTCGGTCTGGCGCTGCCACGACGCTATGGAGTGCACGGCCGTTTGCCCCTCGGCCGTGGATCCGGCCATGGCCATCCTCACGCTGCGCCGCCACATCGCCGCGGATCGGGTCAGGGGGCTACTTCGCCACGGGGCGTAGCGGGGGACAGCGAGCGGCAGCAGATGGGGCCCTCTCCTGGCCACGGAACTAGCATTGCTCTGCCGCGCGGCGCGGCGCGGCGCGGCCTCAATAGGGCGGGGACACGATTTCCCCCTGCGCCGCCGTCGCCAGCAGCTTCGGCCCGAGCACGTAGTAGCGACCGCGCTTGTCGCCGGTGGCCCGCAACCAACCACCTTCCACCGCGGACGCCAGTTCACGCGTGGTGGTCTGCGGGCTCCGGCCTGTGAGTCGGATGTAGTCTCCAGCCCGAATGTGGCGGTTGACCCATGCGAACGCAAGGCCGTCGAGCATGGCCGGAGGTAGCCTGCGTTCGGCTATTTCGCGGCGGATTTGGACCGCGACCTCGCCGAGCCCACGGATTCTCCCCAGCACGTAGTCGGCCGACCTTGTGATCGACTCCACGAAGTAGCAGACGAAGGGAGTCGCGTCGTAGCCGGGCCGATACTCCTGCCCGATCGCGCCGCGAATGGCCGAGAAGTAGGCCGGTCGGTCGAGATCGAGTTGGGCGTCGAGCGAGACAAGACCGTTGAGCGCATATCCGCCGCTCACCAGGATTAGCCGGGAGAGACCCCGTGCCGTCCGGCCGTTGCCGTCGTTGAACGGGTGGATTGCCACCAGCTCGAGGTGAGCCAGGGCGGCGATGATCGGCGGGCGCTGCTCCGGCGACGGGTCGCCCAGCCACGACGAGAAGTCCCGCATCAGCTCGGGTACGTCTCCCGAAGACGGCGTGCTGAAGGTCGGGTCGCCCGACGCATCCACGACGCGGTTCTCGCCCCTGCGATACTCGCCCGGTGTCAGCAGCGGACTCTGGTTCCAGAGAACCCGCCTGTGTATCTCGCGGATGACCCCCTCGTCCGGAACAACGCCCTCCGCTGCGAGCCGGTCGGCCAGAGAGAGCGCCTCGCGTGCTCCGATGATCTCGCGCGCTTCTCTCTGGTTGATGCCGGACGAGCCCTCCCCGGCAAGCAGCGCCTCGACCTCGACATCGGAGAGCGTGTTCCCCTCGATACGGGTGGTGCCATGGATTGTCCGAATCCAGGCCCGCTGTCGGAGCCACTGCTCGTGGGTTGGGTCGATCGGCAGGTTGTTGAAGAGCCGGCATCGCTGATCCAGGTCTTCAAGAGACCCGACGAGCGACTCCTGCTGCAAACGGTATTTCACACCCGCCTCCCGGTATTATCGGCCAATATTACCACTGGTGGTAATAAGTCTGGCACGACGCCGTGATTGGCCGTTCACTTTCCGAGTGTCACGCGCGCCCCAACGCGCACGCCCAGGCCGAAACCCGGTGAGGTCATCCGGGTTAGCCTTAGCCAATGTCAGCATCAGGATCGCAGGCAACGAACACGCCGGAAGGTGCCGTCGCAACGGCGACCGGCTCCGCCATCCACGGGTCCCTCGATGGAGCCAGCGCCCGCCGCCGAACGCTGGTCGTGGGCGCCGGCGCGGTGGGCTCGTTCCTGGGCGGGCTGCTCGGGTCTATCGGCCACGACGTGACGCTCATCCGAATCTTCGAGCCGGACTCCGATCGTCCGCTCGTACTGGTTCGTCCGGACGGTTCGCGGCTCACGATCCCGGTCCATCGATTCACCAAGACCGCCGACGCTCCCGCCCCGGACCTGATCATCGTGGCCGTGAAGATGCCGGCACTGCGCGAGGCACTCGCGCCGACGCTGCGCTGGCCCGAGGTGCCGACCCTGACCGTCGAGAACGGCATCGGCGCGGAGGTGATCGCGGCCGAGATACGACCGGCGGCGCCGATGCTCGCCGGCTCGTTGACGGCACCGATCAGGCTGGGGTCGGAGGACGAAGTCCACTGGCTGGGTCGCGGGGGCATTGGGCTGGCTGCGGCAAACGACTCGGCCCGGCCGCTGGTGCGGGGCTTGATGGACGACTTCACTCGGGCCGGGCTGCCGGCCGTCGAGCTGCGGGACGCGGCCTCGATGAAGTGGTCCAAGTTGCTGGCCAACCTCATGGCCAACGCGACCGGCGCGATCCTGGACATGGACGCGGACGCCATCTACCGCGACCCACGGCTGTTCGAGGTGGAGAGGCGCCAGCTCCGCGAGACGGTGGCGGTGATGCGCGGCCTCGGAGTGAGGCCGGTCTCCATCCCACGCGGCCCGGTCCCGCTGCTCGTCCTGGGGCTGCGGCTGCCGGCGCCGCTGGTCCGGCCGATCCTGACGCGTGTCGCCGGCGGGGCTCGCTCCGGCAAGGCGCCGTCGCTGCGGATCCACGTCGCATCCGCTCCGCCGGACGCTCCGTGCGCCGATCAGAGCGAGGTGGCGTGGATGAACGGGGCGGTCGCCCGCTTCGGCTCGGAGGTCGGCGTGGCGACTCCGGTCAATGCCCGCCTGGCGGCGCTGGTCGAGGAAGTGGCCGCGGATCCGGCACGTCGGGTCTGGTTCAAGGGCCATCCCGAGCGGCTCCTGGCCGAGCTCGCGGCGCCGGAGAGGTCCGGCCGCTAGCGCGGAGACCCGCCTCCGCGGCCGATTCGGTGCCCGTATACTCCCGCAGATGCAGAACATAGACCTCGTCCGGGTCGCCGTCGCCGTACTGGCCGGCTATCTACTCGGCGGAATCCCATTCGGGATCATCGTTCCAAGGCTCATCGGCGGCCCCGATCCCCGGACCATCGGCAGCGGCCGAACGGGCGGCGCCAACGTTTCGCGTGCCGTCGGCTATCGCTGGGCGGCGGTTTCCGGCACGCTGGACGTGGTCAAGGCGGCCGTGGCGGTGCTGCTCGTGATCGCCATCGGCGGTGGGCCGGTTCCGCAGGTCCTGGCCGCGCTGGCCGCCGTCATCGGGCACAGTCGCTCGCCGTACATCGGGTTCCACGGGGGCCGCGGCATCGCTCCGGCGGCCGGCGGCGCCATCGTCCTGGCCCCGATCATCCTGGTCGCGATCTTCCCCGTATTCGTCCTGGGGATCGTGCTCACCCGCATTTCGTCGATCGGATCGCTCGGCGCGAGCCTGGTCGGCGGAATCGCGATGATCGCCATAACCGCGGCCGCGCCGCTACCGCCCATCTACACGACCGCCCTTCCGCCCATCTACTTCGTGTACGGCGTCGGAGTGCCGGGCCTGATCTGGGTCTTCCACCTGGACAACATCGGCCGCCTTCTGCGCGGCGAGGAGCGGCGCGTAGGCCGGCGCGCGAAGGCCCCCGACACGGGCGTGACGCCAACTTCGTAGGGCCCGACCTCGAGCCCACCGGCGCCGCGACCAGCCGGTCGGCGTCGGTTATGCGGCCGGTTGTCCTGCGCTCCCTAAGTCTCGTTGCGTACGGTGGGTTACGAACGGTCACTTACCCCATTCGGCGTATCTTCATCGGGACTACCCAGCCGATTAATCCCATAGGAGATTCCACAGGATGCGCCACGAGCCAACTGGGGATGACATGGGAAACAAGATCGATTTCGTAGGCTTTTCAGAGGACTGCCGCGTTGAGGGGAAGGTCGATCTCGACGACGCGCGCCTGGCCGACCTGCTCAACAGCCGCCGCAGCATCGTCGTCCACGACGTGACCCTGGTCAGCACCCTCGACGGTCACAAGCAAGCGTTCGACAAGCTCGAGATCGAGCGCGACGAGCTCGACATCGTCGTTGCCAGCGGTCCGCGCGGAGACCCCAAGCGACGCCTCGCGACCAAGCCGAACGGCGTGACCATGAAGCTCGGTCCGTACTGCGCCGAAGGATTCATGCATGCCCCGCCCACGGCCAATCCGGTGCGCGGCATCAATCGCCGGCCAACCATGGTCGCCATCACGGACGCGGTCCTCGAATACCAGTTCTGCGACGAACCGGTCAGCGAGTGGTTCCGCACCCTGCTGGTCAACCGCGAGATGGCGGTTTCGCTCCGAACGGTGACGAACCCCGGCGGTATGCAGCCTCCGGCGGCCTAGCGCCTCGACGCCAGTAGGTCGTTCGCGTAGCCCCTGACCGTCTCCGCGTCGACGGCCGTCAGGGCCCGCGAGGCCAGAGCTCGCAACTCGTCGCCGGTCACGCCGGCCAGGGCCGCCCGAATGCCATCCAGCGAGCCGGCGTCGGCCGAGAGCTCGTCCACGCCGAGGCCCACCAGAACGAGTGCCCCGGCGGGATCGCCGGCCAGCTCGCCACAGACCGCCACCGGAATACCGACCGCGTCCGCGCCCGTCACGACCGAAGCGATCGTCCGCAGCACGGCCGGGTGGAGGGCATCCTGAAGCCGGGCCAGTGATGGGTTGCTGCGGTCGGCCGCCAGGACGTATTGCGTAAGGTCGTTGGTGCCGATGCTGAAGAAGTCGACGAGGCGCGCCAGCTCGAGCGCCATCATCGCCGCCGACGGCACCTCGATCATCACCCCGGTGACCATCCGCTCCGGGCAAGCCGTCCCCGTGGCAACGACATCCCTCCTGGCCTCGTCGCGGAGCTCGATCAGGAGCTCGGCGTCGGCGATCGTGGCCACCATCGCGGCCATGACGTGCGGCGTGACCCCGGCCAGGCCGGCGGCGCGCCAGACCGCTCGCAGCTGGGTCAACAGGAGCTCACGCGACTCGTGGGCCAGCCTGATGGCCCTCACGCCGAGAAACGGGTTGGGCTCCTCCGCGCGACCGAGGTAGGGAATGGTTTTGTCCCCTCCGATGTCCGCCAGGCGGACCACGACCGACCCTGCGGGCGTGACCGATCTCGCCGACGGCGCCCGCGCTGCCGACCCTGGATGGGCGAAAACTTCCATCGCCCGGCGGTATTGGATGACCTGCTCCTCCTCGCCCGGAGGGGAGTGGCGGCGCATGAACAGGTACTCGGTCCGAAAGAGGCCGACGCCCTCGGCTCCGGCCTCGAGGGCGCGAACGGCGTCGTCGGGGCTGCGGATGTTGGCCAGCAGAGCTATCCGCTGCCCATCGGCGGTGGCGGCGGGACGGCCTCGGAGCGCGGCCGCGGCGCGATCGCGGTTGCCTCGGCGGGCCTGGCGATCGGCCAGATCCCGGAGCTGGGCCTCGGACGGGTCGACGAAGACCTCCCCGCTCTCGCCGTCGATCGCCATCGTCGCCGGGCCACGGGCGGCTTCGAGCAGCTCCGCCACCGCCACGACCGCCGGAATGCCCAGACTGCGGGCCAGGATGGCCGCATGGGCCGTCGGGGAGCCGCCGGCCAGAGCCACTCCGAGCACCAGACCCGGAGGCATCTCCGCCAGCAACGACGGCGGCAGCTCGTCGGCGATCACTACGGCCGGGGCCGCCGGCAGCTCGACGTGGGCACCGCCGAGTGAGCGGGCGATCCGCGCCGCCACGTCCCTGACATCCGCGGCGCGGGCCGCCAGCAGGGCGTCCTCGAGCCCGGCCAGAACCTCGGCCGAGGACTCGGCCGCGGTCAGCACGGCGTCAACCGGACCCATGCCCCCGCGGACCAGTCGGATCGCCTCATCGACGATGGCCGGATCGACGGCCATCAAGGCCTGGGCCTCGAGTATCTCGGCGTCCCCGGGGCGGTTCATCTCGCACAGCCGGTCCGCCAGGGCCTGGAGCTGGGCCGCGGCCGCGTCGGAGGCCTTGCGGATCCGGAGCTCCGCCTCTCCGGTGGAGGAGACCGCCACGATCGGCGCACCGGCGGCGCCGCGGGGCCGGTATCGCCACGTCGGTCCGACTGCGATCCCCGGGGACGCGGGTGTGCCGACGAGCCGTACGGGCCTGCTCCTGCCAGCCGGGCCGTCAAGCCGGCCGAGCAGACCGCCCAGCGTCTCGACCGCCAGCTCTTCGTCGGCCCCATCGGCCTCGACCCTGACGACGTGGCCCTGCTCGACACCGGCCGACAGGATTCCGACGATGCTCTTGGCGTCGGTGGATGGTCGGGCCAGGGTGAGGTTCTCGAGGCGAACGGTCGAGTCGAACGCCGCCGCGGCCCGAACGAAGACCGCCGCCGGTCGGGCGTGCAGGCCGGACTCGTTCGCGACTTCGACTTCGATCGACCGCACCGAGACTCCTCCGGGTTCCAGGTCGTCCCGTATCGATGTGCCGTGCCGGTCGGCATCGGCCGCGCCCGCCGGGAACCCCCGTCGCGTATCGTACCCTCGACCGCCGGGATCGGACCGCGAGCGCCGAACCTGGCATCATTGGCCGCACTCGGGGCTCGTAGGAGATTCTGCTCTGTCGATGGATCGCGCGACGGCCGGTAGCCCGGCCAGAGCAATTGCCGGCCTGGCGGCGCTGCAGGACCTCAGCGTTCTGCTCGAAGGAATAGAAGACCCCAGGGTCCAGCGGCCGATCTGCCGGCAGGTGCTGGAGGCGCGGCGCAAGCTCCTCGGGCCGGACCATCCGACGACTATCGAAGTCGAGGCACGCCTGGCCGCCATCGCGATCGAGCTGGAGGAGTACCTCGCCGCCCGCGACGCCTACACCGTCCTCCTGGAGCGCTGCGACCGCGTCCTGGGCCCGCGCAACCTGGACACCCTTTCCGCCGTACACGGCCTGGCCGTGGCTCTCTCCTACATGGATGAGCCCGGTCCGGCGCGGCCGATGTACGAGCGCGTCTACAACGGCCGGCGCAACACCCTGGGCGCCGACGACCCGGCCACCCTCAGCGCCCTCCACAACCTGGGGCTGACGCATCGCGCCCTGGGCGACAACGCCGCCGCAAGGGCCACGTTCGAGCAACTGCTGGACACTCAGCGGCGGGTCTTCGGTCCGGAGAATGCCCTGACGCTGCGGACGATGACGAACCTCGGCAGCGTGCTCATCACCATGGAGGACTTCCCGCGAGCCTGCGAGATTCTCGCCGAGCGGGTCGACCGGAGCCGGCGCGTCCTCGGACCGACCCACCCCGACACGCTCGACGCGATGTTCGGACTGGCTCGAGCCCTGTGCGGCACGGGCGATCGGGCCTCGGGGCGCTCGCTCTCGGAGCAGGCTCTGGCCTCGACCATCGCCGCATACGGGCCCGATTCGCCCGACGCGATCGGAGCGATGAGCCAGCACAGCCGGCTGCTGCTGCGATTGGGCGAGGCCAAGGCGGCCGCGGCCTCGTATCGCGCCCTGTTCGACAAGCTAACGCGACTCAGCGGGCCGGACGATATCGCCACGCTCGACGCCATGGCGGGCCTGGCCGACGCGGTCGGTCGCAGCGGCGATCACAAGCGGGCCCACGACATCGACGTGCAGCTCCTCGACCGCCGCCAGAAGGTCCTGGGCCCCGAGCATCCGGCCACGTTGTGGGCAATCGGCGACCTGGCCTGGAACGAGGAGCAGCTCGGGGATCTGAGTGGCGCCGCGGCCCTCTTCGGCGAGCTGGCCGACGCCCGGACCCGCTCGATCGGCGCCGACGAGCCGGACACGGTCTGGACTCTCCAGGGCCTGACCCGCGTCCTGGGCAAGATGGAGGCCCACGCCGACGCCCGGCGCGCCTATTCCCGGCTGTACGAAACACAGGACCGCCGCCTGGGTTCGGAGGCCGACGAGACGCTCGACGCCCTGCGCGGCCTGGCCTGGGAGCTCGGCAAGGTCGGCGAGTTGGAGGCCAGCCGCGCGAGCTGGCAGCAGCTCGTTGACACCCACGAGCAGGTCCACGGGCCCCGCGACGAACGCACCCTCGATAGCCTCATCTGGCTGGCGGAGGCGCTCGACGACCTCAGCGATGAGGAGGCGGCGCGACGAATCTCGGAGCGAGTTGCCGGTCCGCTGGGTCGGCTGTATGCCAACAGCACGGAGACGCTTGGCGCCGACGATCCTCGCACCCTCACCCTGGGCCACGACCTCGGCCTCACGCTGGAGAGGCTCGGCCAGTTCGAGGCCGCCCGCGTCACCTACCAGACGACCATCGAAGGCCAGATCCGCGTTCAGGGCAAACGCGGCCGGGCGGTGGGCGATCTGCGCGGCCATCTTGGGGATGTGGCTCTGAAGCTTGGAGACCCGGCCGCAGCCCACATCATGTACGGCGAAGCGCTGGCGATCCTGCGCAAGCAACCCGGCCCCGAGGACTCGGACACCCTCGAGCTGGTCGGCTGCGACGCCAACGCGTTGATGGAGATGGGCAAGAAGATCGCCGCCCGAAATCAGGCCAGAACGGTTGTGGACGGCTACCGCCGAACCCTGGGCGAGGAGAACCCGTTGACTCGGCGGGCGCATGCCCGCCTCGACGCGATGGCGCCTCCGAGCCGCCCCCGCCGCTAAGCCGCGCGCCCCAGGGCCTGATCCAGGTCCGCGATCAGATCCGCCGCCGTCTCGATGCCCACCGACAGCCGGATGACCTCGTTGCCGGCGCCGGCCGCGTCGCGTTGCTCGTCGGTCAGCTGGCGATGCGTCGTCGAGGCGGGGTGGATGATCAGGCTGCGCGTGTCGCCGACGTTGGCCAGGTGCGACCACAGCTCCACCGACTCGACGAGCCGGACGCCGGCGTCGTAGCCGCCCCGGAGGCCGATCGTGAAGACGGAGCCGGCGCCCTTGGGCAGGTACTTCTCCGCGAGAGCCCGGTACGGGCTGGCGGGCAGCCCCGCGTAGCTGACCCAGGCCACCGCCGGGTGAGTGGCGAGGAACGTTGCCACGGCCGTGGCGTTGGCCACATGGCGATCCATGCGCAGCGGCAGCGTCTCGATGCCGGTCAGGATGTAGAAGGCGTTCTGGGGCGAGAGCGCGGGGCCCAGGTCGCGCAGGGCCACGGCTCGGGTCTTGGTGCAGAAGGCCACGTCCCCGAAGGTCTCGTAGAAGTCGAGGTCGTGGTAGGCCGGATCGGGCTCCGTCAGGGCCGGGAACTTGCCGTCGCGCGCCCAGTCGAACTTGCCCGACTCCACCACCACTCCCCCGAGCGAGGTCCCGTGGCCGGAGAGGAACTTGGTCATGGAGTGGACGACGATGTCCGCGCCCCACTCGAAGGGCCGCCACAGGTAAGGAGTGGCCAGCGTGTTGTCGACGACCAGCGGGATGCCGGCTTCGTGGGCGACCCCGGCCAGCGCCGCCAGATCCACCACCACGCCGCCCGGGTTGGCCAGGCTCTCGGTGAAGATGAGCTTCGTCGTCGGGGTGATGGCCGCCCGCACGTCGTCGAGGTCGCGCGGATCGACGAAGGTTCCGTGCCAGCCCAGGCGCGGGAAGGTGTGGCTGAACTGCGTGATCGACCCGCCGTACAGGAAGCGCGAGGCCACGAAATGATCGCCCGGCCCCATGAGGGTAAAGAAGGTCAGGAACTGGGCCGCGTGCCCCGAGGCCGCCGCGACGGCCGCGGTGCCACCCTCCAGGCTCGCGACCCGCGCCTCAAGGGCGGCTACGGTGGGATTGCCCAGCCGCGTGTAGATGTAGCCCTCCGTCTCCAGGTTGAAGAGCGCGGCGGCGTGGTCCGCATCGTGGAAGACATACGACGTGGTCTGGTAGATCGGCACGTTGCGGGCACCGGTCGTGGGATCCGGCGCGGCGCCGGCATGGACGGCCCGGGTTTCGATGCCGTAGGAGCGAGGTTGGGTCGGCGCGGTCATGGTCGTCTCTCCGGGGCGGGCTGCGGCGGGTACTGGCTGACGGGGGGACGCCCGACAAGCTTAGGCCTCAGACGGCCGTATTTCCGATCTGGGCGGACCGGCTCGCGGGCCGCCGGCGATCCATATGACGACACGCTTGCGCAAATCGCAGCGTTGCCCCTACACTTCGCGACCAATGAACGCCATCGCCTTCAGCCGCCGGGAGAACTTGCGCAGGGCCTCGTCCTTGCGCAGTTCGATGATGTCCATGACACGGCGGCCCCGAAGTGCGGAGGATGGGGTCTGAGGTTCTGGACTACCTAGCAACGTAGCCGGACCAAGGATCGGTCCCGGGGCCGCGACTCCTCGCAGGAGCCGCGGTTCTTTGTTTCTCCGGACAAGGCCAAGCTCGCTTGGCCCCGCATCGGGCAGCCGCCACTCCCGCCAAAGCCAACCCAGGTTGGCTACGCCCGCCCCAGGGCTCCCCGGGATCAACCGCAAGCTGAGCATCCCCGCCGCGAGGCGACCACTTCAGGAGAACACCCCGTGTCCGACCAGACCGCACCCGCCCAGAAGACCGAGACGCTCGCCATCCACGCCGGCCAGTCGGTCGACCCGACGACCAAGGCGCGCGCCGTCCCGATCTACGCCACCACGAGC
>PMKV01000063.1:11188-11341 GCA_003157875.1 Chloroflexota bacterium
CGCCGCTCTCGAGGGTGGCGTGGGCGCCCTCGGCGTCGCCTCCGGTCAGGCCGCCGAGACGCTGACGATCCTCAACCTGGCCCGGGCCGGCGACAACATCGTCACCAGCGCCTCGCTGTACGGCGGCACCTACAACCTGTTCCAGTACACCCT
>PMKV01000075.1 GCA_003157875.1 Chloroflexota bacterium
GAACATCGAGCGTACGTACGTGCCTGATCCGAACGCCGCTATTCCGTCGGCGTCCGCGTCGACCATCACCGGCATCAAGTTCAGCACCACGCACAACGCCTACGTGAACCTCATCGAGGGCAAGACGNNGACGCCTTCGTCTTCCTCGTCAACACGAACAACCCCACCGAAAACATGCCCCTCGCGACGCTGCGCGACATCTACGCCGGCAAGATCACCACATGGAGCGGGGCGAAGATCGACCTGGGCGATCCGACGGCCCAGATCCACGCCTACCAGCGCGAGCCGAACTCCGGCAGCCAGGAGCTGATGAAGTCGATGGTCATGGGCTCCACTCCAATTGTTGACGCGCCCCAGATGGTCGTTCAGACGATGGCCGGTCCGTACAACGCCATCGGCGGCAATCCCGTGACCGGCGCCGCCGGGGACAGGCTCGGTCTCGGCTTCTCCGTCTACTACTACGCCGCGGTCATGTTCTCGAATCCGCAGGTCAAGATGATCGGCGTCGACGGAGTCAAGCCGACGTCGGCGACGATCTCGTCGCGGGCTTACCCGCTGGCGGCCGAGGTGTACGTCGTGACGCGTAAGGACGCGGCGGCTGGAAGCCCGGCGCTCAAGTACAGGGACTGGCTGCTCTCCGCGGATGGCCAGCGCGTCGTGAGGCAAAGCGGCTACGTGCCCGTCTCATCGCCGGACCCGTAGGCCCTTTGCGGGGCCCGCGCAACCCTACGGCTGCGCCGAGGGCTTCAGGTGATAGATGCGGACGCCGCCCGGGGGCAGCGGAATCGCCCGCGCTCGGATGACCGACCCCGGCACTACCGCATAGACCACGGTCCGACCTGCTGGGTCCACAACGAAGGCCTCCAGCGAGTCGATGGCCGGCCACAGGCAGGCCAGAGCCTCGGCGACGTGGTCCAGACGCTCACGGACCAGCGGATCGGCAGCCTCCGCCGTGTCACGCACGGGCCACTGAGCCTCCACGCCCACGTCGTCAGGTGAGTTGGGCGTCGGGTTGCCCGGCGCCACGAGTCTTGCGCCGATGATCAGGTAGGCGGCCGTGTTGGCTTCGGCGCCGAGGTAGGCATGGATGGCGGCTCGCGCCTCAGACCAACCGCATGAACTCGCCGCCGAGGTTTGAGCCGACTGCGGCACTGTGGCGCGGGGTTCTTCGAGTGCGGTCCCGGTGGCTTCGACCGCGGCGATCAGGTCGTCCGTGGTGGGCTCGTGCAGGCCCACGAAGGCGCTGACGGGGAGGAAGTCCTTGTACCAATGCTGGAAGCGGCCGTCGACGATCATGGGATTGACCTGGTCGAACACCCGTTGCGCGCACGGGATCTGGTCGACCACCTGGTATGAGATCGAGAGCCCGCGCTCCAGGGCCTGGCGGTCGGCAGCGGCCATGCCTGAGAGGGGCGTCGCCGGGTCGATCTCCGGGTCCACCAGCCAGACCGAGAGCGTGAACTTGTCGCCGATGGTCAGGTAGTGGGCCTCGAAGTCCTGTCCGGCGAACAGTTGGTGAACTTGCGCGAGTACCAGTGCGGCCGTGCAGCTGAACGAGGGCGATGGCGTGGCGCTCGGCGTGGGGGTCGGGGCCGGGGTCGGCGCGGACGACGGGGACGCGGTCTGCCCGGAGCAGCCGGTCAGCGTCATGCACAGGGCCGCGGCCGCGGCGATGGAGACGACATGCTTCAACGTCATCAGGGCTTGATGAACCAGCTGGCAGCCGTCATCGAGTAGTTCCAGTCGCCGCTGCCTGATCCGCCGGCGATCAGGATCTCGCCGTCGTCCAGCAGCGTCGCGCTGAAGCCGCTGAGGTCTGGGAACCCGGTCGCGATTACCTGGAACGTCCCGCTGTCCGGGTCGAACGCCTCAACCGTGTCCACGACCACGCAGGTCGAGTTCATCTCGCCGCCGATGAAAAGCACTCGACCGTCCTGGATCTTGATCGCAGTCGATCCACTGCGCGGCGTGCTCATCGGACCCACCGGGGTGAACTTCTCCGTCCCCGGATCGAAGATCTCCGAGACAGCCGGGGTCATGCAACCAGCGCCTGTGTCCGTGACGAGAATCCGTCCGTCCGAGAGCAGGGTAGAAGTTGTCGGGTCGGGAGACACCAACAACGTGGAGCGGGAAAGGGGATGCGACGGATCGATCAACTCCGCGTTGTCGTTCATATATGTGAGGTAGCCGATGCAGTACGCGCCTCCCGCGAGCAGCACTCGCCCGTCATTGAGCAGCGTCGCCATCGCTCCCTGTCGGGGCTTAGCCATTTGCGGCCCGGCGCTGAGCCCGCCGCTCGCCGGGTCGAAGATCAGGGTGGCGTCCGAGGTTGTGTAGCAGTTGTCGTACGAGCCGCCGGCAATGAGAACCTTGCCATCGGCGAGCAGCAGCACCGTGGAATAGACAGGCAGTTCTTGCGTGCCCGGGACCACGGCCGAGGTCCCCGTGGCGGGGTCGTAGATCTCGATCGTATTGAGCCAGCCGGCGTCCTCGCCATAGCCACCGGACACGAGCACGCGGCCGTCGTCCAGTAGCACGGCATCCCCACCGGTGCGCGGCTCGGCCAGCGAACCGTTGGGACTGAACTTGCCGGTGCTCGGGTCGTAGATCTCCACGCTCGCGGTGGCGGGGGGTTCGCACATCATCGGGCACTTGCTCGTGCGTGGAACGCTGCCGCCCATGATCAGGACGCGGCCATCACCGAGACGAACCGTAGCCTGGCCTGCGCGAGCAACGGTCATGGCCGGGCCAGGCTTTAGCGTGGCCGGCGTCATCGAGCGCGGGCTGCCCCATGGCCTGGTGGTCGGAATCGGCGACGGCGTCGCAGGCCCGGCGCTGCTGGTGACGAGCCTCGGGCTGGGCGTGGCCGACGCCATCGGGCGCAAGCTTGCGGTCGGGCGGGAGGTGGCACTGCTCGAGCAGGCAGTGACAGCCAATAGCAGAAATAGGATTGAGCCAATTCGGGCGAGACGCCCGGTTTGCACCCTCTCCTCCTCAATAATCGGTCGCATCATGACCCCTCCATCGCTCGCATCGTGCGGCCGGCAGGTTCCCATTCGAGAATCCGTGCTTCAAGGTCATCAGGGCCTGATGAACCAGCTGGCAGCCGCCAAGTCGCCGCTGCTTCTGCTGCTGCCGCCGGCGATCAGGATCTCGCCGTCGTCCAGCAGCGTCGCGCTGAAGCCGCTGAGGTCTGGGAACCCGGTCGCGATCACCTGGAACGTCCCGCTGTCCGGGTCGAACGCCTCAACGGTACCCGTGGCCGCGCACTTCGAGTCCACCCCGCCGAAGAAAAGCACTCGACCATCCTGGATCTTGATCGCAGTCGACCCAGTACTCGGCGTCGACATCGGACCCACGGGGGTGAACCTCTCCGTCCCCGGATCGAAGACCTCCGAGACTACCGGGGTTATGCAACCCGCGCCGTTGTCGTACGCGCCCCATCCCGCGACGAGAACGCGTCCGTCGGAGAGCAGGGTAGAAGTTGTCGCGAAATCCTGGAGCACGAGCAAGGTGGACTGGGAGAGTGGGTGCGACGGATCGATCAACTCCGCGTTGGAGTTCGGGAAGATGTAGCCATGGCCTTCGTTGTCTCCTCCGACGATCAGCACTCGCCCGTCCTCGAGCAGCGTCGCCGTCGCTCCTTGTCGGGGCTCGGCCATGAGCGGTCCGTTGCTGAACCCGCCGCTCGCCGGGTCGAAGATCACGGTGGCGTTCGAAGTCGTGTCGTACGTGTACCAGCCGCCGGCGATGAGTACCCTACCGTCGGCGAGCAGCACCACCGCGGATTCCGATGGCATGCCGGCCGGTGGCTTGACTACGACCGAGGTCCCGCCGGCGGGATCGTATATTTCGATGGTACCGAGCTCGCCGACGCCGTCGCCGT
>PMKV01000014.1 GCA_003157875.1 Chloroflexota bacterium
CAAACCACCCGGCACGATCGGGCCGAGTACGCCCACGCCGCCTTGCTTGAGACTATCCGATGGGCTGATCTGGGCGTTGATGCCCCACTTGCCGACCGACAGCGTCCACATCTTCGTGCCGTCCGGGAAGTCGATTTCGAAGCCCTTGGGGTAGGCGGAGATGCTGGCTCCGCCGCCGAGGCCCTTTGGGCCGGCGGTCAGATCTACGGCGCCGCCGTCGAGGTGAACCTGGAGGCCGGCGTCGGTCATGTAGATGCCGACGCGATGGCTGCCCACCCTGGCCGCGATTGCGGTGTTGATCGAGACGAAGCCAGATCCGTAGGGTTCCTGTCGGGCCTGGATGTCGAGGCTGCCGTCGGCAGAGCGGAGGAGCGTGAACTCACCCGCGGCCTGGAGGTCGTAATGGTACTGATTGACGCTCTGCAGGTGCGGGTCGCCATTGGAGCCGCTGCAGCTTGACCCGCAGCCGGTCGGCTGGGCCGGCGTGGGTTGAGTGCCCGCCGGCGCCTCCTGAGTACCCGCCGGCGCCGCCGGTACGGGAGTGGCCGGCTTCTTGCATATGTCGTCGAGCTTGTCCGCGGTGACGCTGTAGTTGGATCCGCCGGAGGGCGCGTTGAAGGCGGCCACGAACGGGAGGGTGAGCTTCTGCGGGGCCATGTCCTTGCCTTGCAGGAGAGTCCCAGACGGGCACACGCAGCTGGCGGCGGTGCAGAAGCTTTGGTTCTGGAAGTGGAGGGTGCTGTGGCCGCTCTCGTCGTGGACGCTGGCCAAGCCGTCCGTCGACACCGTCACGACCTCGCCGGTGCTCGCGCTGACGCTCAAGACCGTATTCGATCTGGGGAGCAGCGAGCCCGTCCAGCCGGGCGAGGGCTGGGCTTGGGCGGGGTGCCGGGAGACCTGGGCATCGGCTGGCAGCCCGAAGCCAGAGGCGATCCAGGGCTCTCCCCACGGTTCTTGACGCAGGTACGACTCGGCCCAGTTGTCGCGAATGTCCGAATCGTCGCCTTCGAATACGGCTATGAACGCGTTGGATCGCTCCGGTCCCTTGGCTGCCGCCTGCCATGCCATCAGTATCCGCGCCCACATGTCTCGGCCCTTGGTGGCCAGGAGTGAGTAGTAGCCGAAGGCGTCGTAAGAGCGGTTCGTGAGCGGGGTCTCAGGCGTGAAGTAGTCGTACTTCCACATGCCCGCGAGCTGGTGCTCTTCGATCTTGGTGTCGTCGGTCGCGAAGTAGATCGCCGTCCCTTCGGTGATCCAGGGGGGAATCGCATAGCCGGTTGCGAGGTCGCCCCAGACCACGTTCTGATAGCAGTGGACCGCCTCGTGGGTCATCTCGACGTGGAGGGCCGGCGAAATCGCGCCGTCGCTCGAGACCTGACCCTGCCAGGCGTTCGACCAGACCGTGACATCGCACGGCCGGTAGTGGCCATTCAGCATGACCTTGGCTTGAGTCGTGAAGAGGGTATTGCCGCCGTCCAGGTCGCTCACGTGGATCTTGACGTCCGTGTCGATGAATCCGACCTTCAGGATGGGCAGGCCAAGCTTCGGACCGAGATGTGCGAGGTCAGCGACCAGCTCGGCTTCCAGGGCAACGGCGACGTCGGCGGGCGCAGCCGGAGCCGGAGCTGCCCCTACCGACGCGGTCTTGCGGGCTGCCATCAGCTGGAATTCGGGCTTCGTGGCGCCGTCGGCGCCCGATGTGACCGGGCTGGCGGTATCTGCCGGGAGCGCGACGTCATTGGGGCCTGGCACCAGGTAGCGGTTGATCACGGCCTGCTGGTCGGGTGTCAGCTCGGCCCAGTTGGCCTGGACCCAGCGCATCGCGCCGCTGCCCGACGTGGGCTCGTCGTTGCCTTCGATCCCCTTGGGGACGGTCACGCCTGGGATGTCGACCTGGTACAGGTAGGCGAAGGCCTCCAGGGCCGTCTGCTTTGGGACTGTGCCGTCGGTGATGCCGGCCGTAATGTTCTGCCACACGGTCTGCGTGGCTGCCGTGGAACCGGGCGTCCCGGTGAGAAGCCCCTGGCCGACGAAAGCCACGGCACCCATCACTACCAGGATCAGCAGGAGGCCGACCAGCTGCGCCCTGCGACCAATCCGACGACCGGCCCGCTGAGGCGCCGGGGGCTGCGAGGCCGATCCCTGCGCAGTAGTCAGCTGCGCATCTGGCTTCTGGGGGACCGCCTCGTTGGGAACCCACTCCGGAGCCGCATTAGGAGCTTGCTGCGAACTCGGCTCTTGCGGCGACCGCGACTGACCCATTGATGGAACCCCCGACTAAGCGAGCCCCGGAATAGATGCGCGAGGCAAGCACATGCCCGATGCTAGTCGTGCTGGAGCGACCCGCCCGACTGGGGCGGTTTTGTCCTACCCGGTGGGTCAACCCGGCGCGACGGCGGACTCGGTGACTATCCTCAACGTACTTTGCAGATGCACTGTGCGCCGGCGGTCGCCGGTCGCTTGCGAGGAGACCACCGTGACCCGTCCCGACCACCCTCAGCACCCCTCGGCCCGCGGCACTCGGAGCCGCCGAATGCTCACCGTCGGGGTCGGCGCGCTCGCGCTGCTCGCGGTTGTCGCCTCGGCCTGCAGCTCGGGCAACAGCACGGCTGTCACGACCACTTCCCCAACGGGTGGCAGTTCGTCGGCGTCGACGACGGGCAGCAGCTCAACCGGCGCGGCCACGATCGACCCCTGCTCCGTCGTCACCGACGCCGTGGCCGCCAAGGTCTACGGCGCCGGCTCCACCGTGACGACCAGTCCGTCAAGTGACATGAGGACCTGCGAGGTGACCATCCAGGGGCTCAGCTACGACCTGGCTGTCCACGTCGACCCAGCCTCCGACTATGAGATGCAGAAGTCGATCCTGTTCGTGAACCCCACGAACTTCCCCGGCCTGGGCAAGGAGGCAGTCATCGGGAAGAGCTCCGACGACACGGGCGCAGTCCTCGGACTCCTGTACCACACAGACGGCGGGACTGTCTACATCTCCGGTGAGTCCGACCTGGCCAAGCTCACAACCCTCGCCGGGGCGATCGCCGCCCAGGGCTGAGGAGCTTTCACCGAGAGAGCCCGCGCGGGCTCCCCGTGAGTTTTGATGAGCGGATCGCGGAGATACTTAGCCCGGATCCACCGATAGC
>PMKV01000086.1 GCA_003157875.1 Chloroflexota bacterium
AACATCGACATCGACAGCTCGACGCTCGTCGATCTCTCCTTCCCGACCCTCGAAGAGCAGCAGCACCAGAACTACATGCGGGCGGCCGAGCTTACCGCTCTCATCCGCTCGCTCGAGACCGACGGCGCGACCGTCAGCGTCGGCGGCGAGATCGGAGAAGTCGGCAAGAAGAACTCGACTCCGGACGAGCTCAAGGCCTACCTCGACGGCTACCGCCGCGAGCTGGACGCGCGCGCCAAGGGCGCGATCGGCCTCTCGAAGGTCTCCGTCCAGACAGGCACCAGCCACGGCGGCACTCCGCTCGCGGACGGCGGCGTGGCCGAGGTAGCCCTCGACTTCAACGTTCTGACCGAGCTTTCGACGGTCGCCCGATCGTACGGCCTCTCGGGTGCGGTTCAGCACGGCGCCAGCACCCTGCCGGACGACATGTTCCACAAGTTCCCGGCCACCGGTTGCGCCGAGATCCACCTCGCAACCGGCTTCCAGAACGCCCTGTTCGAGCACCCGGCCTTCCCGGCCGAGATGCACAAGGCGATCGAGGAATGGGTCTTCGCCAACTGCCAGGACGAGCGCAAGCCGGATCAGACCGACTCGCAGTTCGTCTACACCGGCCGCAAGAAGGCNNGGACGCGATCCTGGCCTCACAGGCCGCCAAGGTCGACTTCCTCTTCAAGCAGCTCGGCACCCCCGGCAGCCGCGCTCTCGTCGAGAAGTACGTCAAGCCGGTCGAGTTCCACAAGCCCATGCCCGAGGCCCTCAAAGCCGCCCGGTAGCTTCCACCCCGCAGCACTTCCGAAGGGCGTCCCCAAAAGGGGCGCCCTTCTTCTTTCCCGAACAGCCGGGACCGGCGGTTGCTGGCCGAAGCGTCTAGCCCTTGGGACCCGAAACAACCACGGCGTCGTCGAGTCTGAAGGTGGGATGGTCGGCGGCGTCCGGAAGCTTCGCAAAGGCCGGCGCGACCGGCTTCCCCGCTGCGGCGCGATAGGCCGCGATCGCATGGTCGCGCTCCTCGGCCTCAACCTCGACTGCCCGGAACGACTCGGTCACGCCGTGTGAACGCAAGCTGCCGCACCCGGCCGCCCGCAAGTTGCGGACCCAGTGAGTTTCCCCGCGAGGCGAAACAAGGTAGCGGCGTCCGTCTACCTCGACGGGCCTGCCGATCGGCAAGCTGCGAGGCTGGCCGCTGGTCCGTCCGGCAACTGTGAGAACTGGAATCTTGCCCGATCGCATGGCCAACGGCCCGATCAGAGACTTCATCACGAAGCCGGGCTCGAGGTACGACTTGCCTTCTGCCAACTGATGACTCCCGCTTCTGTCTCCTGCGCTCGATCGTGAGGCAGAACTCTGCCTGATGGCTCGGGGTAGTCTCCAAGTCTACCGTCCACGACGAAAGCGCCGGATGTCACGAACCCGGATTGAGATGCCGTCGGTAGGGGTTGCCGCTCCCCGATGTGCGGCCCTCGTTGCCGCTACGATCAGCGCATGACCAAGCCCGTCGCCTCCGATACCAACCTGGCCCACTGGCGCGACACCGCCCTGTCGCTTTGCGACGAGGCCGACGGGATGTCGCTGGCCGGGTTCCGGCGCGACGTCAAGGTGTCTACCAAGCCCGACAAGTCGCTGGTGACCGAGGTCGACCGGCTGATCGAGCGGATGGTTCGGAGCCGCCTCAACTCCGAATATCGCGGCTGCGGCATCGTCGGCGAGGAAGAGGGCACCGAGGCCGCCGGCGCCAGCCTGCGCTGGTACGTGGATCCGATCGACGCCACCCACAACTTCGTGCGCGGCATACCGCTCTTCGCGACGCTGATCGCCGTGGCCCTCGACGGCGAGCTGCAGCTGGGGGTCGTCAGCGCCCCGGCCATGCGAGAGCGCTGGGTCGCGTGGCGGGGCGGGGGAGCGTGGCGTGGCTCGGAGCGCATCACCGTGAGCACCGTCGCCACTATCGAGGAGTCGCAGCTGTTGTACGGCAGCCGCCGCGCGGACGTGGCGTCCGGGCTGATGCCGGGCTTCGACGCGGCGATGGACGCCGCATGGCGAACGCGTGGCTTCGGCGATTTCTGGGGCCACATGCTCGTGGCCGAGGGCGCGGCCGAGGCCATGATCGAGACCGGCGCCCATCCGTGGGACTGGGCGGCGCCGCTCGTCATCGTGGAGGAAGCCGGCGGCCGCTTCACGACGGCCTCGGGAGAGCGGGCCATCGACGGGGCGTCCGCGGTGGTCACTAATGGTCTCATCCACGAGGAGCTATTGAGGCGTTTGAGAGGCTGACTCCCACCAGGTGGTGGGGGCGCCGGTGACAGGAAAGGGGGTCCCACAATGTCGAGCGACATCGGCGGTGTCATGGTCCTATGGCTGGTTCTGTGGCTCGTCGTTCCCTGGCTTTTCGTCTACACGGCCGTCAGGGTTGCCGTCGGGCATGCGCTGGACCGGGTCAAGCCGCGTCTGCTGGCCGAGACGCAGACCACGCCGGCAGGTGTGGCCTTCACCGTGACCAATGTCGGAACCGGACCGGCTTTCGATCTGTTCGTCCGCTGGCCCGGTGATGCGGCAGAGGGCGCGCTTGCCCATAGTCCATTGCTCGGCGTGAACGGCAAGCTGGAATGGACCATCGCCGCCGCGCCTGCGCCGGAAGAGGTCGAGAAGGCGCGGAGCCTGCGGCTCGATTGGTCCGCCCAGCTCGACCCAGCCCGGGGGCGGAAGTCCGCAGTGCAGGCGGTCCTCGTTCCCTCGAGGCTTGACCGGCAGTAGTCGACCCAGTCGACCGCACGCCCGCTCGCACGGGACGGACCGTCGACCGGCCGAGCGGCAACCGTCGCCTGAGCGGCTGTCCGATACCTCAGGACCGATTAGACTCGATCCGGCACGCTCGTCGAATCGAACGTGGGCCGCATAATCGGAGGCAGATCAATGGGTGACAAGACCCCGAAGCATCCGCCCAAGGTCAAGAAGCCGAAGCCGGCGACCAAGCCGCCGACGAAGAGCGTCTAGGTGCCACGAGGCGAGAAGCGCGCCTGGCCGACCGCGTCTGGTCGACTCTACAAGCATCGTGAGCTCGAGCTTGCCGAAGGGGGCAAGCTGGTGTTGCGCGGCGACGGCTCGATAACCCAGACCGATGCCGCCGGAGAGACGACCGGTAAGTGGGCTGCCACCGACCCCGAATGGGCCGGTCACGCGCTTCGCTTCGGCCTGCAGCCACAGGCCGAGACCATCGCTCCCCATGGCCGCCGTATGAGCGATCCGAGGCCGCAGGGCGGATAGGCACGGAGGTTTCATGCTCGCGCCCGTTCGTCCCGCGGTCTTCGTTGGTGCGCGGCTCCTCGACGGTCGGTCGCCCGACGCCGTCACCGGCGTCCTGGTCACGGACGAGAAGGGACGCATCGTCTCCGCCGGGCGAGCGGCCGCGGTGGACCCCGACGGCGCCGATCGCATCGACGCGTCCGGCCTGACGATCCTGCCGGGGCTGATCGACTGTCACGTCCACCTCAGCCTGCGCCTGGAGCCGGTCGCGGATCAGGCCCAGCGATCCGCCACGGACCTTGTCGTGCGCGCCCTCGGGAGCGGCCGCGATTTCCTGGAGGCCGGCGTCACCACCATCCGCGACGCCGGCTATACGCCGGCCGGGATCAAGCGCGCCTTCGCGTCGGGGGCATTCCCGGGGCCGCGGACTCAGGTCAGCTGCAGGCCGCTCTCCCAGACCGGCGGGCATGGCGATGGCTGGACCCAATCCGGCGCGGTGCTGGACACCGATGTCAGCGACCTGCCGCCGGGCATCGCCGACGGCGTGGACGCGGTCCGGCACGCGACACGGCTCCAGATCCGGTCCGGCGCGGACTGGATCAAAGTCATGGCCACCGGCGGTGTGCTCTCGGCGGCCGACACTCCCGACGCCAGCCAGTTCACGGTGGACGAGATCCGGGCCATCGTCGAGGAGGCGAAAGCGGCCGGGATCAAGGGCACGCTCGCTCACGCCGAGGGCACGGCCGGGATCAAGAACGCCCTGCGGGCCGGGATCACCAGCATCGAGCACGGCGACCTGATCGACGACGAGGGGATCGACCTGATGCTCGAGCGCGACGTGCCGCTCGTCCCCACCTTCAACATCAACTTCGCCCTGATGGACGAGGGGCGCGTGGCCCGCGGCGAAGTCCCGCCCTGGGCGGTCGAGAAGATGCGCTATCTCTTCGAGCGCCAGCAGACCAACTTCCGGCACGCAGTCGATCGTGGCGTTCGGGTTGTCATGGGCACGGACAGCTTCAGCGGCATGTACCCGCCGGCGGAGCTGGCGTACATGGCGGAGTTCGGACTCGGTGCATTCCGCGCCGTACAGGCGGCAACCTCAGAAGCGGCGAGACTCCTCGGTCTGGCCGACCTCGTCGGCACCCTCGAACCGGGCAAAGTCGCGGACCTGATCGCGGTTTCCGGCGACCCGCTGGCCGAACCGGAACTATGGCGAGACCCGGCCCGGATCGTCCTTGTGATGCAGGGCGGGCGCGTCGTGGCGGACCGCCGCGGAGTCTAGGCGCGTGATGATCGGTTGGAGCGCCGCGCTGCTGGACGCTTGGCTCGCCGTCTCGCGCATTGTGAAAGGCTGGCTGGGCAGGCACCCCCGGAACCGCGACCTGTGGCGCGGCATACCCGGCGACATCATGGGCCTGATGGTGATGCGCGGCTGCGGCATTGCCGCCCCAACCCGGCAGGTCGAGTCCGGAGAGGTCACGGCGCTGCTGGTCGAGGATCCTCGCGTCGAGCGCTGGTTCCGGATCCACCTCATGCCTGTCAGAGCTCAGACCGTCGGCAACTACATCTTCGCCCGAGAGACGGTCTCGCCGGCGATCCTGGCCCACGAGTGCGAGCACATCCGCCAGTGGGAGCGGTTCGGGCCGTTCTTCCTGGCCGCATATCTCGGCTCGTCTGCGCTCGCCTTCCTGCGCGGCCGGCGGCCCTACTGGGACAACCACTTCGAGGCCGCCGCCAGGGCCCGCTCGCAGCGAGAATCGGGCGAGACTCGCGACCCCGCGGCTGCCGACCCCGGTCCTTCCCGCTGAAGGGCCGCTTCCCGCGACACGGGAAGCCCCAGGGCGAGACGTGGGCCGGACCTGCGAAACTGGCACTGTCGCGACAGGTGGAGGTTCTCCGATGGCTACCAACGTCCAGGTCACCTTCGATTGCGCAGACCCGCTGAAGCAGGCGGGGTTCTGGGCACAAGCGTTGCATTACGTCATGCCCGATCCGCCCGGCTTCGCTACCTGGGAGGACTGGGCCAGGGCGCAGGGACTCCCGGAGGAGCACTGGAACGACGCGGCGGCGATCGAGGATCCCGACGGCGACGGTCCGCGGCTCTTCTTCCAGAAGGTACCCGAGGGTAGGGCCGCCAAGAACCGCGTCCACCTCGATCTCAACGTCAGCGGAGGCCGCGGCGTTTCTATCGAGGACCGCAAGGTCCGCGTCTTCGCCGAGGTCGAACGGCTCAAGGCGCTCGGCGCCGACGACCATCGCGGGGCCATGGATCAGGCCGGCGAGTTCTGGGTCCGCATGAACGATCCGGAGGGCAACGAGTTCTGCGTCCAGTAGGAGCCGGCGGCAGTGGGGCGCTGCTACAGATTTCCGACCAAAGCCGTAGGATATCGACAGAGTCGCGCCGGCCGAGGGCGCGCCACCGAGCCAGACTCGAGGATCCAGACCGAATGACCGAACTCACCGAAGCCGCCGTTCTCAAGGCCCTTTCGACAGTCCAGGAGCCCGAACTCGGCGGCAACCTGGTCGCTCGCAACATGATCAAGGACCTCGTGGTCGACGGCACCCGCGTCGCCTTCACGATCGAGCTGACGACTCCGGCTTGCCCGCTCAAGGACGAGATCCAGTCGCGGGTGGAGGCCGCCCTCCGGCCGATCGGGGCCGAGACGATCGAAGTGGCATGGGGCGCCACGGTTCGTCGTGCGCAGCCCTCCACCCCGCAGATGCTCCCCGGCGTGAAGAACATCATCGCCGTCGCGTCCGGCAAGGGCGGCGTGGGCAAGACCACCATCAGCGTCAACCTGGCCGTGGCCCTGGCGAAGGCCGGCGCATCGGTCGGTCTGCTGGACGCCGACATCACGGGGCCCAACATCCCGATGATGATCGGGGCCGAGGGTCAGCCGATCGCCAGTCCGGACGGCAAGATCACGCCTATCGAGGCGAACGGCGTGAAGGTCATCTCGATCCAGTTCTTCCTGCCCGAGGGGCAGCCCGTAGTCTGGCGCGGACCGCTCGTCGGCGGCGCGATCCAGCAGTTCCTGCGCGACGTGGATTGGGGCGAACTGGACTACCTGGTCGTGGATCTGCCGCCCGGCACATCCGATGCGCAGCTGACGCTGGCGCAGTCTGTCCCGATCACCGGCGCGGTCCTCGTGACCACGCCGCAGCAGGTGGCCCTGTCGGACGTGGCCAAGGCCCTGGGGATGTTCAAGCGAGTCAGCGTGCCGATCCTGGGCCTGGTCGAGAACATGTCGGGCTTCGTCTGCGCCCACTGCGGCGAGGTGACCGACATCTTCGGCCGGGGCGGCGGCGAGCGCTACGCCGCGGAGAACGGCATCGACTTCCTGGGCAGCGTCCCTCTCGACATAACCGTTCGCCAGGGCGCGGACGTCGGTGTCCCCGCTGTTGCCCAAAGCCAGCCTGGGCCGGCCGCGGCGGCGCTGGAGCATGTCGCGCGGGCCATCGCCGGCAAAGTCAGCGTCCAGGCCGCCCGGGAGCAACCGGTCCTTACCGTTTCGTAGCTCTATGGGACTCGTTGGGGCGGGCTTCAGGGCGTAACATTCGGGCGTCCCGAAGAGGTCCCGATGCTCTGCCCTGACTGTGGAACCCCGACCGCTCCAGGCGCGCTCTTTTGCCACCACTGCGGCAGGCGCCTCGACACGCTCGTCGACGGCCTGAAGGTCGGTGACCGCCGCGTCATCACCGCCGTGTTCGCCGATCTCGTGGGTTACACGCGGCTCGTCGATGAACTCGATCCGGAGGAGGTCCGGGCCCGCGTCGATGGAGCGCTGACCGCACTGGCCGCGGCTGTGGTCCACTTCGGCGGTTCGTTGGAGAAGTTCATCGGTGACGCGGTGCTGGCGGTCTTCGGCGTGCCCGTCGCCCACGACGACGATGCGTTGCGGGCCTGCCTCTGCGCCCTGGAAATGCAGTCCTCGCTGGCGCGCTACGTGACCGGCGACGACCAACCGATGGTTCTGCGCATCGGCATCGCCACCGGCGAGGTCGTTGCCGCCCTGCGAGAAGTGGCCGGGACGAGTTCCGTGGCCCTGACCGGGGATCCGATGACAACCGCCGCCCGGCTGCAGCAGCTGGCCGAGCCGGACGAGATCCTGCTGGACGACGCCACGGTCTCCGTGGCCGAGCCGCGAATCGGCGTGGACCACCTCGGCGATCGTTTGCTGCGGGGGCAGCGCAAACCGGTTGGAGTGCACCTCCTTCGAAGCGAGCGGATCGTGATCAGCCATCCCTGCCGCAAGGCCGCGCCGCTGATAGGGCGGGACGGCGACAAGGCCCGAATGGTCAATCTCCTGCGGCGGGCCGCCGAGACGGGTCGCGGAGGGGCCGTTCTCCTTCGAGGCGAGGCCGGCATCGGCAAGTCCCGTCTATTGTGCGAGATGGAGGACGATGCCAGGGCGGCCGGGTTCGCCTGGATGTGGCTCGACAACACGCCCCACGGCATGGGCACGCCCTATCGGACGGTTCGCCACATGGTCGACTGGCTGGCCGATGAACAGGGTGTCAAGGCCGGCATAATCGCCCGCCATCTCCTGTTCGGCGACGACGTCGCGCCCAATCTGGACCCCGAGATATCGAGGTTGATGCTCGGCGCCATCGCCGTCCTGGCTCGCGACTCGGAGATGAGTCTCCTGCCCGAGGAGGGCTGGGAGTCCGGCCCGTTCGATCTGCCCGGTCCGGCCGACTTCCAGACCGGCTTGCAGCTGGCGACGCACTTGTGGGTCAGGCGCATGATCGCCGACAAGCCGCGCTGCATCGTCATCGATGACTTCCACTGGATCGACCCGTCGAGCCGGATCCTCATGGACATCATGATCCAGATGGCCGCCGATCTGCCGCTCGTGATCCTGACGGGGTCGCGGCCACCCGCGATGCCCGCCTGGGGCGGTCTGCCGCACGTCGAGGTCATCGAGCTCGGCGGCCTGGACAAGGTCGCCACCGAGGAGCTGGGGATGGCCGTGGCCGGCGCCGCGCTGGACACCGAATCGGCCCGCTGGCTGTATCAGCGGAGCGCCGGCAACGCCCTGTTCGTGGGCGAGATCATGCGAACCCTGCGCGAGACCGGGGGCCTCCACCAGGTCGGCGAGCGTCTCCGGATCGACGCCGGCGCGGTCAGACGAAGCGTTCCGCTGAGTCTGCGGGCGCTTCTGGGGGCGCGCATCGACTCTCTGCCGCCCCGCCAGCGATCCGCTCTGGAGGTGGCCTCGGTCATCGGCGTGACGTTCTCGGAAGGGCTGCTTCGATCCCTATGCGGCGGCGAGGTCGACGAGGCGGATCTCGAGGAACTCGCCTCCGCCGGTATCGTCACCGCCGCCGAAGAGCTCGGAATGCCTCCGAACCAGTGGCGATTCCGCCACCAGCTTTTCCTCGACGCGGCCTACGGGCGGCTCCTGGCCGACCGACGGCGTCTCCTGCACGCATCTCTGGCAGATCTCCTGGAAGCCTCCGAGCCACGAACCGACGCGGCCGAGCTGGCGCGTCATCGCGTCGCCGCGGGGGATGCGGCGCGAGCCCTGCCGCTCCTCGAGCAGGCGGCTCGCGAGGCGGCGGCCGTGGGCGCCGTAGCCGAGGCCGAAACCTTCGCCCGCGCTGCTGCCGAGATCAGAGGCGAGGTCGCCCCGACGGTTTCCTAGGGGATCACCGTCGTCGCCCACACGTCCGCCTGCCAGGCATCCGCGGCCATCTTCGCCTGACCCGAGAGCGATGGGTGGAAGTAGTCGGCCGTGCTGAGGTCGCCGATCGTGAAATCGGTGTCGGCGAGCCAGAACGGGTTGTAGGTGCAGTGGATCCCGCCGCCCGTTCCGGTGTGAGCATTGATGCCGTCGCAGGCCCCCTGCAGACTGGCGTCGTACTTGGCCAGATAGTCGTTTCCCTGGGCGAGCAGAGCGGCGCTGCTGGACCCCAGATACGGGGCGCACCGGTTGGCGTTCTTCGGTAGAGCCAGGGTCGCTTTGGCTGTCGGGTCGGCCTGGGTTATGTCGCGGAAGTGGGGGAAGTCGGGAAGGGCGAGCATCAGGATGCGGCTGCCCGCCGGCAGGCCGAGCTCGAGGGCCACGATGGCCGTTTGGAGCTGCGCCCCAAAGACCGTTGGATCGGTCATCGCGTCGGGAGAGGCGCACAGATCGTTGGTGCCCAGCTCGAAGGTCACGTAGGCAGTCTGACCCGAGCCGAGCTTCTTCGCGCCCGCGACGACGAGGTTCGCCTGACGGGTGGCATCGCTCATCTGCTTTCCGGATGTAGCCGCGTCGATCACGGCCGGCGAGCCGCCCAACGACTGGAACCGCTGCAGCAGGCTCAGCACTCCATGGCTCTTGTCGGTGCCGATGACCCAGGAGAACTCGGTGTGGTCCAGCGGGTAGGCCGGCGACACGCCCCAGGCCTGGCTGTACGAATCACCGATCGCGCCGAGCAGAGCGGGGAGGGGCACAGCCGTCCGCGGCGCGGCGGGCGTCGGCGAGGTGGCCGGGGAGGCCGCCGGCGTCGGGGACGCGTCGGCTGGGCCGGTCGGTCCCGCCGAGGCAGACGTCGAGACCGCGGCCGGTGGCGATCCATTGGGGGTTGCGGAGGCAGTGGCGAGAATCCCGCCACTCGCCACTGCAATTGCCAAGATCATGACCACGATTGCCAGGGCCGGAATAGCGAGGACCACGCGCAGATCCATGCCGGGACTCGAAGCGCGGTTGGTCCGCGGCGTACGGGGCCGAGCGGCGGGCCTCTCGGCGGACTCGTCCGGGCTCAATGTCGCGGTGGGGTGTCTCTCCCGTCCTGTCGAGTTCGGGTCCATGGCCCAATCCTAAGGGCAAGGGCCGATCGCGGTGGCGGAAGACGTAAGACACGCCGGCCATTCCGCTACGATGTAAGCGTGCTGCAGACCGAATTCGTCTCTGAAGTTCTCGGCCGGTGCCGTCTGTTCGCCGGCATGGACGCGGATTCGCTCCAGGCGATCTCCAGGACCCTTCGGGCCAGGCGATTCCGCCGCGGTGAGGTCTTATTCCACGAGGGCGATCCGGGTGACGCGCTCTTCGTCGTCGCGTCGGGCGCGGTGAAGGTCGTGGTCCCGTCGGAGGACGGCGAAGAGGCGATCCTGGTCACTCTGCGCCGCGGCGACTTCCTCGGCGAGCTGGCGCTGCTCGACGGCGCGCCTCGATCCGCGAGTGCGATCGCCCTGGAGCAGACCGAGGCTCTGGCGCTGCCGCGGGAGCAGTTCCGCGCCCTCGTTGCCAGCGAACCCGCAATTCGGGATGCCTTGCTGGCGTCGCTGTCTGCGGAGCTGAGGCGCCTGACGACCCACGTCGCCGAGTTGCACTTCCTCGATCTCACAGGCCGGCTTGCCGCGCGTCTGGCACGACTGGCCGAGGAGCACGGCGAGGTTCTTGCGAACGGTTCGATTCGACTGGATGCGCCGCTGACTCAAAGCGACCTGGCGGCGATGATCGGAGCTACGCGCCAGAGTGTGAACAAGCTCCTTGGGGAGTTCGAGGCCGACGGCCTGCTGCGGATCGAACGCGACAGCATCGTCGTTCCCGACCTGGCCAGGCTGTCGAGCGCCGCCCGCCGCTAGTTCGACCCCCAGTTCAGCCCGCGGAGATGACGCCTTCGCGGCCGAGCTGCAGCAGCTGGCCGCGGCTCTCGTCGAGGTGCTGCGTCGCAATTCCGAAGAGGCGCTTGAGCAGCAGCTCCGACTGCGCCGAACCGCCGGCAAGCAGCGCCAGCAGGCCCGACGCCGGCATGGAGATGAGGACGGCGGGGCCGATCGCCCGCGCGGTCGAGAGAGCGGTGGGGTCCTGTCGCAGCGCCGACCAGCCGAGGAGGTCGCCGGTATGGAGCGTCGAGACCAGCACCCACCGCTGGTCGTGGCGAACGCGCAGGGCCAGCTGACCCTTCTCGAGCCAGTGGATCTCGGAGATCGGCTCGCCGGCTTCGACCAGAGTCTCGCCGTCGACCAGACTGCGGCGGATCGAATCTGCGGCCAGCGTCGCCAGATCGGCCAGGGCCACGCCCTCGAAGAGCGGCAGTCCGGCCAGCTCGGCCGCACTGACATTCACCGTCGTGCCCATCGTTCGCTCCAATTCCAGCGCCGCCATTTCGAGCGCCCATTCTCCGCCAGATGCCCGCCGCCTGCTCGACCGCCGCGCTACTGAATGGGCATCTTTCGAAGGATCTCGTGCAGGAATGCCGCCGCCGTGATGCCGGCCCGGCGCCGGCCCTCGGAGCCGCCGAGGAACGCCGTCGAGCTGCTTTCCGAGACCCCCCACGGCCCGGCCGCGGCGACCTCGACGCGAGTGTCCTCGCCGGCTTCGACGGCGCGCACGGCCAACCCGATTGATGCGCCCGTTTGCTGCATCTCGTCGCGGGCAAGGTCAGCTGCGGTATCCGTCGACCCGGCGCTCTCGGGGGCGATGGTCCGCGTCGACTTGAGCCACGTGGCGTCGGCGAGGAGTCGGGCGGTGGCGCCGCCGGTTCCGGCTTCGACGAGGGCGACATCCCAGCCACGGCCAGCCAGGCCGCTGCCCAGCGCGCCCGGCCACGTATCATCGCCGTGGCCCCATACGTGATCGCCGACCGCGGCCAGAACGGCGGCCGAGGCCTCGTCGGCGAGCTCCGCCGCGGTGCGGCCATCACCGGCCACGGCCGAAACCCGGACATCCACCGCGTCGGCTCGCGCGTACGTGGCCACGACCGGGTTCTGGGCTCGGAGCAGCGTCTCGCCGAGGAGCGCCGCCACGTTCGACTCGCCGATCCCGGTCAGCCGGTATGTGCGTGTGACCCGCTCCCGGCCGAGGCCGCGTTCGCGGAGTCGGGGCAGGACCCAGCTCTGCCACATAGGCCGCATCTCACTCGGCGGCCCGGGCAGGGCGACGATCACGCGGCCGTCGGGTCGGTCCACCCACCAGCCGGGCGCCGTGCCGCGGACGTTGGGGACCGCCGTGGACGACGGAATGAGCCAGGCTTGCTTGAGGTTCGTTTCGGCGAAGGCGATCCCTCGCCGCTCGAAGAGGTGGCGCAGCCAGCGCTCCAGCTCCGGATCGACCGTCGGCCGCTCGTTGCAGATGGCGGCGATCGCCTCGCGCGTCAGGTCGTCGGGCGTGGGTCCGAGGCCGCCGGTGGTGATGACCACGTCGGCGACGGCCAGCGCGCCCTCGAGCGCGGCGGCAACGGTCTCGATCCGGTCCGGCAGCGCCGAGATCCACGCCACCTCCACGCCGGTCTCCGACAGCGAGCCCGCGAGGTCCCCGCTGTTGGTGTCGCGGGTCTCGCCGACCGTCAATTCGCTGCCGATCGCCAGCAACACCGCGGTTCGAATCGGTTTCGTGGTGGGCGACTCGGGGTCCATGACGAGAGTTTACGGTCCATGACCCGAGCGGCGCCTGGGAGGCTCGAGGCTTCTTCTTGCGGGACGGGCCTTCGCCGCTGCTATGATCCCGTTGCTATCGACATGCACACGAAGGAGGTCCCTTGGCTGACCGGTCCTCCTCGAAGGATTCGGCGCCCGGCCTGGGCGAGCAGTTCGGCCGGACGCGAGACGCGCTCTTCGGGCTGATCCGCTCACACATCAATCTCGCCAGGGCCGAGTTCGCCGAGATCGCCGGCGAATTGAAGCGCGCGGCGGCGCTTGGCGGCATCGCCCTGCTTCTCATTTTCCTGGCCGGGATGCTCATGGTCGTCGGCCTGCTGCTCTTCCTGGGCGAGTGGATCTTCGGGTCGATCGGCTGGGGTCTCCTCGACGGCGCGGAGCTGCTGCTGGGCGTGGCGGCGCTGCTCATATTCGCCATCATCGACCTGGGCTGGCGTCGCGGCCTGGCCTCGTTGGCGGTTGCGCTGGGAGTCGGTCTCGTCGTCACGGGCTTGCTCGCGGTCGACTGGTCGTACATCAGCCACCATTACTCCGGGATGCCGTCGGCGTGGGTCCTGGCCATCGGCGCCGGTGCGGTGCTGATCGGGGCGCTGGGTGCCCTGCTCGGATCGGGCTTCGGGCGAGGAGCGACGATCGGGGCCTTGCTGATCGGCGTCGTGTGCGGGGCGTTGCTTGGGGTGCTCGCCGCGATCGGGCCCGGTCCGCGCGTCGCCGCCGCGATGGGCGTCGCGGCTCTGTTGCTGTTCTGGCCGATCGTGGCGGCCTATCTCGTCTTTCGCCACGGCGTCGACACCAAGAAGCTCCGGGCCAGATTCGTGCCCGAGAAGACCATCGAGACAACCAAGGAGACCATCGAGTGGGTGCGCGAACAGATGCCGCTCGGGCGGAAGTCGTAGCCCAACGCCAGCTGCTGCTGGACGAGGTCGTCCGGCTCGAGGCCGCCGGCCGTTCGGCGATCGACATTCCCGCCAAGATTCGGCGCGCGCCGGCCAAGACCGTCGCCCTGGCGGCGGGCGCGGCGTTCGTCGTCCTGGGCGGTCCGAAGCGAGCCTACGGCGCCATACGGCACGCGGTCCTCGGCCCTCGCGCGGACCTTCCCAAGTCGATGCTGCCCGCGCAGATCGACAAGGCGCTGCATGGCCTGGGCGATGACGGCAATCGAGTTCGCGGCCTGCTCGAGCGCGAGTTCGTCGGTTACCTCGAGAGCAACAAGCCGGTTCGCGAATCGCGCGACCTGCGGGGCACGGTCTCCGAACTCGGCGGCAACATCCTCCGACCGGTCACGGCGCAAGCAGGCAAACGGCTGGCGAGGGAGCTGTTCAAGCCCGACGGCAGGGGCTTCAGCGAGGTGATGGACCGGATCCAGACCCGCCGGGAGACCCGCCGTGCGGAGGCGGCAGGCGCAGCCGTGGACACCGCCTCGTCGACCACTGCGGCGCCGGCACCGACGAAGTCGCGCTGGGAGCGGCGTCCGGGAGCGGGCCGGAAGGGACCTGCGCCGCAATAGGAGCGGGCGTGGTGGCCGCCTGTCGCCGGGCAGCGCCGCACCCGACCCGTCTCCCCGCTAGACTCTGGGCCGCGGGCGAGTGGCGGAATGGCAGACGCGCCAGCCTTAGGAGCTGGTACCGGCAACGGTGTGCGGGTTCGACCCCCGCCTCGCCCACCAGGTCCGCGGCGCGGACTCGGCCCGACGAACTGGCAACTCTCGATGGGGTGATCCGGCATTGTCTGAACAGCATCCGAACCTCGGCAAGCTGTGGGTCAGCTTCCTGAAGACGTCGATCGTCCTCTACGGCGGCCGTTCTGGAACCATCGCCTCGGTGGTGGTCGTGTTCGCCTGGCTGGCCCTGCTCGGCCTCACCGCGGCGGTCAGACTCTCCGTCGCCGTCCTTGGGCTCTTCATAGCCCTGGCCGTCGTTGCCGCCATCGTCGCCATCCGCAACCGGAAGGGCTGGCCCGCCCAGGCGATGTTCGTCTGGGCGATTCGTGAGCGGGCCCGGCTGTACGAGGGCCCCGGCAAAGTGACCGCCGACGAGGAGCTTGCCACCCGCGTGAACGACATGATCTTCGGCGGCTCCGGCGGGACCTGGACCGAGATCCGGGCCGTGGCCAAGAAGCTGAGGCCCGCGGCCAGGCGGGAACACATCCTGGCAACGGCCGATCTGTTCGAGAACGATCAATTCGATAGATCGCGCTTCGACGCGGCACTGGCCGAGCTGACTACCGAGGACGAACGGCGCTACTGGCGGGTTCGACTCGCCATGACCGAGGCCTTCGCGGCCTTTGCCGTAGCCGACGACTGCATGCCCATCCTGCTCGAGGCCGCTTCGCACGAAGGGCCCTTCCGATTGCCCCTCCTGGGCAGGCTCAGGATGTGGAGCTATCGGTTCTCAACCAGTGCGAGCTTCCTGATCGTCGGCGTGGTTGCGGCCGCGGCAATCGCGATCGCCTGGGGCGCCTGAGCTACCGCCACATATAGGCGAACGTGGCCGCGGAGAGCGCCACCGTCACGGCCGTGAGCAATAGGAACGTCAGCAGCGGCCGCAAACCACCGGCCTGAGCGGGGACGCTCCTGCGTGCAAGTCGGCGTTCGCGCTGATCCCACGCCTCCCACCGTCCAACGCCGATCCGGGCGAGCACCAGGAACACCAGGGCGATGACGCTCGCCCCGATGGCCCACTCGCCGATGAGCGGCAGCGCGCCCGGCCAACCGGCCACCCTGGAGAGGCCGTCGAGCGGTCCGGCGATGATCTCGTGACCCGGTATCGACGCCCATCGCCCGGCGAGGTCGGCTCCCAGTCGCTCGGGGCCCGCGCTCCCTGCAAGGGCCGACACCCCGGCCGCGCCGAGCAACGCCTCGATAGTCGTGACCACGATGGGAAGGCCTGCCCCGAGAGTGGCGATCCAGCGCCACAGCGCCAGCACCGCGACGCGCCGTCTGCGCCAGGCCAGACGGACGGTGCCGAGGTTGAGGTCTCGGTAGAAGCGCGACCCTTCGGTCCCCGCGGTCGGCGTGTCGATGTGCTGGAGAAGCGGGATCAGGAACTCCTCGTCGTTGTCCCAGTAGGAGCCGTGATCCTCCAGGATGCTCATCCGATTGATCGTGGAATGCGACCGATCGGCGACGCGGACCCCTGCCGGTGGCTCGATCGGGCCGGCGGGAGCGGGGTCGTAGGTCGACCAGAAATCGGCCCAGAAGAGGTCCGGCCGCAGCTGGGAAAGGTCGCCCGCCAGACGCGAGCCCGGTGGAAGCCCCCTGTGAGCATTCTCGATGCGCCATGCCAGCTGCAGCCCCTCACCCAGAGTCACCAGCTTGTCCACCGGGATATCGAGATAGGCGGGGTCGCAGAGGGTCTGGAAGCCGACGATCGCGCCGCCGGAATGGGACACGACCACGATGCGGCCGCAACCCTCGGCCCGGAGGCCGCGGATCGCCGCCGCCAGTCGGGCTCGAACGTTGGCCGATTGGACCGGGTCGTCGATGATGTCCGGCAACTCGCCGAACCAGCGCGTCAGGAAGTTGTCCGCCGACTTGAGGGCGGCTATGTTCTGGATCGAGCTGATCGGGATGGCGCGGAACGGCGCGTAGACCCACAGCACGACCCGCCCCAGAATGAGAGCCGGCCCGAAGGCGAGAATGGTCAGCTCCTTCTGGATCCGATCCAGCAAATCGATCCAGTCGCTGCGCCGTCCCGGCACCGAATCCAGGACCAGGCCGGTGTGCGCGTAACCGGTCGAGCCGTTGGCGAAAGTCCTCGAATCGGCGCGCCGTTTGACCCACTCCTCGGTCCGTGCCTGGTAGCTGCGGCGGATGCCGGCCATGATCTCCGGCAGGGCGTGGCGGACGTAGGCGGTCATAGATCCGAGGCCCGGGGAGCGGGTCGTGGCCGCCCACCACGCCTCGGTCATGACCCATGTCGCTGCGGGATGGCCGTCGTACTCGGGCACGTCGAGCTCGAGGATCGGCAGCCGTGCCCCGGATAGGTCGTAGTCGCATCGCACCACGGGATCCACCCCGAACCCGTGGTCGGATCGCCAGTCCGCGAGCAGACCGACGATCGAACCGGACCAATCCAGGAAGGTCTCGCAGGCCGGTTGTGTGCCGATGCCGTGCACGAAGACGACCCCGATCCGGTTGGCGTCCAGCCCCACGTCGGCGGACTTCGCCCGGGAACCCCCGGGACCGGGACGAGCGGCTGCGCCGGTGCCGGCTCGATCGGTAGTCCCTGCCGGATCGTTGGGAGATCGAGGCCGATCCACTGTCGCCATGGGGTCAAGGTAGGACGCCGCCGCCGGCTCGTCTACTGGCATTTCGGAATGTGCCGTTCGACAGCCTGATAGGCTGGTCGCAGCAGCCTGAGGCGTGCGTATACCAGGAGGCGCAAATGGACCCGACACAGAATCCCGCGGCGGGCGGCGACGCCGATCAGCCAATCGCCTGGCGCGGCGTCCCGCAGGACACCCCGGTCCGGTCGGAAGGCCAGCAGGTCGGCAAGCTGTTCGATCTGCTTGGATCCGACGACGAGGACATCTTCCACGGGATCGTCGTTCAACTCCGGTCGCCGTCGCGGCGCGTCTTCGTGCCCGCCGACGACGTGACGTTGATGACCGCCACGCATGTCGATGTCTCGCTCACCGCCGGCGAGCTGGCCGCGTTGCCGGCGCACACCGAGGAACGTGAGTTCGAGGTGGGGATGGTCGGGCATCTGCGCAAGCACCTGGGCTGGGTGAGGGAAAAGGATCGCTGAACCGGGCAAGCGGCGGTCGGGCCGGGACGGCGCCCGCGCGGGTTCGGTTCGCCGCGGCCCTGCCGCCTATAATCGCCCGACAATGCAGAAGACCACCAACACAACCCTACCCAAGTCACGCCTCCAGCTCGAGTTCGAGGTGCCGCCGGAGCAGCTCACTCGGGCTATCGACAAGGCCGTCGGCCGGCTGTCACGCCAGACGCGCGTCTCGGGCTTCCGACCCGGCAAGGCGCCCCGCCCTGTTCTCGAGCGCGTCCTCGGACCGACGGCGATCCTCGACGAGGCCCTCGAGCAGCTGGTGGAGGACTCCTTCCGAGAGGCGATTCTCGAGCAGGACCTGGTGCCGCTGGGTCCGCCCGAGGTTGAGGTGACCCAGGGCGAAGAGGGCAAGCCGGTGCTCTTCAAGGCGGTCGTGGAGATGCGGCCGGAGATCACGCTCGGCGATTTCGAGAACTTCGGCTTTGATCCGGATGTCGATGCCGTCGACGAGACGATGGTCGAGAAGGTCGTCGACGAGCTGCGAGAGAACGAGGCCACACTCGAACCGGTGAAGGATCGAGCCGTCAAGAACGGCGACTACGTCATCGTCTCGTTCGACGGAACGCGCGACGGCGAGAAGTTCATCGGCGGATCGTCGGAGCAGATGCCGCTCATCCTCGGCCAGAACCGGCTCTATCCCGGCTTCGAGGACCATATCGTCGGGATGCGCATAGGCGACGAGACCGAGTTCGACCTGACCATCCCCGAGACCTTCATGGTCGAGCAGATGCGCGGCGCCCAGATGCACTTCGAGCTCAAGCTGAAGGAAGCGCGCGGCAAGGTCCTGCCCGAGCTGGACGACGCGTTCGCTCGCTCCGTCGGCAAATTCGAGGACCTGGCCGAGCTCAAGGCCGAGTTGCGGACGCGCCTGGAGGCCAACGCCCTCGACCGGGCACGCCACGAGTTTGCCAACCAGATCATCGAGTACGCGGCCGCCAACGCCACCATCGAGCTGCCCGAGATCCTGATCGACCAGGAGGTCGAGGTCATGCGCGACGAGATGCGCACGGCCGTGCAGCGCCAGGGGATCAGCGAAGAGGCGTACCTCAAGGCTACCGGCAAGACCGATGCCGAGATGCGTGAGCAGTTCCGACCGCAGGCCGAGAAGCGCGTGAAGAGTCTGCTCGTCCTGACCGAGATCGCGAAGGTCAAGGGAGTAGAGGTCTCGGACGCCGAAGTCGAGGCCGAAGTCGCCCACGCGCGGACCGAGTATGCGAACGACCGCAGCATGGTCCAGTACTTTGAATCGGAACGCGGCCGCTCCTACATCAGGAGCAGCTTCCGACGGACCCGCACGTTGGAGGGACTGGTCGACAGCTGGCTCGATGCCCATCCAGAGGCGCCGCGGTTGCGTCACATCGAGGATCTGGATGCCGCCTCACCGGTCGGGGCGGCGGCCGGCAACACTATGCCGCCGGAAGCGGCCGCCACAACGGGCGCGTAGCCCGAAGCTTGCGGAGGAGACGATCCGATGCTCGTCCCGATGGTGATCGAGTCCTCGAGCCGTGGTGAGCGCGCCTACGACATCTACNNCATCGCCCAGCTGCTCTTCCTCGATGCCGAGGATCCGGAGCGGGACATCAGCCTCTACATCAATTCGCCGGGCGGGGTCATCACCAGCGGACTGGCGATCTACGACACCATGCAGTACGTCCGTGCCCCGGTCAGCACGATCTGCATCGGCATGGCGGCCAGCATGGCGGCCGTTCTGCTGGCCGCCGGCGCCTCCGGCAAGCGCTTCGCCCTGCCTCACAGCCGGATCATGATCCATCAGGGCTCGGGCGGTTTCCGCGGCAATACCCCGGACGTCTTCATCCAGGTCAAGGAGATGGAGACTCTGGTCAACACCAATCACGAGATACTGAGCCATCACACGGGGCAACCGCTGGAGAAGATCGTTGCCGATACCTCCAGGGACTACTTCATGTCGCCAACGGAGGCCAAGGAGTATGGCATCATCGATGCCGTCTACTCCGCATCGGCATCGCCGCTGGCCACGCTGAATCGGCCGGCAGGCGTCGCCGAGGAGGCAGACAATTCAGGGGCAGACAACCAGGGTCCCACGGCCGAACTAGACCGGGGATAGAGCTCAGTCGTAAAGGACAGGTCCAGTCTCGTGACGAATACGACCAAGAGCGGCCCGAAGGTTCCATATCGCTGCAGCTTCTGTGGGAAGAGCCAGGAGCAGGTCCGCAAGCTCATTGCGGGTCAGGGCGTATACATCTGCGACGAGTGCATCAAC
>PMKV01000019.1 GCA_003157875.1 Chloroflexota bacterium
ATCGACCTCGTCATCCCCGACGTCACCTATCTGCGCGACAACCGCGAGAAGGTTCGGGCCTTCCTGATCACCCATGCCCACGAGGACCACGTCGGCGGTCTGGCATACGTCCTGCCGTACTTCCCCGGCGTGCCGGTGTACGCCTCGACGCTTGCCCGCGGACTGCTGGGCATCAAGATCAAGGAGCACAAGCTCCACAACAACCCGCTCCTGCCGCTCGATCCAGGCGACCAGCTTGAGATCGGGCCGTTCCGCGTCGAGCCGTTCCGGATCAGCCACTCCATCCCCGATGCGATGGGCATGGCTCTTCACACGCCGGTCGGCACCGTCGTGACCACCGGCGACTTCAAGTTCGACCACACTCCGGTCGACGGCCGGCGCTCCGACTTCGCGGTCCTCTCGCGGCTGGGCGAGGACGGCGTCATCTGCCTTCTGTCCGACTCCACACGCGCGGAGAATCCCGGCTACACGCTTTCTGAGCGGACGGTCGGCGAGACGTTCCGCGAGATCATGGAGCCGCTGGACGGCCGTGTAATCGTGGCCACGTTCGCGAGCAACATCGCCCGCATCCAGCAGGTCATCGATGCCGCCGCGACCTTCGATCGCAAGGTGGCGGTCATCGGTCGGTCGATGGAGCAGAACTTCCGCATCGCCACAGACCTGGGCTACCTGACCTACGCTCCCGGGCAGATCGTCGGGAAGGACCAGATCGGGTCCGTGGCAGACGGCAAGATCGTGATTGCCACGACCGGTGCGCAGGGCGAACCGATGGCCGGCCTGGCCCGCATGGCCAACCGGGATCACCGTTTCGTGGAGATCCAGCCCGGCGACACGGTCATCGTCAGCGCCAGTCCGATCCCGGGCAACGAGGAATACGTGGCCCGGACCATCGACAACCTCTTCAAGGCCGGGGCCAACGTCTACTACCACACCGTCAAGCATGCCCACGTGTCGGGCCACGCCAGCCAGGAAGAGCTGAAGTTGATGCTCGGCCTGACGCGGCCCAAGTACTTCATCCCCATCCACGGCGAGTTCCGAATGCTCGTCCAGCACGGCCGCCTGGCCGTCGAGACCGGCGTCGCGCCGGAGAACGTCTTCATCATCGAGAACGGCCAGGCCATCGAGTTCTTCGGTGACGGCAGCGCCAGGCGAGCCGCGCCGGTGACCGCCGGCTACGTTCTCGTCGATGGGCTCTCGGTCGGGGACGTGGGTGAGGTGGTCCTGCGCGACCGCCGCGCGCTGGCCAGCGACGGCATGTTCATCGTGGTGGTCACCGTGGACAAGCAAACGGGCCGTGTCGTGGCCAAGCCTGAGATCGTCACTCGCGGCTTCATCCGTGGCAACGAGCACGATCCACTGATGGACGGCGCGGTCGAGCGCATGATGGCCGCCGTCGAGGGGCAAGGCGACAGAACGAGCGAGATCGGGCTGCTCAAGAGCCAGATCAAGGATGAGGTCTCGCGCTACCTGTACGAGCAGACCCGTCGCCGCCCACTGGTCTTCCCGGTCGTGGTGGAGGTGTAGATGGCGGCGCGAACATCCCCTGCCGCGAACCGCTCGAGCTCGGCCTCGACGCGGGGCGCCCGCACGCCCGCACCGGCCAGGCGGCGTCGGGCCGGACGCGGTTGGACGGTCTCGGCCGAGATCGTCCGGATCTTGATCGGCCTGGCGATGCTCCTGGTCGGCGTATCGCTGCTCATCGGCCTCACGATCCAGGGTGGATCGCTGACCGACTGGGAGCGCAACGCGGTTTCACCCTGGTTCGGCAGCGCTCGGTGGCTGCTGCCGATAATCCTGATCCTGCTCGGCTATTACCTCGAGCGGGCGGAGGGTGCCCACTGGGACTGGGAGCTGACGCTCCTGGGCAGCGGCCTCGGCTATGCCTCGTTGTTGGGGCTGGCGTCGCTCCTGTCGGCGAGGTGGGGTGGACAGGTCGGCCGCGCCCTGGCGGGTTTCCTCGCTCCGTTGCTCACCGCGCCGGGTGCAGGCGCGATCCTGGCGGTCGTGATGGTCGCCGGCGTGCTGCTGGCCCTGGACATGTCGCTGCCGGCGGCCATGGCGCCGCTGGGCGGCCTGGTGGAGAGCGCGATTGCCAAGTTGTTCAGGCCCGCGCCGGAGGTTGCCCCGCCCACCGGCGCACCGTCCGCGGCCCGGGCCGAGCGTCCGGAGAAGCTCGCCAAAGATGTCGCGCCGCCCGACGCAGGCCGCCCCGCGGATCTGCGCCCGCCGACGATACCCGTCGCGATTCCGAGCGCCGGTCCCGTCTCCGCGACCTTCGCGCCACAGGTGGGGGCCGGCGTCATGGCTCGCGACGGCGCTCCGTTGCGTGAAAGCGGGTCGTTGCGCCAGACTCCCGGTGCCGAGCCACCCGTGCGGGAGACCCCGTCGGCACGAGACGGCAGCCCGGTCCGAGGACCGCGCCCGGGGTTCGATCACCCCGTCCAGAGCAAGCTCGGTGGGGTAGCCGCCACGGTCGACAAGCCGCGCGCGGAATACCGCCTGCCTCCGCTGGCCCTCCTGGACAACATCGCGCCCAGGATCGGCGAAAGCGGCATGGACCACGAGCGCAACGCCGCCATCATCACCGCCAAGCTGCTGAGCTTCGGCATCCCTGCGCGCGTCGTGGCCTGGAACGCCGGGCCGGTCGTGACCCAGTACGAGGTCGAGCCTGCGCCGGAGATCAAGGTCAGCCGCATCGAGGCTTTGACCGACGACCTGGCCATGGCCCTGGCGGCGCGCACGATCAGGATCGAGGCGCCTATTCCGGGCAAGAGCGTGCTGGGCATCGAGATCCCCAACAAGGACTTCAACATCGTCGCCCTGCGGCGAATCCTCGAGGAGGTGGACTTCCGCGCCGCCTCGAAGCTGACCTTCGCCCTCGGCCGCGACGTGGCCGGCCATGCCCGAGCCGCCGACCTGGCCAAGATGCCCCATCTGCTCATCGCCGGCGCCACCGGTTCGGGGAAGAGCGTCATGGTCAACGCCCTGATCTCGAGCCTGTTGTGCAACGCCACACCCGACGAGGTCCGGATGGTCCTGGTCGACCTCAAGCGGGTCGAGCTATCGGCCTACAACGGCCTGCCGCACCTGATGGTGCCCGTCATCACAGAGCCTGATCGGGCCAAGGCGGCGCTCAAGTGGGCCGTCACCGAGATGGAGAACCGGTACCGGCGCTTTGCCGGCGCAAACGCTCGCAACCTAGCCGGGTTCAACGAAACCAGATCCGATCCGGCCGACCGCCTGCCGTACGTGGTGATCATCATCGACGAGCTGGCCGACCTGATGATGCGCGAGGGCAAGAACGTCGAGGAGCCGGTCGTGAGGCTTGCTCAGAAGGCTCGCGCCACAGGGATCCACATGGTGCTGGCCACCCAGCGGCCGTCGGTGAACGTGGTCACGGGCCTGNNCAAGGCCAACTTCCCGAGCCGGATCGCCTTCGCGATGGCTTCGCAGATCGACTCTCGGACCATCCTGGACATGCCCGGCGCGGAAGACCTGATCGGCCGCGGCGACATGCTCTTCCAGCCGGCCGACCTTCCTCGCCCAATCAGGCTCCAGGGCGTCTTCGTCTCGGACAAGGAGATCGCCAACATCTGCGAGCACTGGCGNNCTGGCGGGCCGAGGCCGAGCCGCATTACGACATGGGCATCATCGAGACCGGCGAAGAGCCGGAGCGCACCGAAGACTCCGTCGACGACGAGGCGGATCGGCTGATGCTCGATGCCGTGGGAGTCATCCAGGAGTACGATCGTGCATCTGCGTCGCTGTTGCAGCGGCGCCTCAAGATCGGGTACGCCAGAGCCGCTCGGATAATCGATCAACTCGAGGCCCGGGGGTACATAGGGCCTTTCGACGGCTCGAATGCGCGCCAGGTGCTGCGCCGGGACGCGCCGCCGTCGAAACCGGGCGGCGGCTACGGCGAGGATGAGGCATGACTGGATTGAACCCAGAACGCTCCGCACGGCGGCGAAGTGTTATGCACCGAAGCCCGGGCCGGCCCACCGTCCGGAAGGTTCGGTCCGCCGTAGGCGAGAAGTTGCGCGAGGCCAGGGAGATCCGGGGCGTGGATCTCTTCCGCGTGGAACGCGACACGAAGATCCGCTCCAAGTACCTGGCAGCTCTCGAAGACGGGGACTTCGCCGAACTGCCCGGCGACGTCTATGCGCGTGGTTTCCTTCGGAACTACGCGACCTATCTCGGGCTCGACGCCGACGAGATGGAGGAAGAGTGGCGCGAGGAGGCCGGTCAGGCCCAGCCCGTCACGCCGACCATCGTGGGGCCGATGCCGATGACCGTGCGGCGGCGCATCGTCTTCCAGCAGACCCATGTGGTGGCCGGCATCGTGGCCATCATCGTTCTGGTTGTGGCGGCGTATTTCGGCTTCCAGCTCACCAGATACCTCTCCTACCCGAGCCTCGCCGTGGCCTCGGCCGGTCCATCGCCCATTGTGGTGGGAATAGGCGCCACGACCTACGTCCTGAAGGGGACGGCGACCGACGGCGCCACGATCTTGATCTCATGGAACGGCCAGAATCCGACGATCGTCGTCGCGGACGACGCGGGCAACTGGACCTACACGGCGCCCCTGCAGTCCGGCAGCAACCAGTTCGACATAACCGCAAAGAACCTCGATACCAGCCACGCCAGCCAGACCACCAGGTTAGTGGTGATCGTGCCGACGCCGACGCCGACCCCGGTCGTGCCCGAGGTGGCTTTCGAGACCCCGGCCGACGGAGCTACCGTTCCGAGCGGAGACGTTATCGTGACGGGCTCGACCCTTCTCGTTTCTTCGGTCACTCTCACGATGTCGTATCTCGGGGGTCCGCAGGCTGCCGGTTCCACGCTCGCGCCGGCGACGCCGACGCCGCCGCCGGCCGCGCTGTCCAGCTCGTCGGCGACCGGCGCGGGAGCTTCGCCGTCGACTGCGCCCGCGCCGGTGGAAGCCAAGACGGGGGCCGATGGTTCGTTCACCATGACCGTGCCGATGACGCCGGGTCGCTGGAAGCTGACCATCGTCGGCTCCACCGCGGGCGGCGGGGTGACGAAGGGGGTCTCCAGGGCGTTGAACGTCACGTACAAGGGGGTCAACGTCACCGTCCAGGTCAGAGGCAAGGACGCGACCATCCACGTCAACCACGATGACATCGTCGACGCGAACGCCCAGGTCCCTGACGGCTGGTCGATCACCGTGGTCGGCAGCAAGCTCGTGTGTGTGAGTTCGCACTTTCAGGCGGCCAACGTGTTCATCTCGATCAACGGCGCGGCCTTCGTCCCGGTCAGCACATATGGCGGCTGGCACGCCTACGTCGATGCCAGTGGGCCCAGGAACGTTGATAGCTGCTAGCCGATCATGGATAGCGAGCCGCTGAGCCGGCTGGTCGAACGACTCCAGGCCCGCTGCCTCGAGCGGGGCGTCACCATCGCGACGGCGGAATCCTGCACCGGCGGCCTCGTGGCGAAGCTGATCACGGACCTGGCCGGCTCGAGCGGCTACTTCCGTGGCGGAATCGTGTCGTACGCCAACGAAGTCAAGGTGCGTTTACTGGGCGTGCCCGAGGAGGGACTCGCTGCCCACGGCGCCGTGAGCGCACAGGTGGCCCGATCCATGGCCCTGGGCGCACTCAGCCGCACCGGCGCCGATCTCGCGGTCGCAGTAACCGGCGTCTCCGGACCCGGTGGCGGGAGCCCGGGCAAGCCCGTGGGTTTGACGTACGTGGCCGTCGCGGACCGAGCCGGGGTCGAGGTTCGCCGCTTCGCGTGGGACGGCGATCGGCCCGAGAATCGGGACGCAAGCGCCCGGGCCGCCCTGGAACTCCTCCTGGAGCGGGCCTCGGCGTCCGTCGAGAGCGGTGGGAAGACGTGACGCCCATCCGCGGCTCGGCCGACGTGGGAAGTGGCCTGGCTCCCGCGAGAGATGCCCGGCCCATCAGCGAGGGAGAACGAATCCACGTCGTCGGCGCCGGTGGCGCCGGGGCGAGTGCGGCGGCCCTGCTGGCGCATCACCGTGGGGCTTCGGTCAGCGGCTGCGACCCGGGCGGCCCTTCGCCCTACACACCGCCGCTTGTGTCCGCCGGCATCCATCTCGATTGGATGCATTCCGCGGCTCACGTGAACGGCGTGCCCCCACCGGATAGATTGGCCGTCACCAAGGCCCTGACCGCGGTCGATCCGAACAACGCGGAATTGGTCGCGGCCCGAGCTGCCGCCATACCCCTGGAACCGTGGCAGCAGGTCATCGCGGACGCCGCCGTCGGCAAGACGCTCGTTGGAGTTGCCGGCACTCATGGCAAGAGCACGTCCTCAGGCTGGCTGGTCCACGTGCTGACCGAGGCCGGCTTGGATCCGATCGCCTTCGTCGGCGCCCTGCTGCCCGGCCGGTTGACCGGCGGGCTGCCGTCGACTGTTCGGTGGGGGCAGGGCGCCCCGTTCGTCGTCGAGGCCGATGAGTACGCCGGCAACTTCGACCCGTACCGACCGGACCTGGCGATCCTGACCTCGGCGGAGTGGGATCATCCGGACGTGTTCGCCGATCGGGCGGCCGTCGTCGACTGCTTTGCGACCTGGCTCGAGCGCGCCGCGGTCACGGTGGCACAACCGGTACTCGTGGCCAACGTCGGGGAGGAAGGCGTGGCCGAGGTGGTCGGGCGCCTGCGGGGCTGGCCGGGCCTCGTACATGAGATTTCACTGGCAACCGGGACCTGGGAGTCCGAGCCCTTCCTGGTGGGGACGATTCTGGCCGCGGAGTCCGGCGGCACCACCTTGCGCATGGAGGGAGCGGCACTGGCGAGTCCCGGAATCGCGAGACTGCGCCTTGCCGGTCGTCACAACGCCGCCAACGCCCTGGGCGTCGCCGGGGCCGCATTAGCGCTCGGCGTGGCACCGGACGTGCTCATGGCGGCCCTGGGGAGCTTCGACGGCGTGGGACGCCGCCTCGAGCGCAAGGGGGAGGGGAGGGGTGTGGTCGTTTACGACGACTACGGCCATCACCCTACTGCAATCCGCGAGACCCTGGCCGCGTTGCGTCAGCTGGAGCCACGCCGGCGCGTATGGGCGGTCTACGAACCGCTGACCTACCACCGGACCGCGGCCATGCTGGAGGAATTCGCCGCCGTGCTCGCCACGGCTGATGCGGTCGCGATCGCCGACATCTGGGCGGGTCGCGACCCCGACACCACCATCGTGTCGGCCGCGGCCCTCGCGGAAGCGACGGCCCGTCGCAGGCCTGGCCTCACGGCCGTGGCTCCGGGGTCGGTCGAGCAGACGGCCGATTGGCTGGCCCGATCGGTGCGCCCCGGCGACGCGGTGCTGGTGATGGGCGGCGGCAAGAGCTACAGGATCGCCGAACTGCTGCTGGAAGCCCTGTCGGAGTGATTGCCGGATCGCCTCGCGAGGCGGCGGGCCTTTGGTGGCCCACAAGAGTGCGCCGGTGGGGCACAATCAGTTAACTCGCTGGGGGTCTTCTGTAGTGCGGAGGGTCAATGGCAGGCGAATCCTCGTTCGACGTGGTGAGCGACTTCGACGACATGGAGATGCGCAACGCACTGGATCAGGTGCGGCGCGAGGTGCAGCAGCGGTACGACTTCAAGGGCGCGACGTTCGATCTGACCCAGGCCAAGACGGAACTCGTACTCATCACCGACGACGAATTCCGGGCCAAAGCCATCCGGGACCTCATCGAGTCGAAGGCGATCAAGCGCGGCCTGTCGCTCAAGATCTTCGATTGGGGCAAGATCGAACCGTCGGGCGGCAACAAGGTCCGGCAGCACATCGGGCTTCGACGTGGACTCGACGAGGATCTGGCTCGCAAGCTCAGCAAGCTCGTTCGGGAGGAATTCCCGAAGTCAAAGCCGCAGATCCAGGGTGACGCGCTCCGAGTCTTCGGCAAGAGCAAGGACGACCTTCAGCGAATCATCAACAGGCTGAAGGAACTCGATGAACCGGTGGCACTGCAGTTCACGAACTATCGGTGAGACCCGCCCGGTAAGCCGGCGCGGCGCTCATAAGGAGATGGGTCGATGACGATTGCTGAGAACCAGGGCGCCACCACCACGGTCGGCGCAGCCCTGGCCGAGGGTTTGGCCCGAGCCGGCGTGAAGATAGCTTTTACCGTGCCGGGAGAGAGTGTCCTGGGATTGATCGACGGTCTGGCCGCCAACCACATTCGGGTCGTGGCCACCCGTCACGAGGGAGCCGCCGCGTTCATGGCCGCGGCGGTCGCTCAGCTGACCGGCCGACCGGCCGTGTGCGTTGGTACGCGCGCTCCCGGAGCCACGAACCTGGCCATCGGGCTCCATTCCGCCCGTTCGGACTCCGCCCCGGTGATCGCCATCGTCGGCGGCGTGCGGCGCGATCTGCAGGGACGCGAGGCCTTTCAGGAGCTCGATGTCGTCCGCGCCTTCGAACCGATCGTCAAGTGGGCGGCCGAGGTCAAAGATGCCGCCGATGCGGTCGCCATGGTCGAGCGGGCCGTCGCCACGGCCACGAGAGGACGTCCTGGGCCCGTGGTGCTGGCGGTTCCCGCCGATGTGATGGACGCGACCATTCCGGCCGGCGGGGGCCGTGCCGGGGCAGCTCATCCGGACCACCATCCCGACCCGGATCCGGCCCTGGTCCGAAAGGTTCTCCATCTGCTCGCCGACTCGCGACGACCTCTGATCCTCGCCGGCGCCGGAGTCCTCCGGGCGCGCAGCACCGACGCCCTGGTTCGCTTCGCCGAAACCATGCGTGTGCCGGTCGTCTCATCCTGGCGGCGCGGCGATCTCTTCCCCAACGACAATCCGCTCTACCTGGGCATGAGCGGTTCCGGTGCGCCGGGGAGCGTGCTGGCGCGGCTCCAAGAGGCGGATGCGCTGCTCGTGCTGGGCTGCCGGCTTGGCGAGATCACCACCTATGGTTACCGCGTGCCGGGGCCCACGACGCGCTGGGCACAGGTAGATATCGAGCCGCGCGGGGCGGGTTCGAGCAACCGGCCGGACGTCGTCATCGCGGCCGACGTGGCCGCTTTCCTGCGGATGGCGCAGCGAGTTCTGGCCCGGGCCGCCTTCGACGCCGTGTCATTCGACGAGCGGACCGCCGCGAACGCGGTCGATCGCGAAGCCTACGAGGCGAGTTCGGTCGTGGACGCGGATCCGTTCGACGGGCCGGGCGTCCATCCGGGCCGGGTCGTCGCGACCCTGGCCCGCGTTCTTCCTCCGGAGGCGATCATCACGACCGATGCCGGAGACTTCGGCACCTGGGCGGCGCGCGGCTTCCGCTTTCGTCGACCCGGCACGTTCCTCGGTTCGTCGGCTGGGCCCATGGGCTACGGTCTGCCGGCGGCCATCGGCGCGGCTCTGGCGCGACCCGGCCGTTTGGGCGTCGCGTTGGCCGGCGACGGCGGCTTCGCCACGACCATGGCCGAACTGGAGACCGCCGTTCGGGAACGCACTCACGTCATCGTCGTGGTCTTCGACAACGGCCGTTACGGCATGATCTGGCGGCAGCAGAAGGAGCGAGGCTCGGTCGGTGGCCTGGCCACGAGGCTCGGCGCGGTCGACTTCGCGGCCGTCGCGGAGGCTTGCGGCGCACTCGGGCTCACTGTCGGGAGCGACGATGAGTTCGAGCCGGCTCTACGGCAGGCGCTCGAATCCGGCAGGCCCGCCCTGTTGCATCTCGCCCTCGATCCGCGTTGGACGACTCCGGACGCCGGCCTGGCATCGGTCGAGATCGAAGCGATGCCGACCGAGGTGGAGTTCGCCGAGCCCGTGGCCGAGCCGGAGCCCGTGGCCGAGCCGGAGCCCGTGGCCGAGCCCGTGGCCGAGCCGGAGGCCGAGCTCGAGCCCGTGGCCGAGCCGGAGGCTGTCGACCCCGAGTAGGGACCTGCCGCATCCGGGCGCGCGGTTGGCGAGCTCAGGATGGTGTCTGAGCCCTGCGACGTTCGAGGACGAGCGCGCTGCGCCGTTCGTGCAGTCGCATCTCCAGGCCTACCGGGTAGGTGTGCGGGTTGAGCAGGCGGCGGATTGTGGGATGGAGGCTCGCGATCTGGCCTGCGGCCCTGGCGCGGACATCGTCCAGCGAGGGTGGGGGCGCCGTGCGCCGGCCGCCTCGCATGGCCGGAAGAACCAGCTCCTCGGGTCTCCAGTCGAGCTCGATGGCCCGCATGTGGAGGGCGTCGGCCGGGTCGACTATTACGTCTCCGTCGGGCGGGGCGGGCAGGTCTTCGTCGTAGATCATATCGGCGCGGAACCGTCCGCTGGTGTCGATGAAGCGCCGAACCCCGAGAACGCCCGGTATCGAGATCTTGGCGCTCAATTCGGAGAGCTTCACGGGGTAGCGCCAGCCCGCATCCGGATCGCAGATCGCGCTCAGCTTGTAGATGGCGCCCAGGGCCGGCTGGTCGTAGCAGGTGTCGAGCCTGGTGCCGACACCCCAGATGTCGATGCGCGCGCCCTGCTCGCGAAGCGATTCGATCGTGTGCTCATCGAGGTCGTTCGAGGCGACGATCATGGTGTCCTTGAATCCGGCCTGGTCGAGCATGCGCCGGGCCTCGATCGAGAGATAGGCGAGATCGCCGGAATCGAGACGTATGCCGGCCAGGCTGCCGCCGCGAGCCTTGAGGCGACGGCCCGTTTCGATGGCGTGTGCCACGCCGATCAGCGAGTCGTATGTGTCGACGAGGAGGGTCACGTTGTCTGGTTGTGCGTCCGCGTAGGCGTCGAAGGCGCGTTGCTCGTCACCGAAGACCTGGACCCAGGAATGGGCGTGGGTGCCGCGAACTGGTATCCCGAAGAGGCGCCCAGCCAGCACGTTCGACGTCGCGGCCACGCCGCCGATGTAGGCCGCCCTTGCCGCGGAGAGCGCGCCGTCCGGACCCTGCGCCCGACGCAGGCCGAACTCCAGCACCGGGCTGCCGCCCGCCGCCTGCACGACCCGGGCCGCCTTGGTGGCCACGAGTGTCTGAAAGCCGATGACGGTCAGGAGGATGCTCTCGACCAGCTGAGCCTGGATAAGCGGCCCACGAACTCGAAAGAGCGGCTCGTTGGCGAAGACGACCGTGCCCTCGGGGACGGCATCGACATCGCAGCTGAACTCGAAGGCGCCAAGCCGGTCGAGGAACGGGCGGCCGAATATCGCAACGCCGCCAGGACTGCGGAGACCCGCGAGGTAGTCGATATCGGTCGCGTCGAAACGCATGCCTTCGAGGACGGCGAGGGCGTCGTCGACGCCGGCCATGACGGCGTAGCCACCGCCGAACGGGAGCGTCCGGAAGCTCAACGCGAAGACGGTCTCACGGTCGGCGACGCCGGCGAGCTCGTAGCCGGCGCCCATGGTCAGCTCGTATAGATCGGTCAGTGTGGCCAGACTGTGCCGGTAGAGGTCAGATACGTGGGACACGGCGGACTCGTAGTGGTTCCTGCGTCGAGCTTGGCTTTGTTTCGGATGCGGTCGAGGCGGGTGGGGCCGTCAACGGCGCCTCGGGGACTGCCGGGCGAGGGGTGTCGTTGACGCTCTCCGAAATTGCCTCCAGGGTGCCGATGATCGTGGCCACGAGGAGCCCGACGGTCGGCTCGATGACGACGATCGGTTCCAGCGCCCCGGGTCGATGGCTTTCGAACATCGAGACCTCGCCGGGGTAGTTTGCCTCCAGGCTCCAGCGATCCAATAGCCCCAGGGCGGCATCGACCGCGCGCCCGGCAACCGCGCAGAGATCGGAGTCGTCCCCGCGGATGATTGACTCGGGTTCGCCACCCGCCCGTAGCGGCAGGGGGGTCGGCAGGGCCACCAACAGGTCGCCGATGAGCATCTCGGCTTCATCGCTAAGACCGGCGGCGCGGCGGAAGACGCGCCCGCCGGTCGCCGGCCAGTTCGTTTCGATGCGGGTGCGCAGCGACACCAGGCGCATGCGACAGGTGTCGACGCTGTCGAGGGCGCGCAGCTCGGCGATCCTGCCGGCCAATCTACGCCCGGTCCCGGACCCAGGCTGCCCTTCCACGGCTCACCTCCAAGTGGCCATATACGCGAACTCGATGCAGAATCCGCGTATCCAGCATAGCGGGGCCGGGTCATGGTGACGATGGCCGAGGCTGCCGACCGATGGAGTCGCCCCAGGTGCGACTGGCCTGTTGCGGGCGCGCCGCCGGAAGCGGGCGGAACGGGGTGCGGATGGACACTGATCCCGGTGTGCCTGCCGCGACGGCCGGCAACCACGCGCATGGAGACGAGGCCGGAGGCGACCCCGCCGGATCAGTCCTGGGTCGGGGCCGGTCTGAGCCAGCCGGCGCCGCAGAGCCTCAGGCCCCGGGGTGTCGATGCCGGGTCTGTTCGGTGATCGGGCGGCCGAACCGATGATGGCCGTGGTTCCAATGCTGTGGGTGGTGGCTGTGGTGGTGTCCGGGAGACTCGAGCTGGATCCCCCAGCCCTCGAAATGGTCTTCGAGACTCTGGAGAGACGAAGTCGGCCACATGGTCGTCGAGACCGTCACCGTGGCGGAGTCGCCCGCCATCTGAAGGTGGTTGGAGCAGCTCTGCGCCGCATGCACCGTAGACCGAGGCCCAATCAGTGTGCCGCGGCGGCCCAGCCAAACGTCCGTCCATCGACGCACGTATACCGTTCCGGCCCGTAGCTCCACGTCGTGGCTGAAGAAGGCGCCGATCCAGACGAGCAATAACCATGCCGGGAGGGGAGCCAGGACCAGCAGCATCGACAGCCCGTCTCCCCCGCCGCTGACCCGGATGCCACGGAGTCCCAAGAGAGCGACAGCTACGCCGACCAGCGCCATGAGCCAAGCCCAGCCCTGGACAACCGGCGGGTTCACGCAGGAGCCGAGTTCGTCGAGTTCGGCTTGGACCCGGTCCGGTGGAACGTAGTAGGAGGGCGTGGACCAGCCGAAGTAGAAGTACTGTCTGGGCGCGACCCACCCCGTATGGCGGTGCCTCGGGTCCAGCCAGCGCGGCGGAGGGACCGGCGAACCGAGCAATCTATCGAGCAACCATGAGTGCGCGGCCATAGTTCCTCTATCGCTGCGGCAGGTGCCGCGAGACGCAATTCTGCACACCAGGGTGACTTGCGCTTGCCCGTTCCGGTTCGGTCGGATCGTGCGGATGGGCGAACTTGTCGGCTAACCGCGGACCAGGTCTGGCCGATGCCGCCCGTCGGCTGATGGAGCCGCTCCTCGCGACGGGCGGCCGGACGACCTAGGGGTTCGTGATCGGCAAAAGAGCCATCGCCGGAAGACCACTCGCGCGGTAGCATCGGCTGCGCCTGAGATGCGTGGCCACCCTCTGGGACACCCGAGGGCGGGCCGCAGACAGGGTGGGTGACAATGCCGGGTCGCAAGGTCGCGAGGCCAAAAGTCTTCAGCGATGCGTTCCTTTTCCATGCCCTCATGGAAACCGCAGCGGACAGCATTTACTTCAAGGACCGTGACTGCCGTCTGGTGCGCGTCAACAATGGGATGGCAAATAGCCTCGACGTTTCGGATCCGGCAGAGCTCGTTGGCAAGACGGATATCGACCTGTACGGAGAGGAGTTCGGCCGGGGGACCCGGGTCGACGATCTGAGGGTCATGGAGTCGGGCAGACCCATCATTGGTCTGCTCGAGAGCCGCCAACTGGGAAACGGCAGGACGAACTGGAGCCTAGCCTCTAAGTTGCCAATTCGTGACGAGTCCGGCCGGATCGTAGGTCTGGTGGGCATCACTCGGGATATCAACGAGCTGAGGCAGGTCGAGCAGGCCCTGCAGCATCTGGCCACGCACGATCCGCTGACCGACCTGCCGAATCGCTTCCTGATGGTGGACCGGATGAGCCAGCTCCTGGCGCGGGGTCGACGGTCGGGTACCGCTTTCGGCGTGGTATTCATGGATATCGACGGCTTCAAGGACGTAAACGACGCACATGGGCACGAGTTCGGGGATCTCCTGCTCCGTGCCGTTGCCGACCGACTCAGGACGAGCGTCCGCCAGAGCGATACCGTCGCCCGTGTGGGCGGCGACGAGTTCGTGGTCATCGTCGATTCGATGCGTGCCGGTGAGGCCGAGACCGTCGCCTCGAACATCGAGCGTGCGCTGGCAGCTCCGTTCGCCCTGCAGCGACACCAAATAGAAGTCGCGGTCAGCATCGGCATCAGCCTCTATCCGGACAACGGCACGGACGCGGACACGTTGCTCAGGGCCGCCGACTACGCTATGTACATGGCCAAGAGAGCGGGCGGGAACAGACACATGAGCTGCGCTCCCGGCTCACCAAAGCCCGGAGAAGTGCTCCAGAGGCCGTAGCCGCTTCCGGCGGCGGCGATCATCCGGCTGGCGGCCTGGGCCCTTCGACCACGGCAGGTGTCAGGTAGCGCCGGCGATCCGTGATTTCGACGACGGGACCTACCAGCTCCAGCTCTGCCGTGAGCCGTCGGTCGACCGACGAGGTGCCCAGCCAGACGTCGAAGCGGCCGGGTTCGACAACGTTTCGGAATGTCCGATCTACCAGGCCGAGCTGCTCGCTCGCGAGGCTGAAGACGACCGTGCCCGTCTCACCCGGGCGAAGCCTCAGGCGCTTGAAGCCGCGCAGCTCCGCCACGGGCCTGGTGACGCTCGCCTCGCGGTCGTGGACGTAGAGCTGGACTACCTCGTCGCCGTCACGCTCGCCGACGTTGTGGAGGTCCGCTCGGATGGTGATCTCGCCGCCGGCAGTCGGCATGGAGGCCGGGTCCAGCCGCAGGTTCGAGAGCTCGAAGCGGGTGTACGACAGCCCGAAGCCAAACGGCCAGAGCGGCGCGGCCGACCCGTCAACGTAGTCGCCGTGCCAGTGCGATTCGCCGCCCGACGGCTTGTGGCGGTAGCCGATTGGGACCTGGCCGAGACGGCGGGGAACGGTGAATGGGATCTTGCCTGCGGGAGTCCGATCGCCGAACAAGGTCTCGACGATCGCGTCCGCTCCTTCGTCGCCGGGAACCCAGGCCAGCAGGATCGCGTGGCAGTTCTCGGCCGCCCATTCCAACGCCAGGGGCCTGCCGCTCATGACGACGAGCACGACGGGCGTGCCCGTTGCCACGACGGCCTCGAGCAACTCCTGCTGTCTTCCGGGCAGGCCGATCTCCAGACGGTCCCGCGACTCGCCGGTCGTGCAGCTCGCGGACATGCCGGATCGTTCGCCCAGCACCAGGATGGCTACCTCGGCCGTTCGGGCGAGCTCGACCGCGGCCGAGATCTCGGCTGTGGCGCCGTCCGTCAAGCCGCAGCCCTGTTCGTGCCGAATGACGCCGCCGGGAAGGCGCTCTCGGAGGGCGTCGAGAATCGTGCGCCGTCCAGCGAGCTCGGCTGCCAGGATCCCATCACGGCCTGCGACACGCGGCAGCGCCACCGGTTCGTCCGCGGCCTCTGCGAGCGATTCCAGGGCCGCGACGTAGCTGTAGTCGCCGAGCAGTTCGCGGGCGCCATGAGCCAGCGGGCCGATCACCGCGACGGATCGACGGTCCGCTCGAAGCGGCAGAAGACCGGTGTTCTTGACGAGCACCAGGGACCCGCCCGCGAGCTCGCGACCAAGCCGGCGCTCCTCGTCGGTCGGGCCGAGATACCCCATGGCTGCCGGCTCATCGACGAAGGGATGCTCGAATAGCCCGAGCCGTAACTTCGTGGCGAGCGTTCGCGCCACCGCTCGATCCAGCAGCGACTCCGGCACATCGCCGCTCTGCAGCCGTAGGGCGAGGGGCTGGGCGTAGGCCGCGGGGGCCGGCGTCTCCACGTCCACGCCCGCGCGCAAGGCGAGTTCCGCCGCCACGCCCAGGTCCGCGGTCATGCGGTGCTGAGTGACGAGTTGGCCGATCCCGTCGAAATCCGCCACGACCGCGCCGTCGAAGCCCCATTCGCCGCGCAGGATCACGGTCAGGAGCGACTCGGAGGCGACGCATGGGACGCCGTCGAGGTCCGTGTAGGCGTGCATGACGCTCGCCATACCCGCGTCCCGAACCGCGGCCTCGAAAGGCAGGAGGAACTCCTCGCGGATCTCGCGCGGCCCGAGGTGTGCCGGAGCCTGGTTGAGCCCGCCTTCGGGCGCTCCGTGGCCGACCATGTGCTTCCCGGTGGCGACGACCCCGTCGCGCATGTCATCTCCGGAGGCGCCCTGAAGCCCGCGGACGTAGGCGCAGCCCATCGCGGAAGCGAGATACGGGTCTTCGCCGAATGTCTCCTCGATCCGGCCCCAGCGCGGATCGCGGGCCAGGTCCAGGACCGGCGCGAGCCCCTGTCGCAGCCCCAGGGCCAGCATGCGCTTCCGAATCGAGGCCGCGACCGCCTCGAGCAGCTCCGGGTCCCAGCCGGCTGCGGCGCCGATCGACTGAGCGAAGCACGGCGCCGAACGGGCCATCAGCCCGTGCAGCGACTCCTCGGCCAAGATAGCCGGGATGCCCCATCGCGTCTCCTGGAGCAGGAACCTCTGGATGGCGTTTCCGGCCCGCGCAACGTCGCCGGCGTCCAGCCCGGAAGCTCCGGCCAGTCGCGTGATGTGGCCGACCCCGCTGGGTATTCGCGCCCGGGCGGCCGGCACGTCGACTTCCACGCCGTCGAGCACGTCCGCGGCCCAGACGGCGACTATCTGCGCCAGCTTCTCCCGGCGACTCATCCGCGCCAGGAGATCGGCGGTTCGGACCTCGACCGACAGTCTCGGATCGCGATAGGGGAGGTCGGCCAACCCGCTGGGCTCCTTCCACGTACCGATGCGACGACCAGCCCCCTGTGGGCCGGACACCGTCGTGATTAGGATGCACCCATGCAGGACAGGCAGCAGCACCGTCGTGAACCGGCGTCCAGCAACAGATGCGCGACAGGCGACGCCGATGAGTGCAGAATGGTCGTCCTGTCGGCGAAGCTGCCGGTAGCCCGAACTGAGGACCAAATGACGAAGCGGTCAAGACACGAGCGCGAGCAGCGAGACGCCCAGAACGTGCGGGTCAAGCAGATCACGGCCGACTGGGAGCGAGCCATCTCGCCCGAGCGCATGGCGGCATTCACGGCCGAAGTAGAAGCGGCACGCGCCCGTGGGCCGCGGCCCAAGCAGCCGGACATGGCCCCGGGAACGGCTCCCCATCCGCCGCGCCCCGGCCACGAACCCCGCCCGCCGAAGAAAGAAGAGACTCGCCGAACCAGGTACTAGTCGACGGGTCGCTTGGCACCCAGCAAGCCGTGCTGCCACCAACTCAGGAGCAGCAGGCGAGCGATGGAGGACCACGTGCGGCGCGGCTGAGTGCGCGAGCGCATCAGCTTTGGACGGATCGGTAGAGGAGCGGCCGCGCGGCCAACCGCCGAGATCTCCGCGGTGGCCACGGACGTCGCGATCAAGTCGTCGATCTCATCCCAGCTTCGTGGCTTGCTCTTGGCGCTGCGCCACTGCGTCTCTACATCGGCTGAAGGTGCGAGCGAGCCCTCGAACAGGGCGTCGAACTGGGCTCCATCGATCCGTTCGTGTTCGTAGAGGTACGCGGCGACTCGGGTGAGTCGCTTCAATTCGGCCAGGAGTGCTTCGCGCGCCTGGGTGTAGGCCTGATCGAGAACCGCGTTGATCGCCCGGTCCATCGCGGCGCGAACGCCGACCGAAAGCGCGGTCTCGTCGTCGACCACCCGGAAGCTCAGCGTGCCCCGTCCCGTCGAGCCGGGTGCTACGCAGTCTGGATCCTGGCCCATGCCCCATCTGGTGACCATCTTGGTGGCGATATCGCTCGCCTTTTCGAGGTCGTTGGACGAACCGCCGGTCACGTCCTCGAATAGGATGGCCTCGGCCGCTCGACCACCCATCAGGGCGACGAGTCTTGAGCGAAGATCGGACTCGGATGGCAGATCGTCGTCTTCGGAGGACGACACCGTCACGCCCAGCGCATCGCCGTGGGCGAACAGGCTGATCTCCTCGACTCGCCGGCGCTCACCGAAGAGCCGGCCGCAGACGGCGTGCCCGGCCTCGTGCGCGGCGATGATGCTGCGCTCGCGCTCGTCCATGGAGCGTTTGCGAGAAGTGCCGAGGATGGACTTGAGCCAGCCGTCGTGAACGTCGACGGGCGTGATCATCTCGTGACGCCTACGGGCGGCGAAGATCGCGGCCTCGTTGAGCAGATCGGCGAGCTGGGCGCCGCTCATACCCGCTGTCCGTCGTGCGATCGACTCCATGTCGACGGCTTCCTCGAGAGGCTTGCCGTTGGCGTGGATGTCGAGGATGGCGCGGCGACCGTCTATGTCCGGCAGGGGGACGTTGACCTTGCGGGTGAAGCGTCCGGGGCGAAGCACTGCCTGGTCGAGAGTGTCGATGCGGTTGGTGGCCGCGATCACCACGATCGATTCTGATGACAGGAAGCCATCCATCTCCGCCAGGAGCTGGTTCAGGGCCTGTTCGCGCTCGTCGTTGGAGTTGTTGCCGCCGCGGGTCTTGGCGAGAGCGTCGATCTCATCGACGAAGATGATGGCCTTGCCGAACTTGCGGGCGACGGCGAAAAGCTCGCGGACGCGCTTGGCACCGACGCCCACGTACATCTCGACGAAGCCCGAGCCCGAGATCGACACGAAGGCGACGCCGGCCTCGGTCGCGGCCGCGCGAGCAAGCATCGTCTTGCCGGTGCCCGGAGGTCCGTACAGCAGCAAGCCACGGGGAATGCTCGCGCCCAGAGCGCGGAACCGATCGGGGAACTTCAGGAACTCGACGACCTCGGTCAGCTCGAGCTTGGCTTCATCGCAGCCGGCGACATCGGCGAAGCGGGTCGGCCGAGCGATCGAACCGGTGCCGTCGGGCCCATTCGGATCGGACGGAAGGACGATGTGGTAGTTGCTCGATCCTTTGGCGCCGCCCATTCCGGTCCTGCGCAGTAGCACCAGGGCGACGACAAGGACGATGCCGAGCATGGCAAGTTGCGTGACCCCGCCCAGCGGATCCGAGGATTGGGATCCGGACCCGGAGGTGCCGTTGCTGGCGGGCAGCTGGGCCAGCGAGTCGGTGGCTATGAGGCGCCCGTACCCCAGGCTTCGCAGGGCGGCCAGTGCGTCGTTGGGAGCGACATACAGGATAATCCGGACCCACTGGCCGCTCGTCGTTCGAGCAGCGAGGAGGTCCGTGACGGGGGCCGATGCGGCGGCCGGCGAGGGCACGGCCACGAGCGAGATAGTGGCGACCTCGCCCGCGTCGATATGCCGCTGGAGGTCGAGAAGGGTCCAATCCGCGCTGAAGGTATAGGTGTCGGCGACCGGCGTCGGGTTGTTGAAAGCCCCTGTGAGGGCGGCCAGGGAGAGGACGCCGACGACGGCGAGGATAGCCGCGGCAAGGCCCACCGTTCGCACGACGTGGCGTTGAGCCAGCGCCCGTAGCCGCTTGCCGAACCTGCGCACTGCGCTCTCCTGGCCTCGATACCCCGCGCCACTCGCGTGGGGGGCCGAAGGGTCCGGATTGTCGCGCGACTGTATGGCTCTCGGGCCTCGCACGACCGTCGAGCTGTGGGATGGGGTGGGGGACCTTCAGGGTACTCCTAATGGGCGGTCACGTCCCAGGTACGTCAGGCGACCGTCGATCAGGCGCAGTACTGATCCGCCTTACCGATGGCGGCGTAGGGGCAGGCCGCGGCATCGATCAGATAGAGCAGGGCACCGCGATTGCGTGCCGTTTGCTTTGCTATGACCTCGTCGGGGACGTAGACGATGCCCCTACCGGCCTCCGCGGCGGTCGGGTAGAGCTCGATGGTAAACGAGAAGATGCCGTATGTGCCGTACATCCAGTCGATCTCGTCGCCGTCGCTCGGGAACAGAAGGCTAGACTGCTCGTATCCGTAGCCGTTCATCGAAGACATCGTGGCCGCCATGCTCATGAAGACCGCGTAGTCGTCCCGCTTCATGTCCGGGGGGTAGTGGTCGTAGGTGTAGGCGTACGGATACAGGATCAGCTCGCCGTGAGTGTGGAGGGTCACGTGCGTGACTATCCGCTGCTTGCCGTCGATGGCCCGACTGGCGACGAAGTCCGCCACAGCCCTGGTTTCCGGGGCCGAGAAGGAATACGGGCCCCAGTACAGGTCGCTCCACGGCAGGTTGCTGCCTCCTTGGGCGAAGGCCCATTTGTAGCTGTAGTTCCGATTGAGGTCCGTTCCCACGGCTGAGTTGTTGTCGTTTGGCTGGCGGTTCTTGCGCCAGTAGTTGTATGGATTGCCGGAGAGGTCGTACACCCAGCCGTCCGGATTCACGGCGAAGATGATCCAGATCACCCGCGTGTCGACCAGGCGATGCACGTATGGGTCGGTGGCGTAATCCGCCGTCAGCGTGCGGAAGAGATAGAGCGCCTGCTCTACGCCCAGATGCTCACTGGCGTGGTGAAGAGCGTCCACCAGGACCTCGGGCTTGTCTTCGTCGATCGCGACGTTGCTGGAGACCTTGGCCGCCCAGATGTCGCGGCCTTCGGCGCTCTTGCCTATCGAGAAGATATGGACGAGAGTCGGATAGGCGACTTCCGAGGCCCGCAAGATCGTCAGGAGCTCGCCCGGGTCGTGGTAGCCGGAATCCCATGAGGGATAGGTCGCGGTCTCGGTGGGCACGCTGATCGATCGGTTCGCGAAGCCCAGCAGCTCACCGCCGATGATGTCGGCCTGCGGGCCGATGATGCCGGCCAGGTACAGGCGCCACGGCCGGCGTGCGATCAAGAAATCGCGCGTCGCGTTCGGCAGCTGGTCGCCCGACTGAGTCAGAACTATGGACGCCCCGTGGGAGGCAGCCAGCGGGACTGCCGCGAGTCCGCCGACCTCGTCGACGCCGCTGGTGGCGACGACGGCTGCGCCGGCGGCGAAGAATCGAGCCGCGACTGCTGCCGCGGTGGCATATCGATCGCCGCCGGAAACCTGCTCCACGGCAGGGCAAATCGCCTGGATCGCGGCTATGACGTTGGCCGAGATGGAGCGCGAATCGCCGACGACAACGACGTGGTGGGGGCTCAGGCGCCGCAGTTCGTTCTCGGTGGCGCCCGGCAGGGAGCCGGCCGTTACCAGGAGCAGCGGCGCTCCCAGCGCCACCGCGGCCGGTCCGGCGACCAGGGCGTCGAAGAAGTTCTCCGCCGACGCGACCACCACCGTATCGACGCCAGGCGCGAAGTCCGCCGCGGAAAGCACCGCGGCCAGATCCCACGATGTCCGGCCGCTTACGCGCTCCACGATGCTGGCCTGTCCCAGCATCTCCGTGACAGTGCCGAACACGCCGTCGCCGATCACCGAGCTGTCGCCGACAACCTCTACCCGCGAAGGATGAAGCCGGGCCAGCTCAGCGGCAACGGCCTCCGGCAGCGAGTCCTTGCCGGTGTAGAGAATGGGCGCGTGGCTTTGTGCGGCTGCGGGCCCCGCCGCGACGGCGTCCGCGTAGGCCGAGCCCGAAACCAGGTAGACGACCTCGATCCGGCCCGGCCGGGACAGCTCGCCGGAAATCGAAACCGCTACACCATAGCGATCGGCACCGTCGAGCCGGACGGCAGTCTGCTCGGCCTCGCCGTAGGGGATCGGCGAGGTGGAGGCGGTCACCGGGGTGAATACCCCGCTGGCGGCAAGGATCCCGACGCACAGCACGCCCACGGTCCGCCAGCTCACACGGCGGCCGGCCAGGACTCTGAGCATCGGAAGAGCCATCCCTATGAGGGTGAGGCTCGGCGCGCGCGCCGACAAGCAGATATGTGGCGGACAGTCGTCCTATCCGGGTTCTTTGTGGACTTCGGCATGCGTTCGTAGCCAGAGCCCACTCGGTGTCGGCGCCCTTACGGCACGCTGCCGGCCGCGGGCGGGTCGGCCGTGATCGTCTTGGGCCACGTGCCCTTGAAGTAGATGCCGCCTTCGCGCAGTTCGAGCGCGTCGATCGTGATGCCTGCCTTGACGATGCCCGCGTTCAGGTAGGTGTCGAGCTCGGTCTGGGCCTGGTCGACGAAGTTGCTCGGCACGCTGATGTTCCCGAACTGAAGCTTGCTGATACTGATGTTGACGGACTTTGGTCCCGTCCGAACGATCGAGAACTGCCCGTCCACCGGCCCTGAGATCGGATAGCCGGGGATGGCCTTCACGAAGGCCGCCATCTCGACGTAACCGTCGTGGATCCGGAAGTTGAGGCCGCTCAGATACGGGTTCTCGCTGTTGAACTCGCGCAGCGACCCGAGCGCCGCCTCGGTGATCACGCCGTCTACCTGCACGGCGCCCGACCAGTGGTGCGGGCTCGAAAGCGTGTAGTTGGCCGGCGCCGACGGCCGAGTGATCCCGTACTGGGCGCAGAACGCCTCGAAGTCCTGCCGATCCTGCTGCATCCCCAGGTCGCGCGCGTGATCCATGCCGAACACGCCGCTGACGACCGGCACCTGCACCACGCCCGACCACCCGGCCACTCCGGCCGGAACGGCGAGCACCACTCCCACCACCACGACGAGAACGAGAAGCTTGCGCATGCCCCGGCCTCCTTACCCCATCGCCTCCGGCGCGATCACGCCGTCGGTCACCGTCAGCCTGACACATCACCGCCCGGAAGGGTAGGGGTCGTGGTAGAGGCAGGCATGGCCGGGTAGGTGCGTCGCGGTTGGCGCTGTTCCTCGGGCTCCGGTGCAGTGGGGCCGTGTCCGGTTCGGCGCGGTTGCGCGTTGTACATGTAGGCGACAATGCCACCGGAGGGATGCGTGACGGGAATAGACCTGGCGGAGTTCGACGGCTCGTTGGGGGCAGAGGACCGCGACGAGGAGATAGCCGCGGCCGCGCGGACAGACTCGAATGCCTTCGCCCTGTTGTATCGCCGTCACCACCTGAGCGTCTTCCGCTTCCTGCGCGCCCGAACGGCCTCCGAAGACGAGGCGGCCGAACTGACGGCGGTCGTCTTCGAGCGAGCCCTCGCGGCGATCGGGCGGTATCGGCCGCGGGGCGGGGGTGTGATTGCCTGGCTATTCACGATTGCCCGAAACGCCGCCGTGGACGCCGAGCGCTCGAGACGTCGCCGTCGGCCGGTCGTAGCAGCGGCGTCTGAGCCCCGGACCGAGCCGCAGGACCCGCGCCTGCTCGAGGATTCGGTACTGGATCGCGAACGCATGGCGGACCTCCGGGCTCGAGTCGACCGCCTTCCCGCCGTTCAACGAGACGCCATCGTTCTTCGATACGCCGGCGGACTCACGGCGCGTGAGATGGCCGGCACGCTCGGCAAGAGCGAGGCCGCAACCCAGAAGCTCCTGAGCCGTGCGCTCGCAGCCCTGAGGGAGTCCTACCGTGACGATGGATGAATATCTTGCCGGCGGAATAGGGGAGGATCTCGAATTTCTCCTCGCTCGGGCCTATGCAGTGGATATCCCGGCCGACCTGGGCGCCCGACTCGATGGGCGTGTCTCGAGGGCAGTCGGGCACTGGCGCCCGTTGACCTCCACGTCAGCGCGTCTGATTCGTCCCAGCGGCCGGCGCCTGGTCTTGATTCCTGTCCTTGTCCTTGTCCTCCTGGCAGCAGTCGTGGTGACTGTGATTGGAAACGGCGGCACCGCCGCATCGTACGAGTCCCAAGGCGGATATACGTGGGAGCACGCGGAGCAATTGGGACTGAGTCAAACCGTGAACGGGTACAAACTCACCCTGGAGAGGGCCTACGCGGACGCCAATCAGATGATGGTCGCCATCACCGTCGTGGACACACAGAACAGGGGATGGCATCAGGTCGATGTCAGGGGGGTTTCCGTAAGCGACGGTTCCGAGGGCGAGTGGTCCATGAACACCGGCTTTTCCGATCCGGTCAGTGTCACCTCGACTGCGACCCTCTTCTTGTTCGACTATTCGCCCGGAGTTGCTGCAGCCGGCCGACGGGCGTTCAAGGTGACCGTGTCTTCGGTCTCCGTCGACAACCCGGTGAGCGGGCTTAGTGGCGCCGGTCCGGGGTGGGATCCCTGGCACGACGTCGCCGTGAATGTGTCATTCGCCTTCGACCTGACGGTGGTCGGTGGGTCTGAGGCGACGCCCCGCCTGTCCGCCGAGTACAACGGCGTCACGTTCACGCTCGATCGGATAGTGACCGCGCCCTCGACGGTCCGGGTAGAGCTGCATGTGGTTGGCCTGACCACGTCGGACGCGGACCGGCCGCTTGTGTTCTGGGTGAGCCACGCAGGCAAGGACCTGGGCCCGGGGGTTTCCATGTCCCAAGGATCGCGGTGGACCGTCTACACGCAGACCGGCGTCGACGATCCCGCCGGGGACTGGACGGTGACCATTGCCGACGCGGCCGAGGAGATAGCTTCCGGCGTGGTCGTGCCGACAGGACGTACCTGGACCCTGCAGTTCTCCATGCCGTAGTCGTCGCCAGGAAGTCGGCTCATTCCATCAGGGTCGCTGGTCAGGGAAGCACGTTTACCAGACAGGTCGGGCCGCCGTCGGCGAGCGCGAACTCGTCGAGCTCCAGCTCGTGAACCGCCAGTCCGGTCTCGCGAAGGAGGCGCGCGGCGGTCGGGTTTCCCGAGCCGAGGAAGGCGTGCCCGCCGCGCGCCAGGACGTTGGCGCCCCCCAGCTCGTCGTGGGGGAGAAGCAGCCGGCGGAACTCGCCGGGCGGTGCGGTGTCCGGCCCGGCAGCGTCGAGCGAGGCGAAGCCGGCGGGGGTGCCGATAAGGGTTTTCGGATCCACGACGGTGACGGCCGTGGCGAGGTGAAGGCGATCCGCCACCGGACAAAGGAAGGTCCGGTATCCAAGGGATCGCGCGACGTCGGCGAGCACGCGCGCGCCGGGGACGTTCGTTCTGGCGCTCAGGCCGATCGCCACTCGGCCGCCGTAGACGACCACGTCGCCGCCTTCGAGCGTCCCCGGTTCCTCTACCGGCACGACCCGCGTGCCTCCTGGCAGGCGATCGATCGCCGCCCGAAGAACGGAATCCACCTCAGACCGCCGAGACGCGACGGCGGGCCGTGCCACCACGACTGCCGGCGATCGGTCGGGCAGGACCGGCGCCAGCGCGACGAGCGTGTCCGAGACGAACGTGGCGTCGGGGAGATCCGGTTCCTCGGGAAGACGCAGCAGCGGCAAGCCCGCGGCCTCGAGCGCCGAGCAGAACGCGGCGTGCTGCGCTCGCGCCCGAGAAACGTCGATCCGGTGGCGGTCCGGGTGGTTCGAGATCGCGTCACGGAATGCGGCGCCCGGCGGCCGAACGATCACGAGCATTCGCGAATCGTAGCGGGTTCGGGGTCTTGCACAAGGCGTGCTGATGCGGCGCGGCCGCGACGTCGGGTCTTCGCTACAGTTGAGGACGGCGAGGAACCTCGCTTCGAATCCTGGGACATTGGAGCGCGTCGTGGGTGAGCTTGTCTTTCCGGTCGGGTTCATGTGGGGAACCGCGGCGTCGGCACACCAGACCGAGGGCGGAAACTCAAACAGTGACTGGTGGGAGTGGGAACTGCGACAGGGCACTCCGTGCAAGGAGCCGAGTGGCGCCGCCATAGACCACTACAACCGCTACCCTCAGGATCTGGCGCTGTTGGCGGGCCTTGGGTTCAACACCCACCGCTTTTCGGTCGAGTGGGCTCGCATCGAGCCCGAGGAGGGCGCCTTCGACGAGGCCCAGCTCGACCACTACAGAAGCATGGTCGACGCCGTGCGCTCAAACGGGCTCATCCCGATTGTCACCCTCAACCACTTCACCCTGCCGATGTGGGTGGCGGCGAAGGGAGGCTGGCTGGGCGACGCGACGCCCGGTTTCTTCGCTCGCTATGTGGGGAGGGTCGTCGAAGCCTTCGGAAATCGAGTGGACTGGTACAACCCGATCAACGAGGCAGCCGCGGTGGCCTTTGGCGGCTACATGGGGGCCATGGGATTCCCGCCCGGCGCCCACGGAGTGGCCAGCTGGCGGCGAGCGGTCCGCGGTCTGATCGCGGGCCACAGACAAGCTCGCGAAGCCATCAAGCGGCTGCGGCCAGGCGCCCAGGTGGGGCAGATGCATGCGCTGCAGGAGTGGGAGTCGAACGCGGGCGGCCGATCGGTCATGGAATACTCGCGCCGCATGGGCGAGGACGTCTACCTCGAGGGATCGCGCGACGACGACTACGTTGGCGTCAATACCTACACTCGCACCCGGATCGAGATGTCACGACCCATGGGCTGGTTTGCGAGGGGCGCCCTTTCCGTCGGGCCCATCGAGCGGTTCCTGGTTTCACGGACAGTCGACAGGCAGGTCGCAGCCGGTTTGGTGGTCGATCCTCGCGAGGGCATCCGCCGGACCCCGATGGGCTACGAATACCGGCCGCAGGCCATCGCGGCTACGGTTCGGCGAGTGGCCGGGCTGTTTCCCGGCAAGCCGATCCTTGTCACCGAGCACGGCGTCGCCACAGACGACGACACTGAGCGAGTCGAGTACATCAGGGCGGGCCTCGAGGCATTGCATACCCTGATCGGGGAGGGCATCCCGCTGCGCGCGTACATCCACTGGACCGGCTTCGACAACTTCGAGTGGGCGTTGGGGTATTCGATGAAATTCGGACTCGTCGCCGTGGATCGCGAGACCCAGGAGCGAAAGCCAAAGCCTTCGGCGCGGTTCCTGGGGCAGATCGCGCAAGCGAACAGACTCACCATCGGCTGACCGTGTCGCGGTAAGTCGCTCGGCGGACGCTACGCCAGGACCGTCTCCGTCCCATACCGCGTGAAGACCGGGTCTCGCGTAACGACGACGGCGCGTAGACGGACTGCCTGGGCAATCAGCATTCGGTCGAACGGATCGCGATGGATCGCCTCGAGCCCGCCGGCGCGCTCAGCGTCGGCGGCCGTGACGGGCGCCTCTATGAAGCCGGATTCCTCGAGCACGGCTGCCAGGCCGTCCGGCGCGCTCAGCTTTCCGATCGCTCGCTTGATGGCAATCTCCCAGACGGTCACGGCGCTCACGATGACCTCGTTGGCGGGATCGGCGATGAGGTCACGCGCACTCCGGTCGAGCGAGGGATCATCGGCCAGCCACCAAAGCAACGCGTGCGCGTCGAGCAGAAGCCTCATGCCTCGAACGCGTCCAGCAAGGCATCGTCTGTTTGGTCGAAATCGGGGGCGAGATGGACGAGCCCGCGCCACAGGCCCGGCTCCCGAGACTGCGTCCGCGGGCGCAATGGCACGAGTCGCGCCACAGGATGCCCGTCGCGTGCGATCACGATCTCCTCGCCGGCTTCGACGCGCTCGACAAGACGCGAAAAGTGCGTCTTCGCCTCATGCATGTTGATTGGTTCGGGCATTTGGGCGGCGGTCTCCACGATGGGTTAGTCCACCTTAGTCCGGCTGACCTGGCGAGTCAACTATCACAGGCCCGAGACTACCGATCGCCGCTCAACCGCCGCTTACCCGAGCCGCCGCCCGTGCTCCGTGATGCCGGCGACATTCAACGGCGAAGGCCTGAGCCGGGGCGCTACCATCGGCGAGACGGCGTCACCGCGGCTCCTTCGCGGACGGACCATGGCGTCGCCGACCGCAGACCCAGAGTAGAGGAGGGACATGAATAGCGCATTCACGTTGTCGACCGTTCCGGCCGAATTGCAGTGGAAGAGCCAGCCCCTGGACTGGGCCGTGGGGCCGGATGGCAGCCTGTCCATCCTGGCCGGAGAAGCCACGGACTGGTTCATCGACCCCGCCGGCGGCTACGTCAGCGACACCGCGCCGGCCGCGCTCTTCAGTCCGCCGGACGAGAGCTTCCTGTTGAGTGCCAGGGCGAGCGTGGACTTCGCCTCGGCCTTCGATGCGGGCTTCATCCAGGTGCGCGCCGCGGACGACCGGTGGGCCAAGTTCTGCTTCGAGTACTCGCCTGCGCAGCAGCCAATGGTTGTGTCCGTGGTGACGCGGGGCGTTTCCGACGACTGCAATTCGACGGTCATCGATGGTCGAGAGGTCTACCTTCGCGTGGCCGTGACTCCCGGGACGATTGCGTTCCACTATTCGCGCGACGGGAGCTTCTGGAACCTGGCCAGATACTTCGGTCTGGAGCGAACAAGCAGTCTGCAAGTGGGTTTCTCGTCTCAGTCGCCGACGGGGAAGAAGTGCAGCGCCGTCTTCTCGGAGATCATCTACCGGGCGGGCGCGCTCAAGGACAACCGGACCGGGGAGTAGGGGAGCGACTCATAGGCCCAAGCTACGCCGGCACGTAGCCCAGATATATGGCGCCCGACGCGAACCTCCGCGTCTCGGTGAGCCGCAGGCCGACCGGTGTCTCGAGCCCGGGGAAGAACGGCAGGCCCGCCCCGAGGATGACCGGGTGGACGACGACGCGGTATTCGTCGATCAGGCCTCGCCGGATGAATTGGGCGGCCAGCGTCGGCCCGGCGACGCTCAAGTCGCCGGGGAATTCGGACCGCAGCCGCGCCAGCACGTCGCCCACATCGCCGCTCACGAGCCGGCTGTTCCCATCGACGTGGTCTAGGCTTGTCGAGAAGACGATCTTCGGCGTCGCGTTCCACACCCGGGCGAAGTCGATCATGTAGTCGGGCGCAGACGGGTCCGACTCCGCGGTCGGCCAGTAGGCGTTCATGACCTCATACAGTCGCCGCCCGTAAAGGAACGCATCCGTCTCGCGGGAGCGGTCGTTGAACCAGCGGTGGGTCTCTTCGTCGACGGTCGTCCAGTCGAGGGAGTGGTCGGGAGTCTCGACGTAGCCGTCGAGCGAGACGTTCATCAAGTAGACCAGCTTGCCCATCCTCGCCTCCAATGCGGTGCGTGCCGTTCCCCCTATCTTGACGAACCGGGCGGAAGGCTCATAGCTCCGTGGCCGGCGTTGCGGCACGCGCCGACGAAGGTCGATCTCTGTTATGAGGCCTTCAAGCGGTTTCCTTCGGGTGCGCGAGATCGACTTTGGTGACCCACACCACTTTGTCGGTTAGATCCGGGCAGTAGAACACCCGACCGCTGCCGCTGATCTCGTGTTGCCACTGCGGCAGACGCTTGCCGCCGATGACCTTCTCGGCCAGTGGGGGTTTGAGTTGGTGGGTGCGGTTGGGATTGTCCCCTCGGTCAAGCGGACGCAGGATTAGCCGGCCGCGGAGCGCGGCCATCAATTCAGGTTCTGCCGCCATCGCCTGCCCCCACTCCTTCTGGGCCCGAGCAGAAGCCGGTCTGATAGTCCACGGTCCGAGGGTGGCACGCAGCGCCTCCCTGCGGGTCGGCGGCTTTGGCATCAGAACGCGCGAGTCCTACAGCTCAGCGTCAACGAGGGGCGCGGCCTCCTCCGCCGCGAGCGCCTCGCGAGTGGCCGGATCCGCCCACGCCTCGGCAGTCGCGCGCCAGTCGCCCAACAGTAGCTCGACCGGCCGCAGAGACATACCCGAGGAGGCGACGAGCAGCGCTTCGGTGAGCTCGTCGAGGCACCGTCGCTGGACTTCATCAGGCAGGACGCTGAGCCATGCGAGATCCCCGTACAGGCCGGCCGAACGCTGTCCAGCCTCCCGATCGACCGCCTGTCTGGCGCGGATCAATTCCAGAGCCAGCTCAGCGATCTCGTAGGTTCGGTCTATATCCGCGGCCGGCGCGAGGACGAGGGCCGTTCCGTCCTTGTCCCGCAGGAGCGCCTGCCCCGAACGGGCGGCATCGATGACAGCGCGGTGGTGGCGCGCGAGATCCGTGGCCTGATAGGCAACCTGGGGACCCGACTCGGAAATGCGTCTCATACGCACGATCATACGCACGATGGTGCAGCTGTCAATCAGGCATGCCTTGCGCCCGCCAATGCTTCAGTGGCCGCGGTCGGGCCTAACAGGACTGGAGGATGACCCAGGCGCGATCGAAGGCACGCCCCGCGGCGTCCGCTTCCTTGATCCAGTAGTAGATCACGCCCGTGTCGCCCCAGTCGGTGCCGAGCCTGCCGTCGGTGTCCACCTGCAGTAGCAGTCGCCAATCGCGGCCGCATCGCTTCAGTTCAGCGTCGATGTCAGGGTGCTTGCTTGACTCCCAGGCGAGGCCGCGAGACAGCATCTCGCAATCGGCCGGCATGGCGTTCTGAACCTGGTCCGGATGGCCGAAGAGCCGATGCGTCGGCACATGCGTGACGCCGTCGGGGTGTCCGCTCAGTCGATCCCCGAGTTCGAAGAAGCCCGCATATCTGGGCTCGACGATCGGATCTGGTGGCCAACAGGGGCCCAGGATTCTGCCGATCTCATTGTTTTCGGCGCAAGGAAGGGTCCATTCGGTTCGATACCGGACGACGTGGGGCGTGAAGACGCAGCTCGGCGCCAGATCCGCTGGTGGCCGCCGCGCCTCGAGATCGCTCAAGTCTGCAAACCAGACCACCCGCCATCGAGCCCGATCTTCCAGGGCCGAACTCCACGGCGGATCGTCCGCGTCGTAGAACACCGACAACATGCCCGAGTCTGGCAGCCAGCTGACGATGTCGAGCCGGGCGACCTCTTCCAGACGAATCTGGCCGACGAACGCGAGCGCCCCGCCGTCATTCCGCATCGGCCATTCGAAGCCGGAAGGCATGGCCGGATCGCCGCCCAGCCGTGCTCCGAGGAGTTCGCCGGGTCCGTCATCCAGCAGGATCCGGGCCGAGGGCAGAGCAACCGCGGCTAGCTGGTCGGCCCAGGGTCCCAGGCCCGATTCTCTGGCGAGTTCCGCTACTCGATCTCGACCGTCCATGGCTTCAACTATATGGGATCGTCTGGGGTGCCACGGGCGTTCAACAACCACGCCGGCGAGTTCTAATTCACTGCCGATCGGTAAGGCGCCCATGGGCGCCGAGTGACGCCGCGGGATCTGTCGCGCGTCAGGCGCTGAGGCCAAACCGCGAGGCCGGCCGAACACCGCTGACCCAACAGGAGCTCGAACCGCGTGTCGCTGTCAACGACTATCAAGTCCATCCAGGACGTCATGCGCAAGGACGTCGGCGTTGATGGGGACGCCCAGCGGATCGGCCAGCTGACATGGCTCCTCTTCCTCAAGATCTGGGACGACCGGGAGCAAGAGCTAGAGCTAATCGAGCCCGGCTTCAGGTCGCCTCTGGTCGGAGTCACCTGGCACGAGAATGGCGTTGTCCGTCGCGCTGATGACCTTCGCTGGCGCACGTGGGCAGCTGACTCAGAAGGAATGACGGGCGACACGCTCATCAACTTCGCCGAGCAAACACTCTTTCCGGCGCTCAAGGGAATGGACGTCGGCCCCAATGTAGATGCCCTGGGGGAGGGGACCGGGCTAGCGAGCACCCTGCGCAGGCGTCGCCTCCTCGTCAGGAGCGTATTTGAGGATGCTTATCAGTACATGAAGTCTGGGACCCTACTCCGCCAGGTGATCAATCGACTCCAGGCGGACATCGACTTCAACGACGCGCGTAATCGTCATCTGTTCGGGGACCTCTACGAGCAGATTCTCCGAGACCTGCAGAGTGCCGGCAACGCCGGCGAGTACTACACGCCCAGGGCGGTGACGCAGTTTGCCGTTGCGATGTCGAATCCCAGGCTCGGCGAAAAGGTCCTAGACCCTGCCTGTGGAACCGGAGGCTTCCTCGCTGGCTCGATTGAGCACGGCAACACCTTGGCCAGGCCTCTGCGCGACATCTCAACACGTGACCGCGTGGATGTGATCCTCACGAATCCGCCCTTCGGTGGAATAGAGGAGGACGGAATAGAGAACAACTTCCCTGTCGATGTTCGTACCCGCGAGACCGCTGATCTGTTCCTTGTGATGATCATGGAACTTCTCAAGCCGGGCGGCAGAGCAGCGGTGGTGCTTCCGGATGGGACTCTCTTCGGGGAAGGCGTGAAGACACGGATCAAGGAGCGTTTGCTCGCGGACTGCAATCTCCACACGATCGTTCGGCTGCCAGCAGGGGTCTTCGCCCCCTAGAGAAGGGCACGCCAACGGTCGATGTCTGGTACTACGAACACCCGTACCCAGATGGCGTCGGGTCCTATTCGAAGACCAGACCGATGCGCGTCGAGGAATTCGACCCAGAGACTGAATGGTGGCACGATCGTCGCGAGACCGCCCAAGCCTGGAAAGTAAGCATCGCTCAGATTCGAGAGCGCAGGTACAACCTCGACATCCCGAATCCCAACAAGCCAAGCCCGGAACACGGCGACTCATTGGCGCTTCAGCGTCGAGTCGCCGAGGCTTCCGCGAAGGAAACAGGGCTACTAGATGACCTGGCTCGAATGCTGGAACACGCCTCAGAGGGCTTCAGCCTGCCCCGCGATGGCATTCGCGCCGGTCTCCAAGCCGTAGTTGGTGCCCCGGATGGAATCGCATACCTTCGACGGATCGTTATGAGGCTGGCAGTGAGCGGAGCGCTGGTGCCTCAGGATGTGACTGACGAGCCGGGTGCAATCCTATTGCAGCGCATTCGGCGCACACGGACGAAGCTCGTCAAAGACCATTTCATTCACGATGCGATAGTCCTTCCAGCCCCATCAGCTCGCGATTTCGCGTTCCAACTACCCCCGCGATGGGCGTCTGCGCGGTTGTCAGAAGTCGCCGCGGTCCTGGATTTCCGCCGGGAGCCTGTCAACGCCACCGAACGCCAGCGGAGGATCGCCGGCAAGCCGGCCGACCAACTCTACCCGTACTACGGAGCGACGCAGCAGCAAGGCTGGATAGACGACTATCTATTCGATGAGGAGTTGGTTCTCCTCGGCGAGGATGGAGTTCCATTTCTAGACCCACTTCGCCCGAAGGCATACCTGGTCTCGGGCAAGTCATGGGTCAACAACCATGCCCACGCCATCAGCGGCATCGAGATGTCCAATCCGTACCTGCTGCATTGGCTCAACAGCTTCGACTACAGCGGCCGGGTCACGGGGACCACTCGCGCGAAACTCAACCAGTTCCGTGTGAACGACATCCCGCTACCTGTTCCACCGAGGGCTGAGCAGGACCGGATCGTCGCTTGCGTCGCTGAGTTCATCGACGTTCTCAACCGGTTGCGGGAGCTGCACGAAGCGATCAGCACGGCGAGTACCGAACTCGCGAGAGCGCTTCTGCATCAGGCTACGAAGCCAGTGAGCACCGCTCGGAATGCCGATGGGCCCGCCTGAACATCTCTAGGACATTTCCATGGGACTTTACAAGGGACAGGTCCGCTCCTGGCGAACGGACATAACCTCTCTTATCGGAAGTAGTATCCCAGCCAAACGAGGTCGATCTGGCTCGGTCTCCTACGCTCGCCGCTCCTGAGGGTGTCGCTCGATCTGCTTATGCGCTGGTTGCTGACGCCGAGCAATATCCCGGTGTCGCGCGACGTGTAACCGGAATTGCGGAGCTCGCGGACGGCGTGGCGCATGGCCGCGGGCGGCGAACGGTCCGGACCCTGGGGTGACGCGGCCCGCCGCGCTCGGCGCAAACGGCGGGCCGCGGTGTGACGGCAACGAAACGCCCGAAGGAACCGCGACCCCGCATCGTTCGGCCGATCCGAGAATCGGTCGAGTCGTTCGGCTTCTCGTGGCCCCTCCGGGCAATGCCGACTCTAGGCCGATAGGAGCGCTATGCCAACGGCTTTTTCCACCTGTTTCGTAACTCAAGACGGGGCGCGGGGGAACTGTCCACGATTCATGCACACGGACCGCGGTGGGCCGGGCGAAGGCGGGGCTAACCCGGGGCTAACCCGGGGCTAACCCGAGTGTCAGGCCTCCGTCTTGAGGCCGCGCCGGCGGCGCCGGGTCAGTGTCGAAAGTCGCAGCGCCACGACCAGCAAGAGCGCCTCCATGAAAATGTTCATGCTCATCTTGGAGGTCCCCACGCGCCGCTCCTCGAAGGTGATCGGCACCTCGACCACGCGCGCTCCGGCCATGCGAGCCCGAAACGTCGTCTCGATCTGGAAGGCGTAGCCGCCGGCGTGCAATCGGTCGAGGTCGATCTGGCGCAGCGCGGCCGCGCGCCATGCCTTGAAGCCACCCGTCAGGTCGTGATACGGCATGAGCAGAACGATCTGGGAGAAGACGCTGCCGCCGCGGCTGACGAACCGCCGCAGGAAGTTCCAGCGCGGAATCTGTCCGCCCTTGACGTAGCGGGACCCAAGAACCAGGTCGGCCGTGCCGCTCCTGAGCGGCTCGAGCAGCGAAGGCAGAAAGCGGACCGGATGGCTGAAGTCGGCGTCTATCTGGACCACGATGTCGGCGTCGCGGGCCAGCAGGTCCTTGAATGCGGCCACGTAGGCCCGCCCGAGGCCCTGCTTGGCCGATCGGTGCATGACCGCGATTGCATTGTTGCCTTTGGCCATCACGTCGGCCAGCTCGCCCGTTCCGTCGGGGGAACCGTCGTCGACGATCAGGACGTGGGCGTCTGGCACCGCACCGAGGATTGCGTCGACGATCGGGCCGACGTTCTCGCGTTCGTTGTAGGTCGGGACGATGATCCAGATGCTCGGACTGGCGGGCGGCATCGACTTCCTGGCTGCTGGTGGGTCGCGGCCGAGGATACCGCCTCTCTCCCCTACTCTGCTTGACGGTAGGCCGACGAGCTACGGGCGGCTGAATCAGGACACAACAAAGCGCCCGAAGGAACCGCTTTGATCGGACTGCGGGTTCGCGCGTACCGGCCGCTTCGACCTCCGCGAGCAAGGGATCCGAGGACTCCTCGCTCAGCGGTGGACCGCGCTCCGGCCACTGCCGGACCTGCCACCAAACCCTCTACATTCTGGCTTCCGCGGCGTGCGTTCTGTGCTAGTTCTCAGGAACCGTTGCGGGCTCCTCAGTTTTTACGCAGATCGTAGGCACCGTTTCCGCCGGAACCGCTGGCCTGATGTCGATCTCGCTGGCCCCTCCGGGCAAGACAGAATGTAGATCCGGCGAGCCCCAGGAGGAAGAGGCTTATCCACCACTTTGGCCCTGGCGTTGGGTAGTTTTGGGAGTTGTCCACCCGCCGCGAACAGGCCGTGTGGATGCGAAGGGGCTCCTGCGATTGTATGAGAACGGCCGTTCTATAGTGGGCGGGAGCTATGCGTCGGCCTCGCCGTCGCGGAGCGACTCCCGCCATTTGGCCGCGACCGCGTCCAGCTCACCGGCGAGTGCGGGGCTGACGCGACCCGTGACCCGGACATCTGTGGCGCGGTATTCGAGTTCGACGGTGCCGCGTTCGCGGATGCGGGCGATCAGCTCTCCGGCTCGATAGGGCACCGCCACGTCGATATCCACCCAGATCGACGCCAACAGGGCGGAAAGCTCGGCCTTGAGTGTTTCGAGCCCGTAGCCGGTTACGGCCGAGATGAGGACCTGGCCGGAGATGGCGGGTGCGGGGGTATTGCCGTCGCGGGCCGCTGCCTCGATCAGGTCGGCCTTGTTGAAGGCCACCAGACGTGGCTTGTCGCCGGCGCCGAGCTCTTCGAGAACCGTCTGCACGGTGGCGCGGTGCTGGGCGAAGTGCCGGTCCGAGGCGTCGACGATCTCAAGCAGGACGTCGGCGCGCGTCACCTCCTCGAGCGTGGCCCGGAAGGCGTCGACGAGCTGGTGGGGCAGCTTGTGGATGAAGCCCACCGTGTCGGTGACGATCGCGGTCTGACCCTCGCCGAGCTTGACCTGGCGGGAGGTCGGATCCACCGTCGCGAAGAGGCGGTCCTCGGCCTTGACGACTACTGAGCCGACGAGCGAATTCAGCAGGGTGGATTTGCCGGCGTTGGTGTAGCCGACGATCGCGACGGTCGGGAAGAGCCGCCGGTCGCGGGCGCGGGTCGCGGTTCGGCGCTGCTCGGCGACCTGCTCGACCCGCTCCTTGAACTTCTTGATCCGCTCTCGGACGAGGCGACGGTCCGTCTCCAGCTGCGACTCACCGGGGCCTCGGGTACCGATTCCGCCGCCGGTTCGCGAAAGGTGAGTCCACATCCTGGTCAGACGCGGCAGCTGGTATTCGAGCTGGGCCAGCTCGACCTGGAGACGGCCTTCGTGCGTCTGGGCGTGCTGGGCGAAGATATCGAGGATCAGGCGCGATCGATCGATGACCTTGGTCTTGACCGCCTCCTCCAGGGCGCGCTGCTGGGCAGGTGAGAGCTCGTCATCGGCGATCAGGACCGTGTAGCCGGTCTCGGACTTGGCGGCGACCAGTTCGTCTACCTTGCCCTTGCCGACGTAGTAGTTGGGGTCGAGGTGGCGGCGGTTCTGCCACTCGGCCCCGACGACTTCGGCCCCGGCGGTGTCGGCCAGGCTGGCCAGCTCGCCGATCGATTCTTCGGCGGTCCAGCCCGGGTCGTCGCCGGTGTCGACGGCGACCAGGAACGCGCGCTCGACCGGTGCGGCGAGATCGATCATGTCCTTGGGCATTGGGCCAGCATAACGGATGGGCTCGATGAGCCCAGAGGAGCGGCGCGGGCGGCGACGCTAGCTCGGCAGGTAGTGATCGATCGTCGCCAGGGCCTTCCCGATCGGCAAGTCGTGGCTCGCGTCGAGCCAGCAGATCTCCGGCTCGCGGCGGAACCAGGTGGCCTGGTGGCGGGCCAGCAGGATGTTGCGGCGGGCATCCTCGGCGACGGCCTCTTCGCGGGTGAGCCGGCCGGCGATGAGCGCCAGGCTCTCGGAGTAGCCGATGCCGGAGAAGCTGGGCGAGGCAGGGTCGAAGCGGGCGACGAGCGCCTCCGTCTCCTCGACCAACCCGGCGTCGAACTGCGCCTGGGCGCGCGTGCGGATACGTTCCCGCAGCACGGGAGACTCGACGGTCAGGCCGAGCCACAGGACCGGGCGCCCATAGCCGGCCGGCTCGGGGAGGGCCGCGTCGCCCTGGAGACGGGCTATCTCGAGCGCCCTCACGACGCGTCGCGGATTGCGCGCGTCGATGACCGCGGCGCGCGTCGGAGCCAGTTCGCGCAGCTCGGCTACCAGGGCGGGCAATCCTTCCGCGACGAGTCGCGCATCCACGGCGGCGCGCACGGCCGGGTCCCACGGCAACTGGTCGACTGCCATGCCGCGAGCCACGGCCCGCAGATAGAAACCCGTGCCACCAACGAGGATCGCGACGGCGCCACGTTCGGCGATTGCCGCCAGCGCCTCTCGGGCGTGGCCGGCGTATTCGGCCACGCTGAACGGCGCGTCCGGGTCGACGAGATCCAGACCGTGATGGGAGACTCGGGCTCGCTCTGCCAGCGTGACCTTGGCCGTGCCGATGTCCATGCCCCGGTACACCTGGCGTGAGTCGGCCGAGATGATCTCGGCAGAGATACCGCGCGCGACGAGTGCTTCGGCGAGCGCCAGCGACAAAGCGGTCTTGCCGCTCGCCGTGGCACCGGCCAGCACGATGAGAGGCGGCCGGCCCTCAGGCGAGGACATCCGGCCCTCAGGCGAGGACATCCGGCTCGCCCGCAGGAGCCTCGTCCTGCGCCTCCACGAGGCGGCCGCGGAGCGCGAACGGGCCGGCGTGGTCCACGTGAACCCGTACCGCGTGCCCTACGAGCTCGGGATCGCCCGCCAGATGGACGAGCTTGTTGTGGCGAGTGCGTCCGGAAAGGGCGACGCTCCCCTCCCCCGCCGTACCCTCCAGCGGGGGAATCGGCGACGCCGGCTCGTCGCTCTCGTCGGCGTCGGGATCGTGCAGGTCGAGTCTCCGGCGGGGTGGCGTGATGGCCTCGACCAGGACTTCGACGTCGCGGCCCAGCCATTCGAGGTTGCGCTCCAGCCCGATCGCCTCCTGGCGGGCCAGCAGCTCGTTGAGGCGGCGGCGCTTGACCGCGGGTGGAACGTCGTCCGGCATCTTGAGGGCTGGCGTCCCGGGTCGGGGCGAATAGGCGGCGGCGAAGACGGTATCGAAGCGGATATCGTCGAGGACGGCCAGGGTGGCCTCGAACTGGGCGTCGGTTTCGCCGCAGAACCCGACGATTACGTCCGTCGATACGGCGATCCCCGGCACGGCGGCGCGGATCCGGGCCAGGCGTTCGCGGTAGTGGTCGATCGTGTACTGGCGGCCCATCCGTTGCAGCATGGCGTCGTCGCCCGACTGGATCGGCAGGTGGAGGTGCTCGGCGACCGATTCGCACGTTGCCATGGCGTCTATCAATCGATCCGAGAGATCCCACGGGTGCGATGTGATGAACCGCAACCGGGAAATCGCCGGCCCGCCGTCGGCGCCTCGGATGCCGTCGATGGCACACAGAAGCTCCGCCAGATCTGGCCGAGATCGCAGGTCCAGGCGGCGTCCGGCGGAGCGTTCGGTTTCGATGTGGCCGAACCGCTTCTCGGCCGGGAGGTCGTGGCCGTAGCTGTTGACGTTCTGCCCGAGGAGCGTCAGCTCGCGATATCCGGCCGCGGCGATCTCGCGCGCCTCGGCCACGATGTCATCGAACGGGCGGCTGCGCTCCGGCCCGCGGCTGAACGGCACGATGCAGTAGGTGCAGGTCTTGTCGCAGCCGTAGACGATCGGTAGCCAGGCCGAGATGGTCGAGGCGCGGGCGACCCGGCCCTCGGCCAGAGCGCTCGACCGAGATGCGGCCAGGCGGTCGGCGGCGCTGACGGGGCGGCCGGAGAGGACCGTGGTCGCGGCGGTAGAGACGGTCCGCAGCCCGACCGGGGACTGGGCGGAGACGAGACCGAGTCTGAGCGCCAGCTCTGGCTCCTCGTCGGGCCGCAGGAACATGTCGACTGCCGGGAATCGACGGGCCAGCCCGGCTCGCTCGGCCTCTCGAACGCCGCACCCGGTCAGGACGACACGCATCGCGGGGTGCGCCCGCTTCATCTCTGACAGGGCGCCCTGACGGCCGATCACCTTGGCCTCGGCATGCTCGCGAACAGCGCAGGTGTTGATCACGATGAGATCGGCGCCGTCCATGGAACCGGCCCGGACGCAGCCGGCGGCGAGAAGCTGACCGGCCATCTCCTCGGAGTCGCTCTGGTTCATCTGACAGCCGAGGGTCCACATGTAGAAGCTCGGCAGGCTCCGCGTCTCGGGCCTGAATTCGACGAGATCGGCCGAGACGGAGGGCGGCACGGCGAGGGCCTCAGGCGGTGTCGAGACGGTCATGCGTGCGGCGAGGTCGCCGATCGATCGGACGGTCATCTCGCGGCCGCCCGGGCCGTTGAGGGAGTCGGCGCTGCGCGGCCGAGTGCCGCGAATAGCGCGACCGCATCTTCGTCAGGGACGAAGAGAGCGGCGTGGGCCGCGGCGTAGGACTCGCCGTCCCCGTGGTAGTCGCTGCCACCGGTCGGCACCAGACGCAGCACCGCCGCCAGGGCGGCCATCTCCGTGACCGTGGCGGCATCGAAGTGGCGGTAGTGGACTTCCAGCCCGCCGAGACCGGCGGCGATGAGGTCGGCGATGAGGTCCCGCCGGGTCGGGGCGTCGGCGAAGTGGGCCAGGACCGGCAGGCCGCCGGCGGCGCGGATGGCGGCGATGGCGTCACGCGGCCCCAGCCCCTGGCGCCGGACGTAGGCCGGCTGGCCGCGGGCAAGCAGGCCCTCCATCGCGGCGTCGACCGACAGCGCGTGCCCGGCCTGCACGAGGAGGCGGGCGATCTGTGGGCGGCCGAGCGAGGATCCGGGGGCCAGCGCGAGAGAGCCGACTCCCGCGTCGATCGGCAGACCAAGCTCGCGCAACCGGGCGACGATCATCCCGAAACGGATCGAACGGGACCGGCGCTGCAGCTCCAACGCGGCCTCGAAGGCGTCGTCCGAGGGGTCTACTCCCAGGCCGACGACGTGCAATTCGCCTTCCCAGAGGCTCTCGATCCCCGGGGCTACGCTGTTGATCTCGACCGCCGGCACGAGGTCCAGTGGCAGGTCCGGCATGCCGGGCGCGTACAGTTCACGCACGCCGGCCAGGGTGTCGTGGTCCGCCAGGCCCAGCACCCGCACGCCGGCCGCGGCCGCGGCTGCAACGAGGTCGCTCGGCTCCAGGACGCCGTCCGAGCGGCGGCTGTGGGTGTGGAGGTCGACGCGCGACGGATACGGTGGCACGACCGCCGGTCCGCTCATCTGGCGGCTGGCCCGGTCCTTGAACCGTACCGGGCCGGAGGCAGGCGCCTGCCGTCCCGTCGGGGCGGCCGAGCTGCTCTCCTGGCCCACGTCAGACCTCGACGGTACGCTGGATACGCTCGACGGCAAGGGCCCGGCCGCTGGACGCATCGACGTCTATCAGGCAGGCGTTAAATACGACGGGACCGCTCCCCACCTCGAAGCGAGTCGGCAGGCCGTTGATGAACCTTGGAATGACGGTGGCCGGGTCGAAGCCGATGACGCTGTGGATCGGCCCCACCATGCCGAGGTCGGATTGGTAGGCCGTGCCCTTGGGCATGATCCGCTCGTCGGCGGTGGGCACGTGGGTGTGCGTGCCGACGACGGCACTGACTCGGCCGTCGAGGTAGATGCCGAAGGCGTTCTTCTCGCTCGTCAGCTCGCAGTGGAAGTCGACGACGCGAACGAGAGGCAGCGGCTCCGAGGCCTGTTCGAGGAGCCGGTCGAACTCGGTGAACGGGTTTTCGATCGGGGTCATATACGTGCGGCCCTGGAAATTGAGGACAGCCACCTCGGTCCCATTCTCGGCGTGGAAGACGCCCCAGCCGCGCCCGGGAACGCCGTCGGTGCCGTAGTTGAGCGGCCGCAGGATCCGGTCCTCGTGCTCGATCTGTTCGTACATCTCGCGCTTGTCCCAGATGTGGTTGCCCGAGGTGATGACATCCACGCCGGACTTGAACATGGCCTCGGCCGTGGATGCCGTCAACCCCATGCCGCCGGCCACGTTCTCACCGTTGGCGGTCACGAAGTCGATCGCCAGCTCGTGTCGGAGACCGGGTAGAAGTGCCTCGACGGCGACTCTCCCGGGCTTGCCGATCAGGTCGCCGATCATCAGGATCCGGCAGACCCTGCCGCCCGAACCGGCAGATGGAGGCGTGCCTCCGGTCGTAGCCACCGGCGCCTACTTGGCGTATTCGACGGCCCGCGTCTCGCGGATGACCGTCACTTTGATCTGGCCAGGATAGGTGAGGCTGGCCTCGATCTTCTTGACCACGTCGCGGGCCAGGCGAGTCGCACTGACGTCGTCGATCTGATCGGGCTTGACGAGGACGCGGACCTCGCGGCCGGCCTGGACGGCGAAGCTCTTCTCGACGCCATCGAAGCTCTCGGCGATGGCCTGGAGATCCTCGAGGCGGCGGACGTACGTCTCCATCGACTCGCCTCGAGCGCCGGGGCGTGACGCGCTGATCGCGTCGGCGACCTGGACGATGGGCGCCTCCTGCGATTCGAAGTCCACCTCCTGGTGGTGAGCGGCGATGGCGTTCACGACCTTGGGCGAGAGGTTGTGGCGCTGTGCGATCTGGGCCCCGATCTGGGCATGCGGGCCCTCGACCTCGTGGTCGATCGCCTTGCCCAGGTCGTGGAGAAGCCCACCGACCTTGGCCGCCTGGATGTCGGCACCCAGTTCGGCGGCGATGATGGCGGCCAGCCGGCTCGTCTCGACCGAATGGACGAGGACGTTCTGGCCGTAGCTGGTGCGGAACTTGAGGCGCCCGAGCAACTTGACGATCTCGGACGGCAAGGCCGGAACGCCGGCGTCGTAGATGGCCTGCTCGCCGGCCTGACGCATGACCAAATCGACTTCCGCCCTGGCTTTTGCCACGACTTCCTCGATGCGGCCGGGGTGGATGCGGCCGTCGGCCATGAGCTTGGTCAGCGCGATACGAGCAACCTCGCGGCGGACCGGGTCGAAAGCGCTGATGACGACCGTTTCGGGGGTGTCGTCGATGATCAGGTCGACGCCGGTGGCCTGTTCCAGGGCCCGGATGTTACGACCCTCGCGGCCGATGATCCGACCCTTCATCTCGTCGTTGGGGAGATGAACCGCGGAGACGGTGTGCTCGGCGGTGTGGTCGGCCGCGATGCGCTGCATCGTAGTGATGACGATCTCGCGGGCTCGTTCCTCGGCCTCCTCGCGCGCTTCGCGCTCGATCGACTTGGCCAGCTTCACGGCGTCGCGCTCCGCTTCGTCGCGGACGGCCTCGAGCAGCTGAGCCTTGGCCTCGGCAGCAGTCATACCGCTGACGCGTTCGAGGGCGGCAACATGCTCCTGTTGGGCGCGGGCCAGGTCGAGGCGGCTCTGCTCGAATTCACGCTCGCGATCGAGGAGCTTGCGGTCGCGCTGCTCGNNGAGCATGTCGGCACGCATGTCGAGTTGTTCGTCGCGGGCCAGCAGCCGGCTCTCGAGAGTGCTGAGCTCGGCGCGCTTGGCGCGGGCTTCGTCTTCGGCCTCACGCTGCAGCCGCAGCTTCTCGTCCTTGGCGGTGAGGATCAGTTCCTTCTGTTGAGTGCGGGCTTCGGCGACGATCCGAGCAGCCTTCTCCTGCGCGCTCTGGATGGCCTGGTTGGCAACCAGACCTCGAGCCAGGAAACCAACGAAGACGCCCACAAGGAGGGCGGCCGCACCGACGGCGACCACAAGGGCGGTTTCCATATTCACTTGCCTCCCACCCGATCGGAATTGTGCGATCGGGCGTACCCAAAGTCAGTCGGGGCGGCTTCGGCTCCTGGCTTGTTTCCTTCTCCCGGAAAGGGGCCGGAGCAAAGCCGCGTTGTCTGTGATTCGAGCTGGCGTCGTCGCCCGGCACTGGGCGCGCGGCGCGTTGTTCGTCTCGCCGCGTAGTCTACGGCGCCCACGAGAATCAGGTCGTGCGGCCCCGACATGCGCCGGCTCCGTTGCGAATCCGGAGTCCGGTCGGCCGGCCGCGCCTAATCGTCGGCGGCCTCCAGCCCGAGCCACCGCGCGCTCACCTCGCGACAGACGCCGGGATCGAAGCCGTTGCGTGCAAGGAGGGCGTACGCCCGGCCCCGGCGGGCACGCGGATCCGCCACCCGCAGCAGGGCGGCGCGGTTCCTTGCGAGGAGGCGTTCGGCGGCAAGCTCGTCCGCTCCGCCGCTGCCGGTACCGTCGGCGGCGGCTTCCGCGGCATCGCTGCGGTCGGCCAGGACCGCGGCCACCGTCTCACGATCGATACCCTTGAATCCCAGCTCGCGCCGCAGGGCGGCCTCGCCGCGTGGCCTGGCTCGGTCGCGCGACTCGACCCAGGCCGCCGCGAAAGCCCGATCGTCGAGCATTCCCAACGCGAGCAGCCGATCGATGGCGCTCTCGACGAGTGACGCGGGGAAGGCGGCCGCGGTCAGGTGGCGCCGCATCTCCTCGACAGAACGTGACCGCAGCTCGAGGAAGCGCGCGGCCGCGTTCAGGACGACCGTCGGGTCGTCTTCGGCGGCGTGGCGATCCCGCCGCTCCAGTCGGGCCGCCCGCGCCTCGGCCGCCGTTCGGCGAGCCATGGCCGCTACTCCGCCTCTTCGATCCCTTCGACCGGCAGCGAAACCTCGGCCATCTTGCCGCGGATCTGCTTCTCGACCTCGCCGGAGATGTCGGCGTTGGCCTTGAGGAAGTCCTTGGATGCCTCGCGGCCCTGACCCAAACGGGTCTCGCCGAAGGTGAACCAGGCACCGGTCTTGGCGACGATGCCCATCGCGACGCCGACATCCAGGAGGCCGCCTTCGCGCGAGATGCCCNNGATGTCGAACTCGGCGACCCGGAAGGGCGGCGCGACCTTGTTCTTTACGACCTTGACCTTGACCCGGTTGCCTACCGAGTCGGTGCCCACCTTGATGGTCTCGACGCGCCGGATGTCGAGCCGGACGCTGGCGTAGAACTTCAGGGCTCGGCCGCCGGGGGTCACTTCGGGGTTGCCGAACATGACGCC
>PMKV01000011.1 GCA_003157875.1 Chloroflexota bacterium
TCGTTTGGAGACACCGCGGCGCTGCGCGCATGGTTTCAGCCCGCGCCCGACGAACTGCTCGAGGCGATCCCGGTCGGTGCGGACATCGGCAACGCGCGCAATCAGGGACGCGATCTGGTCACCCCCATTGGCAGGCCGCTTGTGGCCGTTCCGTTCGACTGACGCCGGCAGCGACGTCCTTTTCACGTAACCCGGCGCTGGGCGAGGAACTTGCACTCCGGCCGCAACATACGAGGGCCCTGTCGGTCGGCTCAGGACAGTGACAGCTCCGGGAGCGCCGAAACATCGAGTGTCGGCTTAAAGGGGTCAAGGGCAGACGCGGGCAAGGCAACCTCGGCCGCAAGATCGTCAAGGGTATATTTCCGCCCTTTCGCGACCAGTTCGATGGCTCGACGTAGGAGCTCAGGCTGCTCGGGCTCGCCTAGATCGACTGGTTCGTGCCGACGCCAATCGCGACGGCTCATGTCCATCATTCCCCTCCTGTATTGCTCGTCGCTGATCAGTCCCAAGTCCCTCGCCCGGCGGATCAGGGCCGCCATCGAGACTCCCCAGCGCAGCTTCAGTTCGGCGAAATGTCGCCAATCAACTTGAGACGGCAGCTCATTGCGCATGGCAGCCTCGGGCATCAGAAACGCCGCCGCGAATTGATGGGCCTGGGTCTCAAGTGTTTGGTCGCCCGGAGAGGCGTCCTGATGGGCAACGAGGTGGTACAGCTCGTGAGCCGCGTCAAAGCGGGATCGATCGGCTGACCCTTTGTTGGTCGTGAGCACGACATACGGCTTCTGCGCGTCGATCCAGCAGCTAAACGCGTCTAGGTCCTCGCTCGGGGCATCGAGGCGGACGACCACCACGCCGTGGCGTTCGAGGAGTCTGACCATGTCGCTGATTGGGCCATCGCCAAGGCCCCATAACTCCCGCAATCCGACGGCTACGGCAGCCGGCGAGGAATCCGGCTCGAACTCGGGCAAGTCGACCGCCGGGAGCCTCACCCGACGGGAAAGCACACCAACTATCTCGGCGAGCAACCTCACCTGCGCGCGAGCCTGAGTGCGATCCCTCTTTGAGGTCGAACGCAGTGAGCGGAAGTGAACGTTGTTCTCTGCGAGATCGACCTGGGGCCGACCAGCTGCAAAGAACTCAGGGGGCACACCGAGGGCCATACTGAGTTGGGCGATTGTTGCCGTGCTCGGCCGGCTGACTCCTGACTCGAACTGCCCGATAGCGGACGCTGACAGCTTCAGCACGTCCACGTCCGCTAGCTCGGACTTGAGCAACCCCCGGAGCTCGCGGGCCTGCTCAAGCCGACGCCCATCGAACAGCTGCCGGATGGCTAGAAGCTCTTCTCGACCCATAACCTCGCTTCGCCTGACCTATACGCCGCCTGCCCCCAATTGCGTCTCTTCGATCAGTGATATCTCAACGGGCTCAATCTCCACTGGCTCGGGCAGTCCCGGGGCTGGGGCCTCGGGTAGATCGATCTGCGGCTGAGCCGCATCGTAGATGGCAACCCAGCTGGCCCAGCCGGTAATGGCCCGACCGTCACTCCGCAGCGGAGCGGCGAGATAGGCGCGGATCAGCCCGTCGCGTGGATTGCCGATGTGGGCCAGGATCCAATTGACCGGCTCAGTCGCATCGAACTCGTCGGCCCACAAGCCCAGTTGCTGGTTCGCCTCCGCCATAAGGGCTCCAGCAAGCGACGGCCGAGGGAACGACGCGGCGATCTGCTCGCTCGCGCTTCGCCCTACCTTGTTCCAGCGCAACCGCAGGCCATCAATGGACAATTCCGGGCCGGCTCCCGAGAACTCGTAGTTCACTCCCGGATCGTCTTCGAAGCCGCGCTGCAATCGGAAGCCCGTGAGGTGATAGACGATCAACCCGTGCAGAAGATCGTTGTAGCCGCGCTCGGGGTCACAGACCTCGGCTGCCTCTGAATATGCCGCGAGCAGGGCCTCACGGAGGACCGCGCGCCTCGAGGCGTCGAGTTGGGTGGGGCAGTTGGAGTTATCCACGGCTGTGGAGAACTTTAGCTCAGGCGTATCTTTGTGTCTAGGCCTAAAGTGTGTGCGTGCGCCAGGTGCCTCGATGAAGTAGAATCCCGCCGGTGCTGGTCGATCTGGCTGGGTAGCTACCCGGCGAGACTGGCACTGAATATCGCATATGGAGGTACGCCGGCAAATGGCCACCCCGGAGAAAGAAGAAGCCGATCGCCGTTGGCGCGACGATCGGCTAGAGCGTACCGGTTTGGATCGCACCGGGGTCTGACAAGACTACTCCGCCCTTCGGGCGTCTGCACCCTCCCAACCTACTTAAGGCCTGCGCCGGCGGCGCAAGGGCTTTTGGAGATGCTGTGTCCACCAACAAAGATCCCAACGATGGGCGCTTGCAGGGCGAAACCCGGCAGCGCTCGCAGTTCGAACACCCCAACGGCCACTGGATCAAGCGCGATACGGACAACGGCCAGTTCGTCGACATGAAGGCCGACGACAAGCCGTTCAAGTACGTCCGCAAAGAGAGGTAGCCGCTCAGTCGGGGGCGGCAACGCCCCCGACTCTTCCTGAAAGGACTCCACCGTGCCACGAACAGGCGAAAAGTGCGCCGTGTCCGGTCTTTACCGATCGGAGAACTGTCACAACTGCGGAAGGCGGGAGCAGACCGATCACATGCAGGCTGGCGACACCTTCCCGCCATGCACCCACTGCAAGTACGCCATCAACTGGACTCTAGTCCAGCGAACCTAGCCAATTCACGGCTCGGGCTCAGAAGCGATGTGCTTCGAGCCCGAGCCCAACACAGGAGTTCTCGAATGACCTGTCCATTCTGCATCGCCGTCTTCGAGACGGCGGACTCCCAGTACGTCAGCCACATCCTCGCCGAGCATCCCCAGGCTCAACTCTCGGCCGGGATTGGCTTCTTGGCTTTGCCTCTCCTCTTCAAGGGGCGAGCCGCACAACTCATTGGCGCTGCCGGCATCACTTTCATGGCCCTGCTCTTCGTCCGGTCAAGTCTGCGATAAGTCGGAGCGAGTTACTCGGTGCTTGACCCACCGTAGGAGCTTGCCCGAAGATTCCACGGTGTGTCGCTCTAATCCATGCGAGGAAGCTAGATGAAGAACCGTCCGGCCGGTATCGCGATCTTGGCCGTTGTGGCAGCAGTGCTCGGGGTGCTCGCCCTTATGGCCGCTGGCGCCTGGTGGAATGCGTCAGAAGGACTCGCTTGGCTACCACGCATTCACGGCGGCGAGAAGCTGATCGCTCTTGTCCTGCTCGCGGCCGGACTCTCGGAGCTCGTGTTCGCCTACGGCGCCTGGACTCTGCGTCCCTGGGCCTGGACGCTCGGCATCGTGCTCGAGATCGTCGTGATCGTGCTCGCCGTGCTCCAGTTGGGCCGCCTCGAGCCCGTCCGCCACATCGTCACCATCGTCATCGCCGGCGTGGTCCTCTGGTATCTCTCGACGCCACGCGTCAGGGCGGCCTTCGGGCGGTCGTAGAAGGCGCGTCGAATGACCGACCCGGCTGGTCATCTCGTACCACAGCCAGCCGTCCCTGCCGCAGGCGAGCTGTGGGCCTACCGCGCCCGTGGACAGGACCCACTCGTCCAGGTGGCGGTCGTTCGACTTGGCGTGAAGACGCCGCAGCGGGTCCTCGTGCGCTTTGTCGACGAGGAGTTCGAGGGGCAGCAAGACTGGGTTCCTCCGGCTCGCCTCAAGGTGCCCTGGAGCGGAGTCGATGAGTACGTTGCGAGGGAACGGCGCTGGGACGAGGTGTTGCGACCCTCGGCTGGCGTCTCACTCGCCGAGGAGTTGGCTGCGAGTTCTGTCTTCGACCTGCTGATACCTGAAGACATGGCCGAGCTTGGGTGGAATGCCAAACGAGGGACCGTTCTGATCCACGACGTCTCAGGGCTGGCCAGCCTCCTCG
>PMKV01000110.1 GCA_003157875.1 Chloroflexota bacterium
GTCCACCGTGCGGGCAGGCATCGAAGAAGGCATGGTCGCCGGCGGCGGGGCAACCCTCCTCCACTGCCAGGCCGTCCTCGACAAGCTCAAGGTCGGCGAGCCCGATGCCCAGGTCGGCGTCGACATCGTCCGTCGCGCGCTCGAGTACCCGATCCGCCAGATTGCCGACAACGCCGGCGCTCACGGCGAGGTCGTGGTCGAGCAGGTTCGCGGCATGAAGGTCGGCTTCGGCTACGACGCCCTCAAGGGCGAGTACGGCGACATGTTCGAGAAGGGCATCGTGGACGCCGCCAAGGTGACGCGCTCCGCCCTCGAGAACGCGGCCTCGATCGCCAAGATGGTCCTCACCACCGAGACCCTCATCACGGACCTTCCGGAGAAGAAGGACGGCGGCGCCGGTGGCCACAACCACGGCGGCGGAGAGATGGACTTCTAGCTCGACGCGAGCCTACAGGTTCAAGAGCCCCGGGCCAACGACCCGGGGCTCTCTTGATTCGCGGGCCATTCCTGGTTGATTCCCGAAACTCTTGCTTACAGGGCGGGACAAATGCCCACCTGTCGGGTTAGCGTTTGACACGGATACGAACGGCGGCCAATTCTGGGTCAGGATCCAATCCCCAGAGGAGGTTTGCACCTTGTTTCGCGTCCCAAGACCAGCCCTAACCCTGCTTGCCGGACTCATCCTCGTCGCGGCCAGCGCTTGCAGTAGCGCCGCCGCAACGCCGGGCGCCGGTGGAATCCAGGGCGTCGCAGGCGCCAGCGCCGCCGGAGGCGCGGCGAGCGCCGCCTTGAACCCGAACGACCCGGAATCGATCATCACAGCGGCCATCAGCGGCGAATCCGGCGTCAAGTCGTTCCACATCAACCTCGCTGTGAACGGAACCCTCAAGGCTGCCTTCTTGAAGCAGGCAGCCGGCACAGAGGGCGCCATGATCACCAGCGACGTGACGCTGGACGGCACCGCGATCGATGGCGACGTCGACGTAGCCAACGCGGCCGCGCATCTCACGCTCAACGTTCCGGCGCTGGCGATGTTCGGCGGCCAGGCAATCACCGGCGACCTGATCCTCAAGGACAACGCGGTCTACTACAAGGCCAGCCTGCTCGGTCCGAACTACACCAAGATGGACCTGAGCAGCCTCTCCAGCCTGGCCAGCAGCCTGCCCGTCGCGGTGCCGACCGCCGGCGCCGCGGCTTCCTCGGCGATAGTCGACGAGGTCAATCAGATCCGGGCCGCGATGCAGCAGGCCGGGGTCAAGGCGACCCTCGTCGGCGTAGAGCAGATCGGCGGCAAGGACGCCAACCACATCAACATCTCCGTGCCGATCGACTACCTCAACGCTCAGATAGCCGCTGAGGCGAGTGCCGTTCCGGGCATGAAGATCGACTCGGCTTCCGTGGACTTCTGGGTCTACACGGACACCAACCGCCTGGCGAAGGCGGAGATCAAGGGCGCTTCGTCCGCCATCGGCACTATCGACATCGTGCTCACGATCACCAACTACGATCAGCCGGTTACGGTGAGCGCTCCCGCGGCGGGGGATGTCAACCCCTCCAAATAGCACCGGGCGGCCAGGCCGCATCCCCTGCAAACAGTCGGAACCCCGGGCGCAGGCTCGGGGTTCCGCCGTAACCTGGGGCGCAGGTTCACGGTCACGCGTTGTCCCCGTCTCGATTTGACACTTGTGTCCTGGATCGCCAGGCTGTCGCCACGGGTTCCAGCAGCGTGGAGGGTTCCAATTGCCTCGTCCCAGATGGCTGGCCGCGGCGGTCTGCTCGGTCGTGCTGGCGGTCACCGCAGCCGGCTGCGGCGGTGGTTCCGCGACGCCGACCCAACCACCGCTCACCGACCCGAACGAGATCGTGAGCCGCAGCATCAGCCAGCTGGCCACCGAGACATCGGTTCATATCGACGGAACCCTCAACGGCACGGTCGACGCCGACTACGTCTTCGGCCTGATGGGGTACGGCTCCGGCGCGCTGTCGGGGAGCATCAAGCTGAACAACGCCTCCCTGACCGGCGACGTCGACATGACCAGGCAGGCGGCCCATCTTTCGGCTACCTTCCCGACGCTCTTCGGGTTGTCGGCCGAGGTCATCGTGGTCGAGGGCTACGCCTACGAACGCTTCGGCAGCTCGACCGGCAAGTACAGCAAGACGAAGGTTTCGACCTCCGCGCTGATGCCGAGCGCCGCGCCGGATGCGACGCTTGACATAGCCGGCAGCCTCGACCGGCTCAAGTCGCTGCTCGGCAGTTCCGGCGTATCCGCCTCGCTGTCCGGGCGGGACAGGATCGCTGGCGGAGAGTCGTACCACCTGACGCTCACTGTCCCGGTGGACTTGATCAACCAGGCGTTTGGAGCGGCTGCCGGTGCCGTGGCGGCCGGTGCCGCGGCCAGTGGCGTCTCTCTCGACCTGGCACCCGTGGACTACTGGGTCTACGTGGACACCCTGCAACCGGCCGGTCTATACCTGGAGGTCAGCTCGGCCAAGCTCGGCAATCTCGATCTGAACGTGACGCTGTCCAGGTACGGCCAGCCCGTGACCATCCAGGCGCCTCCGGCGAGCCAGATCGGGGGCTGACGCCTTTCGGTCCAGCTTTCAGGCCACGGCCGGCTCCGCCAGTTACACTTCGGGCGACAGCTTGTCGCGGCGTTGCTCTGCGCCGGCGACCATGGGGCAATACAGTCACAGTGCCGGTATCTCGTGTGGAGGAATCAGGTGTTTCGTCGGAAGTCGCTTGCCATCACAGCCGCCGGCGCGCTCGCCGTCGTCGCGCTGGTCGCCGGTTGCGTTGCCGCGCCGCTGACCGATGCCCGCCAGATCTTGACCAACGCCCAGGCCTCCATCACGAACCTCAACTCGGTCCACTTCGTCCTCGATGCCGGTGGGCAGTTCATCTTCGGCATGGAGGCTAATCCGACGCTGGCGCCGACTGACACTCCGTCGCCCAGTCCAACCGACACCGCGACCCCGGTCAGCTCGGCCTCCGCCGGTTCGAGCTCCTCCGCCTCGGCCAGCCCGACTCCAACCCCGAGCCCGTCACCGTCACCTTCGCCTTCACCGACTCCCGCGCCCTCGGCGAGCTCGTCGGCATCACCAAGCCCGACGCCGACGCCGCTGTACACGGCCGTGCCGATTTCATTGGACGGTGCCCATGCCGAGGGTGACATCGACTTCGCCAACAAGAACGCCCATTTCACGGGCTGGGCGCCGGGTCTGCCCGGGTTCTCGGGCGAGATGATCATCGTCGACCCGTATGCCTACACTCGTGCGTACGGGGCCACGCAGTTCGAGCTGTCGGGGTCCTCGTCGCTCTCGATCAATCCGGCCGATCCGAGCTACGTGCTCTACATCGTGAAGCAAATGCTGGCCGTGGCCAACGATCCGGGATCGTCACCGGTCATGGTTGGGACGGAGCAGGAGCCCGGCGGCGCCAGCTACCACATTCGCATCACCGTGACCCAGAGCGCGCTCAACGCCGGACTCGCGGCGGTGCAGGCCGTTCAGGCGCTCGGCAACGGCCAGCTCGACCTGTGGATCACCCACGATGGATTCGAGCTGGAGCGGCTCGAGTTCTCGACGAGCGACGCGAGCACCGGCGCGGCCGCGGTACGGCTGGTCCTGTCCAACTGGAACGGCGTCTCTCCGATCAACGTTCCGCCGGATAACCAGATCGACACGGGCGCCAGTCCGTCGGCCGTGGCCTCGTACTAGGGTCGTCCGGGGCTCCGTAAACCGCGGAGGATTCGCCGACCCTACAATTCCGTGGTGAATCCGACGCTGCCACCCAACGCCGGCGAAGAGCCGCCGCCCCCCGACGACGCGCCGCCGGAGGCATTCGACGGGCCTCGCATCGACCCCCGCGAGCCGTCTCCGTTCGAGCCCGAGCCGGTCGCNNGTGAGTCCACTGTCAGACGCCGGGTCGGAGGGCCGCCAGCTCGGAACCGATCCGGACGGTTTTGCAACGCGCTTCGAGCCGCTTCTTCCGGGCGGCGCGGACGAGTTGCCGCCGCCTCCCGACGAGGCTCCGCCGGAGGCGTTCGACGCGGCGCGAATCGAGCCGATAGAGGCATCCCCGTTCGAGCCCGAGCCGGTCGCCCTGGCCGAGCGCCAGGAAGCAGCCGAGGCGCTGGCCCAGAAGATCCTGGCCCGCCTCAATCCGGAGCAGCAACGGGCCGTCACGACAACCGACGGCCCGGTCCTGATCCTGGCCGGCGCCGGCAGCGGCAAAACCCGGGTGCTGGCCCATCGCGTCGCTTACCTAGTCGGCGTCAAGGGCGTTCGGCCGTGGCAGATTCTGGCCGTCACCTTCACCAACAAGGCCGCGGCCGAGTTGCGGGCCCGCATCACCGGGCTGATCGGGGAGGAAGCCGGGCGTGAAGTCGCCATGGGCACCTTCCATGCCCTTTGCGCCCGCGTCCTCCGCCGGGATGGCACCGCCATCGGCCTGGACCCGCATTTCGTCGTCTACGACTCGGACGATCAGCAGGCCCTGATGAAGCAGATCCTGCGCGACGAGGATCTGCCGATCACCGGCGAGTACAAGCCGAGCGCGATCCTCGGCGCGATCTCCCGAGCCAAGAACGAGATGCTCGACGCCGAGTTCATCGCCGCGAACGCCCACACCCATCGCGAGCGGGAAATCGCCCGCCTCTTCCGGCGCTACCAGACGCGCCTCCGGGCGGCGGCCGCGCTCGACTTCGACGACCTGCTGCTGGAGGCGGTCCGGCTCTTCCACGACGCTCCGAGCGCGCTCGAGCGGTATCAAGGCCGCTGGCGCTACCTCCACGTCGACGAGTATCAGGACACCAACCGGCCGCAGTATCTGTGGGTCAAGGCCCTGGCGGCCAGCGGGCACAACCTGTGCGTGGTGGGCGACGATGACCAGTCGATCTACTCGTGGCGCGGTGCCGACATCCGCAACATCCTGGACTTCGAGGGCGACTACCCCGACGCGACTGTGGTGAAGCTGGAGCGCAACTACCGCTCCACGCAGCTGATCCTCGACGCGGCGCACGCGGTGGTCACTCACAACTCCTCGCGCAAGNNCAAGAAGCTCTGGACGGAGAACTCCGGCGGTCGGCCGATCCAGCGCTTCGAGGCCTACAACGAAGAAGAGGAAGCGGAGTGGATCGCGCGTCAGATCGAGGAGCTGACGGGGGGCCGCACGTCGGTGCTGAGGCGCCGGGCCGACGAGGAGGCCGAGCGCTGGGAGCGCGGCGACATCGCCGTGATGTACCGGACGAATGCCCAGAGCCGAGCCATCGAAGAGGCCTTCCTGCGATACGGCATCCGCTATCAACTCGTCGGGGGCACGCGCTTCTATCAGCGCCGCGAGGTCAAGGATGCCCTGGCCTACCTGCGGGTGCTGCGCAGCGACACCGATCAGGTCAGCTTCGAGCGAATCCTGAACGTGCCGGCTCGTGGAATCGGCGAAAAGAGCCTGGAGGAGTTGAGGGTCGCCGCCGCCGGCGGGCGGACCATACGGCCCGACAACGGCCCCGCGTCGGCAGATGTACCGGCGCCGGACAATGCGAGCGACGGGAGTGCGCTCGACTCGGTACCGGGCGGCGCGCGCACCTCCGCGGAAGCCGCGGAGGCCGCAACCCCTACCTATTGGATCGCCATCGTCGACGGCGCAGAGGGACGGCTCCCCGCACTCGGGACGCGGGCCAGGACTTCGCTGAGTGGCTTCGCGGCGCTGATCTTGCGGTTGCGCACCCGCATAGGCGTGATGCCGCTCCCGGAGATGCTGGACGCCGTCCTGGAGGAGTCGGGCTATCGAGCGATGCTCGCCGACGGCTCCGAAGAGGGTGAGGAGCGTTGGGCAAACCTGCTCGAGCTGCGCTCCGTCACCACCCGCTACGACGACCTGACGCCGGACGACGCCCTCGACAGGTTCCTCGAGGAGACGGCTCTCGTCTCCGACCAGGATTCATTCGAGCCCGGCGCCGATGCGGTGACGCTGATCACGCTGCACGCGGCCAAAGGCCTGGAGTTCCCGGTCGTCTTCATCACCGGCCTCGAGGAAGGCGTCTTCCCGCACAGCCGATCCCTCGACGACGAGAAGCAGCTCGAGGAGGAGCGGCGGCTCGCCTACGTCGGGATAACCCGAGCCAAGCGGCGGCTCTTTCTGTCGCATGCCGCTCGCCGGGCCACGTGGGGCCAGGGCGGTCTTTCGGTGCCGAGCCGATTCCTGTTCGAGATTCCGCAGGACCTGATGACCGGACCGCGCCTCGAGCGCACGGACGACTTCGACGACGACGTGGGCGGGGTGGACCCCGATCTGGTCTTCGGGCGGCGTCTTGGGAGTCGGTTCGGGACTCCGATCCGGGCCGGCGGGGGAGCGTATCGGAGCGGCAGCGGCCAGGCCGGCGGACCCAGGGCGGGGGAGTCGTTCCGCCCAACCCGCGACCTGGGCGCCCGGCGCGAGGCATACGAGTCGGGGGCACGGTCCGGCAGCCTGAACGTGCCGGGCGACCTGCCGCCACGCCCAACTCCGGTAGCACGCCCCCGCATTCCCGGGGAGCGGCAGTTCCGTGACGGCGACCGTATCCGCCACCCGCGCCTCGGCGACGGCATCGTCGTTACCTCGAAACTGACACGGACCGACGAGGAGGTCACCGTCGCTTTCTCGAATGGCGGCGGAGTGAAGCTTCTGCTGGCCAGCGTCGCCAACCTGGAACTGCTCGGCTAGCGCCGGCCGGCGGACGCGGCCATCCGCTCACGACTCCCTTCGACCGCATCGTCCCGCTAATATGGGGCGCCACCGGCCGGGCCGCGTCCAGCCGGCATCAAACCGATCGATAGCCAGGTAGGAAGCCCTCGAATATGACCAAGTCGAACGTAACGCGAGCCAGCCGTGCCAAGACCGGAGGCAAGTCCTCCGTCGAACCATGCGCCTGCTGCGGCTTCGCCCCGGATCCAAACGGCCGTCCGTTCTCGATCACTTTCGAGCAGCCCGATGTCATAGACCAGATCGAACCCGAGCTCCTCGACGTTTGGGGTGGCGATCCGTTCATGGCGATCAAGGACGTGGGGTTCTTCGTTCGGGTCCTCATGCCGATCAAGCTCGACAACGGCTGGTCGATCGATTTCGGCACCTGGCTCGAGGTCCACGCCGACGATTTCCGCGAGGCGTGGAAGACCTGGAACTTCCCGGAGTACAAGGACCTTCAGATGGACGGCTACATCGGCAACGAAGTCGCCCCTTGGGAACGCTTCCCGCATGCGCTGGTCAAGGCGGCCGTTCGCGACCTGGATCAGGTCCCGTACCTCGTCAGCAGCGAAGACGAGACCTTCACCAAATTGCTGACCGGGGCGTGGCCGCACGCCGAGGTCCTGTCGAAATACGCCGAACTCCTGAAGTCCGAGCCGCCGCAGAATTAGGGCTGCGGTCTCCAGTCACACGGACATCCGGCCCGGCTTCTCCGGGCCGGATTGAGTTTGTAATGACGCCGTCATGTCCCGCGACCCGGGCCTTGCTATGCAGCAGTCTCCGATGAGCGTAAAGTTGCCGCCCATCGCATAGAGCATCGGCTCCCCAGGGACGTGCAGCCGCCGGGCCTGCTCCGGTCTCAGAGACGGCAGAAGGCCGTTGGCCGATCAATCGGGCTCAGAGTCCTTGGGTGAAATCGGATCGATCCGGCAGACCGGGCCGCCAGACAAGCTGGCCGACGGCCCAGCAAGGCGTCAATGAGCGCAGGCTACGTCTTCGTCGCGACCTATCCCCCGCGACGGTGCGGGATCGCCACCTTCACCCGTGATCTGGCGGGCGCGACAGGTGAGCCGGAGATCGTCGCTCTGCACCCGCCCGACGGGCCGAATCTGTATCCGACAGAGGTCCGGCACCGGATCAGGCGCGACGTCCGGGGGGACTACCTCCGCGTCGCCTGGGCACTGAACCATTCGGACGCCAGGGTCGTTTCTATCCAGCACGAGTACGGGATCTGGGGCGGAGACGACGGCGAGTCCATCCTCGATTTCGTTGCCGCGCTGACGATGCCCGTCGTCTCGACCCTGCACACGGTTCCGCAGAACCCGACCCCCGGGCAGCGCCGCGTCCTCATGGGTCTCATCGGCGCCAGCGCGGCCACGGTCGTCATGTCGCGATCCGCGGCGGAGCTTCTGGGTCGCATCTACCGGATCGCTGAGAGCACCATCGACATCGTGCCGCACGGCGTTCCGCGGCTTCCACTGGTGGAACCGGACTCGGTCAAGCCCAGGCTCGGCATGGAGAAGGCTCCGATGATCCTGAGCTTCGGGCTCCTTGGACCGGGCAAGGGCTACGAGTCGGTCATCGAAGCGATGCCGGCGGTCGTGGCGGCTTGCCCGACGGCCTACTACGTGATCCTGGGGGCCACTCATCCGGAGCTGCTGCGCCGCGAGGGTGAGGCGTATCGCACGAAGCTGGTGCGTCTGGTCGAGGCGCTCGGTCTCTCCGATCGAGTCCTGTTCGTCGATCGCTTCGTGACTCGGTCGGAACTGGGGACGTGGCTGACCGCCGCGGACATCTTCGTCACTCCCTACCCGAATCGAGACCAGATTGTGTCGGGCACGCTGGCCTACGCCATGAGTGCCGGCAAGGCCGTCGTCTCGACGCCATACGCCTACGCGGTCGAGATGCTCGAGGCCGGCCGCGGCAGGCTGCTGGGCTCAGGTTCGCCCAAAGCACTCGCCGAGTCGCTGACCGAGCTGATACGCAACGACGAACTGCGCAACCAGCTCGGGCGAAAGGCGTATGAGTTCAGCCGGGCGATGGTCTGGCCCGAGGTGGGGGCCAGGTATCGGCGCATCTTCGAGCGTGCCTGCGCCGCCGGCGCCCGAACGTCGGTCCTGGCGGGGGTCGGGGGAGTCGCCGAAGAAGTCGGTGCGGGTCTTGTTTGATCGACAAGTCGAACCGCCCGACAGGGCCGGCCGGTTGACGCCATCGGACCAGCACGAGCGCACACGACCCACCGGTCGGCCGTTGTATCCCGTCAGCAGGTTGCACCTGAATGCCATGAGCGACGACCTCGGCCTGTGGCAGCACGCGGACGGAGTCGAGCCGGACCATCGATTCGGCTACTGCACCGACGACGTCGCCAGGGCCATCGTGGTCGACATGCTGCACTCCCGCGAAGGGACATCGGCCGAGCTGGACGTCAGCCTCCGGCGCTCGCTGCGGTTCGTCGGCGACGCCTTCGACTCGACCTCAGGGCGATTCCGTAATCTTCGCCGAGCGGACGGCCGCTGGAGCGAGGAAGGCGCGTCCGAGGATTGCCACGCCAGGGCCCTCGTCGGACTGGCGGCGGTCATGGCCGAGATGCCCGGCACAGAGCTGGGCGACCGGGCGAGCAACCTGTTCATGATGGCCCTGCCGGCGGCAGCCTCCTTCGGGGCGATGCGTGCCGTGTCGGCCTCGCTGCTGGCATGTGGTTCGGCCATCGACTCGGGGAAGTCGGTGGGAGCCGAGCCGGCGTTCGAGCTGCTCGCGTCGACGCTGGCCCGAACCTTCGACAGCCCCGAGCTCGAGCCGACTCTCGGGGCCTTCAGACCCGAGACCCGCCGTTTCGCCGGCCTGGTGGATCGAAGCGGCGACCACAACAATCTCGCGGCCTCCCTGGAGTGGCCATGGCCCGAGCCGGTGCTCACCTACGAGAACGCGTTGATGCCTCGAGCCCTGATTGCCGCCGGGCTTCGGCTCGGCCGGCCGGCACTGCTGGCGCAAGGTTGCGCCGTTCTGGACTGGCTCATCGAGGTCCAGGCCGGGGAGTCCGGGCAGTTCTCGCCAATCGGCAACACCCGATGGTGGGTTCGAACCGGGGAGCGAAGCCGGTTCGATCAGCAGCCGATCGAGGCGGGCGTGATGGTATCGGCCGCTGCCGACGCATTTCGAGCCACGGGACGCCGGCACTACCTGGATGCCGCCGAGGCGGCCTACGGCTGGTTCCTGGGAGGCAATGACGTTGGAGTGGCCCTTGCGGATCCCGTCCGCGGAGCGTGCTCCGACGGTCTGACCCCGCGGGGACCCAGCGCGAACCAGGGAGCCGAGTCGATGCTGATGTGGTTGACTGCCCTGGAGCAGATGCGGGAGTTGCGCCGCTCGACCGAGATCGAGCCCGCCTCTCGAATCGGTTCGGACGTATGACCGTGGCCAACGACGGCGGGCGCCACCTCTTCGTGCGCCATCCATCCAACCCGATCGTGACGGTCGACGACCTGCCCTATCCGGCCAACACGGTCTTCAACCCGGGCGCCGCTCGCGTAAACGGCGACACGGTTCTGCTGCTGCGGGTCGAGGATCTGAGGGGCATTTCCTTATTGCACGTTGCTCGCAGCGCGGATGGGATCTCCGACTGGCGAGTCGACGACAAGCCTCTACTGGCGCCCGACCCCGCCCATCCCGAGGAAGTGTGGGGCTGCGAGGATCCGCGCCTCGTCTTCCTGCCCGAGCGGGAGGAATGGGCGATCACCTACACCGCGTACAGCAACCGTGGTCCACTCGTGGCTCTCGCGATGACGAGGGACTTCAGCGAGGTCCGCAGGCTTGGGCCGGTGATGCCTCCGGATGACAAGGACGCGGCGCTCTTTCCGCGCCGGTTCGACGGCCGCTGGATCATGATCCATCGCCCGGCGCCCCTCACCGGCCCCGCTCACATCTGGATCTCGTACTCGCCCGACCTGCGCCACTGGGGCGACCACACGGTCCTGCTCGAGGCTCGAGAGGGGGCCTGGTGGGACGCCGGCAAGATAGGTCTCGGGCCGCCTCCGCTGGCGACGTCGGCCGGATGGCTGGTCATGTATCACGGCGCCCACTCGACGGCGTCGGGACCCATCTACCGCGTCGGTCTTGCCCTGCTGGATCTGGAGCACCCCGAAGTCGTGCTACGTCGATCCGATGAATGGGTGATGGCGCCCTCCAGTTCCTACGAGGTCGTCGGCGACGTGGACAAGGTCTTCTTCCCCAACGGCTGGGTGCTCGACGAGGCGGCCGATCGGCTCTACCTCTACTACGGCGCGGGCGATTCCGTTGTCGGCCTGGCGGTTGCCCCTTTCGCCAAGTTGATGGACTACGTCACGCACATGCCGCTGCATCACCATCGGCGCTCCGCCGACGACGGCGCCGACGGCCGAGCTGACGGCCGCGCCAAGATCAGCGGGCTTCTTCCGAATCGGTGAGAATCTCATCCTGATGCTGCGGCCCGCGACGGCGGGTGGAGTGGAGGGCGAGCGGTGACCGAGTCGGACGGGCAGGCGAGCGAACTCTCGGCGGTGGCCGAAGGCGTCGGGCTGCCGGTCGCGGCCGAGGCGGTGGAGACTGCTCGGTCGCTCGGCGAGGGAGGCGCGCGGCACCGACGCGACGAGCTCGTCCCGATCATCCGCCGAGCCAACGAGCTGTACTACGTCGCCGATGCCCCGGAGTTGAGCGACGCGGCGTACGACGGTCTGATGCGCGAGCTGGTCGCCATCGAGACTGCCTTCCCGTCCCTGATCACGCCCGACTCTCCGACGCAGCGTGTGGGCGCGTCACCCGCCGGCGCCTTCGGCGAGGTCGTCCACGGGCGACCGATGCTCTCTCTTGGGAATGTCTTCTCCGAGGACGAGCTGCGAGCCTTCGATGCCCGGGTTCGTCGCGGCCTGGGGCTGCCGTCCGCACCGGAACCGGCGCCGGAACTGTGCTACGTGGCCGAGCTGAAGATCGACGGCCTGGCCATCTCGCTGCGCTACGAACGCGGCCGCTTCGTTGGGGGCGCCACCCGCGGCGACGGCACAACCGGCGAAGACGTCACGGCCAATCTGCGAACTATCGCCGTTCTCCCGGCGCAGCTGCGCGAGCCGGCGACGGTCGAGGTTCGCGGCGAGGTCTACATGCCCAAGGCGGAGTTCGCCCGCATCAACGCCGCACGTGAGGAGGCGGGACTGCCCACCTACGCCAATCCACGCAACAGCGGGGCGGGCTCGCTGCGACAGATCGACCCACGGGTGACTGCCGAGCGAAGGCTCTCGTCATGGACGTATCAACTGCTCGAGGACGGGCCGGACGGCCGACCCGTCGTCACAAGCCAGTCGGAGGCGCTGGCCCGGCTGTACGACCTTGGCCTGCCGGTCAATCCCGATCGGGCCGAGGGCTTGGACATCGAGGGCGTCTGCCGCTTCCTCGAAGAATGGCGTGAGAAGCGCCACGGGCTGCCGTACGAGACCGACGGCGTCGTGGTCAAGGTCGACCGCGTCGACCAGCAGGAGCGGCTGGGCGTGGTGGCCCGGGCACCCCGCTGGGCGATCGCCTACAAGTTCCCACCGGAGCAGGTCGAAACGGTCCTCGAAGACATAGTGCCCTATGTCGGCCGGACGGGGACGCTGACGCCCGTCGCTCATATGCGGCCGGCGAAGGTGGCCGGGTCGACGGTGGCTCGAGCGACACTGCACAACCTTGACGAGGTCCGGCGCAAGGACCTCCGAATCGGGGACTGGATCGTGCTCCAGAAGGCGGGCGACGTCATCCCGGAGGTCGTGCGGCCGATTCCTGAACGACGGACCGGTGCCGAGCGCGAGTTCGAGATGCCGGCTGCCTGCCCGGTATGCGGCACGGCGGTTGTCCGCGACGAGGGCGCGGTCAGACACTACTGCCCGAATCTCGACTGTCCGGCGCGGCGAGCGCAGGAGTTCGCCCACTTCGCCGGCCGTGGCGGGATGGATATCGAGGGCGCGGGTTGGGCGGTCCTCGAGCAGCTCCTGGAGCGCGGCCTGGTCAAGACCCGCGGCGACTTCTACCGGCTCACGGTCGAGGATCTGGAGAGCCTGGACCGGTTTGCCCGCAGGAGCGCCGAGAACCTGAAAGCGTCTATCGAGAAGTCACGCCATCGGCCACTGGCGCGCGTCCTGAACGCGCTCGGCATTCCCCAGGTGGGCGAGACCACGGCGATCGATCTGGCGGGTTGGATCGCTTCCCGCTGGCCGGCCGCGGGGATGGATGCCGGGGAGTGGACGGCGCTCGTGGCCCGGTCGCTGCCTGGCATCACGGCAGAGGAGCTGCGGGAAGTGCCGGGCATCGGGCCGGTCGTCGCGGCGGCCATCGCCGGCTACTTCGCCGCTCCCGAGACGGCGAGCGTGCTGGCGGACCTCGTATCCGCAGGCGTCGTTGCCGAGCCGCCCGCCAGACGAGTGGCTCCGGGGAGTGGCGATGGGAGTGGCGCGGGCAGTGGCGACGCCGGACCGCTCGCCGGGAAGACCGTCGTCGTCACGGGCACTCTCACCGGCTGGGACCGAGCCGCGGCCGAGGAGGCGATCCGCGCCGCCGGCGGTCGCCCCTCTGGCTCCGTGTCACGCAGCACGGCGTACGTGGTGGCCGGCGAGAACGCCGGCTCGAAACTCGCCAAAGCCGCGGAGCTGGGCGTGCCGGTGATCGACGAGGACGGCTTCCGGCGGCTCCTGGCGGGAGAGGCGCCATAGGGGGGAGTGGCCCCGGGGAGTGGCCCCGGGAGTGGCCCCGGGGAGTGGCCCCGGGAGTGGCTCAGCCCAAGGCTGAGTTGATCTGACCCCAGATCCATTCCGGGCGCCAGGGGATCTCCGGGCCAAGGAGCAGCCGCGGTGCCTGCCACGTCTCCTGCCACCCGCGCGCCTGGAGCTCACGCCGGGCCGCCGCGTGCTCGTCGGGGATGCCGGCCCGGACGTGGGCGCCGGCCGGGACGACGTGGCGGTGCAGATCGAGAAGGAACAGCCCATCCTCGAACCGGGGCGCGATGATCGCACCGTAGGCGCGCTCGGCCGGCAAGAGGAACCCCGAAACGGCACCCGCCCTCTCGAGGACCCAGCCGCCGCCCGTGCCGCCGGCCAGGCCCTGCAACTCGGTCCCGATCTCGGCCAGCACGCGAAGCGGGACCGAGCGGTCTTCCGCCGTAGCCAGTCGATCGAGTCCGCAGATCGCAGGCAGATCGGCCGGCTCGAGCCTTCGGATGCGAGCGCCGTCGGGAGGAATCGGAGCCTCGGGCAGGTGGTCGGCCTGGATCTGGTGGTAGTGCGTGACAAGCCGGAAGCCCATCTTCTCGTACATCGGCCGACCGGCGTCGGTCGCTTCCAGCGAGAGGGTCGAGCAGCCTGCCGCCCTGAGCCGGCGGCTGAGTTCCTGGGTCACCGCGCGTCCGATGCCCCGGCCTCGGAACTCGGCGTCGACGACGATTGCGCCGAGCCATCCAACCGGGCCGCTGGCCGTGGCCAGCCCCGTTGCGATCACACGGCCGCCGAGCACACCCGCCAGCGGCTGGCAGGTGGAGGTCCGGAGCACGAAGTCGTAGAACCGCCGCCGATCTCGCCAGCCCTGGGCCCTTGCCAGGGCGACGGCCGCATCGACGTCGGCCGGCCGCAACTCCCGGATCTCGAATCCCTCGACCGCGGTGCCCAAGGACCTCACCCGAACCCAAAGCTGAGCAGGCTCCAGATGAGCCCGGGCTCCCAGGCGACGGTGTTGCCGCGGAGCATCCGCGGCGTGGCGAAGGTTGCGCTCCAGCCCAAAGATTCAAGCCGACTCTGCGTCGGCTCTTTGCCGTCGACCGTTACGGCTCGGAGCGTCTTCGTCCGACCCTTGCCCAGGTGGCGAAGGAGGTTCAGCAAACACGCCGCGTCCCCAGGATCGGGCGCGATCAGCGCTGCCGATTCGGGCAGGATCTGGATCAGGAAGCCGAGCAGCTCGTCGCCGGCTTCGAGCAGCCACCCGCCGCCGTTCAGGGGCCCGAGCAACCGCCGCCGATCCTCGCCCGTCGCGCGAAAGTCGAGCTGCCCGACGCGATCGATGTCGACCGGACGCATCTGGCGCAGTGTCGTACCGCGTGGAGGCGTCGGGGCGCTGTCGAGCGGTACCGCCTCGAGGATCTGGTACCAGGCGTCGATCCAGAACCCCATCTTCTCGTAGAGCGGCCGGCCGTATTCGGAGGCGATAAGGGCCTGCGTCGTGCAACCGGCGGCGTCGAGGCGGTCGCAGACGGCCTCCGTCATGGCCCGGCCAAGGCCCCGACTCCGCAGCGACGCCTCCACGAAGATGGACCCGATCCATCCGACTGATCCGTTCACAGTCGCGAGTCCCGTGGCCACGACGACCCCGTCGCGCACGCCCACCAGCTGGTGGCAGGTCGGGTTCGCCAGGATGGTCTCCAGATAACCGCGCCGATCCTCCCAGCCGCCCGACCGGTACAGCTCGGCCGCGACGTCGATGTCGGCCGTGGTCATGTCACGGATTTCCAGCTCGCTCATGCGCCTGCCTCGATCCAGCCTGGCACGCCCCAACTGTACGCATCGGTGCGGCGACGTGCAGTCTCCTGAGCGAATACCATCCCAGGATGGATATCGGGGATGCATTCGACGCGGCCGTCGACTACTACGACGGCTGGATGCGGAAGGCGCTGCCAGGCTATGGCGAGCTCTTCGCCACGGCCACGAGCTTGATCCCGCTGGAGTCCGACCGCGCCTTTGACGTCCTGGACCTGGGCGCGGGAACCGGCCTGTTCTCGAAGCACGTACTCGATGTCTTCCCCAACGCCAGGTTTACGCTCGTCGATCTCGCCGAGAAGCTTCTGGACACGGCCAGATCGAGGTTCGCGGAACGGCCCGACCAGTTCACCTACGCTAATGCCGACTACCGCGCCATCGAGCCGCCGCCGCAATTCGAAGCGGTCATCTCCAGCCTTTCGATCCACCACTTGACCGACGAGGAGAAGCGAGACCTGTTTCGTCGGGTGAACCGGCTCGTGCGAGATGGCGGGGTCTTCATCAACGTCGATCAGATACGAGCCGAGTCGCCGGCCATGGAGAAGATGTATCGGTCACGCTGGCTCGACCAAGTCCGACGGGAGGGGGCGACGGAGCAGCAGATCGCCGAGAGTCTGAAGCGTCGCGACGACTTCGATCACGACGCCCTGCTCGGCGATCAGCTCCGTTGGCTCCGCGAAGCCGGATTCGCGAGCGCGGACTGCGTCTACAAGAACTGGTTCGTCGGGGTCTTCCTGGCCGTCCGCCAGAGTTCCCGGTAGGGCGTCGACCCCGCCCGCGGCCCCCGGTTCGCTCCGGCGAGGTCCCGTCCGGTATCATCCCCGCCATGGCCAACCTGACTCGTGCCGATGTCGAGCACGTAGCCCACCTCGCCCGCCTCGGCCTTGCCGAGGAGGAGTTGGCGCGCCTGGAGGGGCAACTCAACCACATTCTCGACCAGTACACGGTGCTGCAGAAGCTCGACACGGACCACATTCCGCCGACGGCCCAGACGATCGAGCTGGCGAACATCCTCCGCGAGGACGTCGTGACACCGTCGCTGACCGCGGATGAGGCCCTCGCCAACGCCCCCGAGCGGAGCGAGACCGGCCACTTCGTCGTGCCGGCGATCCTGGGCGGCGGCGAGGGGGGCGCGTAGCCGATGAGCGACCTGACCCGCCTCAAAGCCCACGAGATGGCGGCCCTTCTCCGCGCCGGCGACGTGAGTTCAGTGGCCCTGACCGAGGTCCACCTCGCCGCGGCCGAACGGCAGAACCGCGCCCTCAACGCCTGGCTCGTCATCTACCGCGAGAACGCCCTCGCCGCGGCCGCGGCCGCCGACAAGCGAATCGCCGAAGCCCGCCGCGGAGGCCCCGCCGCCCTGGCCGCGCTGCACCCGCTGTGCGGGGTTCCGGTCGCGCTCAAGGATCTGGTCACGGTCAAGGGCGGCCAGGCCACGGCCGGCTCGAAGATCCTCGAGGGCTACATCGCGCCGTTCGACTCAACCGTTGCCGCGCGCATGAAGGCGGCCGGTGCGGTCATCCTCGGCAAGACCAACATGGACGAGTTCGCCATGGGCAGCTCGACCGAGCATTCGGCCTACGGTCCGACGGCCAACCCGTGGGACCTGACCCGGGTGCCGGGCGGCAGCTCAGGTGGGTCGGCGACAGTCGTGGCCGCTTATCACTCCCCGCTGAGCATCGGCACGGACACCGGCGGCAGCATCCGCCAGCCGGCGTCGCTGTGCGGCGTGGTCGGAATGAAGCCCACCTACGGCCGGGTCAGCCGATACGGCATCGTTGCCTTCGCCAGCAGCCTCGATCAGATCGGGCCGTTTGCCCGCGACGCCCGCGATGCCGGCTTGCTGCTCCACGCCGTATCGGGCCGCGACGAGCGCGACGCGACAAGCGCCCCCGAGCCGGTCCCGGCGGAGCTGCTCCGCCTCCCGAGCAACGACGACGAAGCGGCGAGCTACCTGAAAGGCAAGCGCCTCGCCCTGCCGAAGGAGTACTTCGTCGAGGGCATGGAGCCCGGTGTCGCCGAGCGGGTCCGCGAAGCCGTGGCGGCCATGGAAGCCGCCGGCGCGATCGTCGAGGAAGTCAGCCTGCCGCACACCGACTACGGGTTGGCCACGTACTACATCATCGCCCCAGCCGAATGCAGCTCCAACCTGGCCCGCTTCGACGGCGTCAAGTACGGCCTTTCCGACCGCAGCTCCGGCGAGTTCATCGCCGACTACATCCGGACCAGGGGCGCCGGTTTCGGACCCGAGGTCAAGCGCCGGATCATGCTCGGTACATATGCCCTGTCGGCCGGCTACTACGACGCCTATTACCTCAAGGCTCAGAAGGTGCGGACGCTCATCAAGGCCGATTTCGACGCCGTCTGGGCCGCCGGATTTGACGCCATATGCGCGCCGACGAGCCCCACCGTCGCCTTCGAGTTCGGCGCCAAGATGGCCGATCCCGTGGCGATGTACCTCTCGGACGCCTGCACCCTGCCGGTCAACATGGCCGGCCTGCCGGGCGTTTCGATCCCGGCCGGCCTTTCCGAAGGCCTACCGGTCGGCCTCCAGATCATTGGGGCGCCGTGGAGCGAGCTATCGATGCTTCGTCTGGCCCGTGCGTACGAAGGGATCACGGCCAGAGCACCCTGGCGGGCCCTCGAGCCCGCCGAGCTGTACCTGACCGACGATCCCACCACGCCAAGCCCGATCGAGCGGAAGGAGCGCCTCAACGCAGACGCGCCCGTCGCGGGCTCCGGCGGCCAATCCTGAGGACGCACCCATGACCACACCCACAACCAAGCCCGGCAGCAACCGACTGGCCACCGATCCCTCTATCCTCAATTCCGAATCCGAGCCTGAGCGTCCGCCGCTCTCGACGCGCGTCCTGGCTCGTCGGGTGGACGAGGTTCCGCGCTCCGGTATCCGCCGCTTCTTCGACATCCTGGCGACGATGACCGACGTCATCAGCCTCGGCGTCGGCGAGCCCGACTTCGACACTCCGCAGCAGGTTATCGAGGCCGGTCGGCACAGCCTGGCCTCGCACCGGACCCACTACGCGTCCAACTACGGCACCCTCGAGCTGCGCCGCGCCCTGGCCCACCACCTGGAGCGCCTGTACGGCGTCCGCTACGACCCGACCGAGGAGATCCTGATCACCATCGGCGCTTCCGAGGCGCTGGACGTGGCGATCCGGGCCACCATCGACCCGGGCGACGAGGTAATCCTGCATGAGCCCTCGTACGTCTCCTACCGGCCGGCGGTCATCTTCGCGGGAGGCGTCCCGGTCGGCGTGCCCACGACGCTCGACGAGGACTTTGCCCTCGATCCGGCCAAGGTGGAGGCGGCGATCACGCCGCGGACCAAGGCCATCCTGATCAACTACCCGTGCAACCCCACCGGGGCCGTTCTGCCGCACGACGTCCAGGACGAGATCTGCCGCATCGCCGTCCGCCACGACCTGCTCGTGTACAGCGACGAGATCTACGACCGGCTCGTCTACGGCGGCTACGAGATGCGCGCGCTGAGCGCGCTCCCGGGGATGCGCCGCCGGACCGTGCTCATGGGCGGCTTCTCGAAGGCCTACGCCATGACCGGCTGGCGAATCGGCTACATCTGCGCCCCTTCGGAGATCCTGGAAGGGATCCTCAAGGTCCACCAGTACGTGATCATGTGCGCGCCGACGGTGGCCCAGGACGCGGCCCTGGAGGCCCTCAAGACAGGCGAGCCCGATATCCAGCGCATGAGCGCCGACTACGACCGCCGCCGGCGCGTCATCGTCGACGGACTGAACGCCATCGGCCTGCGCACCTTCGAGCCGCTCGGCGCCTTCTACGCCTTCCCGCAGATCACCTCCACCGGGCTGAGCAGTGACGCCTTCGCCGAGGCTCTGCTCAAGGAGGAATCCGTGGCCGTGGTGCCGGGCACAGCCTTCGGTGAGGCCGGAGAAGGTCACGTCCGCTGCTGCTACGCCACCAGCGAAGCCGAGATTCGCGAGGCCCTGGTCCGGATCGACCGCTTCGTCAAGCGACGGAGGGGCGAGGCGTGACGATGCCGTCGGCCCCGGCAACCCGGAGCGGCGCACTGGAGAAGTACGAAGCCGTCATCGGCATCGAGATCCACTGCCAGCTCAAGACCGCCAGCAAGATGTTCTGCGGCTGCTCCACCGANNTGCCCGGTCTGCCTGGGGCTGCCGGGCGTCCTGCCGACGATCAACAAGTCGGCCGTGGAGTGGGTGATCGCGACGGGCTTTGCGATCGAGGCCACCACGCCTGCCGCGACCCGCTGGGATCGCAAGAAC
>PMKV01000061.1 GCA_003157875.1 Chloroflexota bacterium
CAGCATGTCGCCGTAGCTGGTGAAAATCACGTCGGGCCGCGCGGCGATGACCAGGGCCTTGTCGATCTGCTCGAGCGGGGTGACGCAGACCGGGCAGCCCGGGCCGTGGATCATGCGCACGCCCTTCGGCAGCGCTTCGTCTATCCCCTGCTTGACGAGGGTGTGGGTCTGCCCGCCACAGACCTCCATCAGCGACCACGGTCGGGTCGTGATGCGGTGGATCTCGTCGACCAGCTTGTGCGCGATCTCGGCGTCGCGGTATTCGTCGATGTACTTCATACCGGCGCCTCTGGCGCGGGCGGGGCCTGCGAGGGCGGCGCGTCGGGCAGCGGGCCCGTGACCTCGGCCGTCCGATCGACCTCGGGCAGGGCGCCCAACTCCATGGCCATCCCTTCGGCGTCGATGGCGCGCAGCATCTCGAGAGTCTTGTGTGCCTCTTCCTCGTCGAGCTGGCTGATGGCGAAGCCGACGTGGACGATCACGTAGTCGCCGAGCACGACCTCGGGCAGATACGCCAGGCAGGCCTCCTTGCGCACGCCGCCGAAATCGACGCGAGCCATGCGCAGCGGTCCTTCGTCGTTGATCTCGACGACCTTGCCCGGGATCCCGAGGCACATTCGATTCTCTCCTTGCGGCTTAGGACGCGGCGGCCAGGCGAGCGGCAGCGACCGCGGCCTGACCGTAGCTGATCCCGCCGTCGTTCGCCGGGACCTTCCGATTCGTGTGGACCTCGAAACCGTCGCCGCTCAGACGCCGGACGAGGGTAGTCGCCAGCCACTGATTCTGGAAGACACCGCCGGAAAGCACGACCGTGGCGAGGCCGGTCTCCGCGCGGACTTCGGCGCAGAACTCGCGAGTCACGGCGGCAATTGTCTCCTGGAAACGGGCCGCGAGGCCTTCCGTGGTCGCGCCATCGGTTCGCCCTTCGAGCAGACCGCGGATAGTCGGCCGCGGATCGTAGATGAGGAGCGAACTGCCGTCGCGCCCGACGTCCGCCCGAACCATCGCGTACGGAAGTGGCTCGACCTTCGAGGCGATCCCATCGCTCCCCTCCTCCGCCAGCAACTCCAGCTCGACGGCGGCCTGAGCCTCGTACTCGGCCACGTCGCGGATTCCAAGCAGAGCTGCCGCCGCATCGAAGAGCCGGCCGGCCGACGACGCGGTCGGGGCGTTGAGGCCTCGGGCCAGCTGGACGCGCACGACTTCGACCTCGCGCGGGTCGAGCCGGTCGAGGAAGGCGCGAGTCAGCTCGGGGTCGATCCAGTCGACGACGGCTTCCGCTTGTTCGAACGGCTCGGCGGCCAGGAGGTACCCCAGTGCCATGCGGTACGGCTTGCGGACCGCCAGCGCCCCACCGGGCATCGGCGCACGGCCAAAGCGGCCGACGCGCCGGTATCCCGCCAGACTCGCCACGAGGACCTCGCCGCCCCAGAACGTGCCGTCGTCGCCCATGCCCAGGCCGTCGAAGGCCACTCCTATGAACTCCTCGGTGAGCCCCGCCTCCGCCGCGGCCGACGCCACGTGAGCGTGGTGATGCTGGACGGCGATGCAGTGGCTCTCCGGGAAGTGGCGGACCGCGTACTGGGTGGAGAGGTAGCCCGGATGCAGGTCGTGGGCGACGTACTCCGGCTCGATGTCGAGGAGTCGCTTCAGATGCGCAAGGTTCGACTCGAAGGCCCGATGCGTCAGCAGGTCCTCGAGGTCGCCGGTGTGCGGACCCACGTGCGCTCGGGAGCCGCGGGCCAGGGTGAATGTGTGCTTCAGCTCCGCGCCGACCGCCAGCAGCGTGTTGGGAGTGGCAACGGGGAGATCGAGTGGCTCCGGCGCGTAGCCGCGACCTCGGCGGATGAGGCTCTCGCGCCCGTCCACGACCCGCGTCACCGAGTCGTCGTAGCGAGCTCGGATCTCCCGGTCGTGGGCGAGGAACGAGTCGGCGATCCCCGCCAGCCGTTCGCGGGCCTCGGCATCGTCGGTGGCAAGCGGCTCGTCGACGAGATTGCCGCTGGTCAGCACGATCGGGCGGCCCAGCCCCTCGAGCAGCAAGTGGTGGAGCGGCGTGTACGGGAGGAAGAGCCCGACGCGGCGGTTGAGCGCGGCGGCCCGGCCGGGCTCGGCGTTGACGACGCCATCGCAAAGCGATGGCGCGCCGCCGGCCAGTGGCGCGGGGAGTGGCTGCTCATCGTTCCGTGGCGCGTCATCGTTCCGTGGCGCGTCATCGTCCCGTGGCGCCACTCCCCGGTGCGCCGCCGGGGCGCCGTTTCCCCGCCGCTCAACGAGAACGATCGGCCGCGCCGGCGATATCAGCAGCGCCTCCTCCTCCGGTGACAACTCGGCCTGGGCGCGCGCCGCGGCCAGGTCCCGAACCATCACCGCGAACGGCTTGGCCCAGCGATGCTTACGGTCGCGCAGCCTGGCCACGGCCGCCGGATCGGTGGCGTCGCAGGCCAGGTGATAGCCGCCGAGCCCCTTGACGGCGACGATTCGTCCGGCCCGCAGGTCCGCGAGGGCCGCCGCCAGGGCCTCTCCCCGGCGCGCCGCCGGGGCAGCGAGCGACTCCGGCAAGCCGGGGTCGACGTGGCGATAGATCAGCTGCGGCCCGCAATCGGGGCAGGCCACCGGCTCGGCGTGGAAGCGCCGGTTCGCGGGATCGTGGTACTCGGCCTGACACGCGGCGCAGAGCGGGAACGACCGCATCGAGGTCCGGGCCCGGTCGTAGGGCAGGTCGTCGATGATCGTGGCCCGCGGCCCGCAGTTCGTGCAGTTGGTGAAGGGGTAGCGATACCGCCGATCGGCCGGGTCGAACAACTCGGCCAGGCAGTCGTCGCAGGTGGCGATGTCGGGCGGGAAGAGCCGTTCGGTCGATGGCGCGGCCTCGCTCTCTTCGATCGCGAACCCCGATCCCGGATGCGGCGTCGTGCCGTCCGCGGCTTCGCGGACGGCGATATCGTCCACCCGGGCGCGCGGAGGTGCGTCCGTCCGAAGGCGTCCCGCGAACCTTTCGACCGCCTCCGCAGGACCGCCGACCACGATCTCGACCTGACCGGCGCGGTTGATGACCGTCCCGTCGAGCCCGAGCTCGGTCGCCAGCCGCCACACGAACGGCCGGAACCCCACACCCTGGACGACTCCGCGGACCTCGATCGCCCGCGCCACGCGCCCGCCGGGCGGAGCGGTCTTCATCGAACCGCCGCCAGCAGCTCGATTTCGACTATCTCGTCGGTGATCTCGGCCACTGTGTCGACGCCGCAAGCCGGACAGACCGGGGCCACCCGCTCGGTCTCGAACTCGACGCCGCACCTCGGGCAGAGGTGACCGAAGACGGCGCGCCGGATCTCCATGCTCGCCACGGCCGCCGCGTCCCCCGGCATCTCGGCAGTCAGGTGGGCGCGCAACTCCGCCTCGAACTCGCGCGGGTCATGGTGGCCGCCGCGCACCGCCAGCCGGACCTGTGCCGGGCTGAGGCCGCGCTCGCGCAGCCCCCTCGCCACCCCTCGCGCCAAACCTGCTTCGTGCATCTCGATCGATCTCCGGCCGTGTGCGGATCCCCGGGCGGCGCCGCCGCTCGCCCACGTCTATCTCACACCGCGGCGCTGCAGTTTCCGCCTGCCGAGCGGCACACATCGGCGGCCAAAAGGTCCCGACTAGTCCCCTGCCCGGCCGGGTGGCCTCTAGACGACGACCGGCGAATCCTCCAGCCCGACGCCCGCCAGAGAATGCTTGCAGCGCGGGCAGCGGCCGTCGACAAGGCGCCACTCCGTCACCGCGAAGTCGGAGCGTCCGATCAGCCGCTCGCCGCAACGGGCGCAGCTCGTCTCGGCCATCTCGACCTCGGGGGCGTTGCCGATGTAGACGTGGCGCAGGCCGACCTCACGCGCGGCGGCTGCCGCATTCACGAGCGTGGTCGCGGGCGTGGACTGCAGGTCCGCCAGACGGTAGGCGGGCTGGAAGCGGGTCAGGTGCCAGGGCGTTTCCGGCCCAATCGCCGTCGCGATCCACTCGGCCATGGCCCGCAAGTCGCCCGGGTCATCGTTGAGACCCGGAATGACCAGCGTGGTCAGCTCCAGCCAGATGCCGCGTTTGTGCATCTCGACCACGGCCTCGCGGACAGGCTCCCAGCGGGCGCCGCAGACACGGCGGTAGAACTCGTCGCTGGCGGCCTTGAGATCGACGTTGGCCGCGGCGAGATGAGGCGCGATCAGCTCAATCGCCTCGGGCGTCTCGTAGCCGTTGGTCACGAAGACGTTGTGGAGGCCGGCCGCACCCGCACGGGCCATCGAGTCGAGGGCGAAGTCGATGAATACCGTCGGCTCGACGTAGGTGTAGGCAATGCTCCGGGCTCCGGCCGCGACCGCCTCCTCGACCACCTCTTCCGGGGTCACGTTGCGGCTCTCGGGCACGAGACCCTCGCGGTGGGCCTGCGACATCTCCCAGTTCTGGCAGAAGGCGCAGTGGAAGTTGCAGCCCTGCGTCCCGATCGAGTAGGCGTAGCTGCCCGGCATGAAGTGGTAGAAGGGCTTCTTCTCGATCGGCTCCGCCTTGGCAGCCACGATCTGGCCGTAGGCCAGCGTGTACAGCCAACCACCGCGGTTCTGGCGGACGCCGCAGATCCCGATTCGGCTGGGGCGCAGCACACAGCGATGGGCGCAGGCGACGCAGCGGACGCTGCCGGGAGCGACCGGGTCGTCGAACGGCTCGCCCAGCAACGCCTGGCGGATGTTCGGCTCGGATTCGCCTCCGGGCCCCAGGTCGCCGACTCGAAGCCCAACCGGGGGTTCCTGGCCCGGGAAGCGCGCGCGAACCGGCTCTGGCGTGGTCGCGTCGGGATCGAAGACGACGGACGGCGCCTTCGTGAACGTCTCACGGCTGTGGCGTGGGTGAGTCTTGTCGTCCATCAAGGCCCTCTGAGCGCGGACTCGCCGTGACTCGGATCGAGGGCCTGTGGCTATCGCCCTACTCCGTTTGCAGTATGCCATCACCGCGACCCTTGCAGTGGACCTAAAGTCCCGAATCCGGGCATCTTGTCGACGCAGAGCGCCACAAGATGCCATCCGAGGCGTCGGCGGAGGCGCATCAAGCCGCATCGGGGCTTCCCCGGATTCTGAACCCCTCGCCCACTCCTGTGACCGGCTACTTCTCACGGCAGCCCTAGGGTCGTTCGGCCCTTGCCCCCCAGGAAGCGACGCGGGAGGCTACACGCAACTAGTCCCGTACGCGGGACCGCCACGGACCGTGAGGTCTGTGGCTTGTTCGGCGCCGGGCTCCGCACCCGAAAGCGAACAACGATGGCGATCAGTCCAGTTGCCATGACTCTCCGGCCGCCGGTGCCGTGGGCGCCGCTCCTAATCGCCGAGGATCACTGCAAGGGCTGCGAGTTGTGCGTCGCCGCCTGCCCCAAGGCCGTCCTGGCTCTCGACCGCGGCCGCGTCAATCTCCTCGGATACCACCCTATCCGGCTGACCGACCCCGCTGCCTGTACCAGCTGCGCCTTCTGCGCGCGAGTCTGCCCCGACGCCGTCTTCATCGTCTGGGCCGCCCCGCGGGAGGCCGGGCGATGAAGACGGAGCGTGAGATCGGCGTCGGCGACGGCCGGACGGAGGCCGAACTCGAGGCAGGGCGGCGGTCCCGCGTCCTCATGAAGGGCAACGAGGCAATCGCCGAAGCCGCCATCCAGGCCGGCTGCGACGCCTACTTCGGCTATCCGATCACGCCCCAGGCGGAGCTGCTGGAGTGGATGGCCCGCCGAATGCTCGAACTCGGGCGGGTTTTCGTGCAGGCCGAGAGCGAGCTCGGCGCCATCAACATGGCCCTCGGTGCGGCCGCGACCGGGGCCCGGGTGATGGTCTCGTCGTCGAGCCCGGGCATCAGCCTGATGGCCGAGGCGATGAGCTACATGGCCGGCTCCGGAACGCCGATGGTGCTGGTGAACATCATGCGGGCCGGGCCCGGGCTGGGCGGCATCGGCCCTTCGCAAAGCGACTACTTCCAGGCCACCAAGGGCCACGGTCACGGCGATTACCGGGTGCCGGTCCTCGCCCCCGCCTCGATCGGCGAGGCCATGGAACTCCTGGCGTCCTCCTTCGAAATGGCGGAACGATATCGAACCCCGGTGATGCTCGTCGCCGACGGCATTCTCGGACAGGCGATGGAGCCGGTCGATCTGCGATTCCGAACGCCCGAACGGCATGCCTTCGACTGGGCGCTCACAGGTGCCGCCGGCCGACCGGCGCGGATCATAAAGTCGATCGACCTCGATCCCGAGGTTCTCGAGAAGCGCAACCTGGACCTGCAGCACAAGTACCGCGAGATCGCCCGACATGAGGTTCGCTGGGAGGCCTGGCAGCTCGACGACGCCGAGTTCGCCATCGTCGCCTACGGAACCGCGGCCCGGGTGGCCCGAACGGCGATCACTCGCGCCCGCGAGAGGGGCATCAAGGTCGGGCTCTTCCGACCGATCACGTTGTGGCCGTTCCCCGAGCGCGAGCTGGCCCGCCTGAGCAGGCGCCTGGGGGGCATCCTGACGGTGGAGCTGTCCTCGGGTCAGATGGTCGAGGACGTCCGACTGGCGGTCGAGGGCCGCTGCCCGGTTGCCTTCCACGGTCGAATGGGCGGCCTGGTGCCCACGCCCGACGAGGTACTGGGCGCGTTGAAGGCGCTCAGCGGCCACCACGCCCACACCCCGCCGCCGCGGGTCCGCGGTTACGAAGCCACGGAACTCTTCGAGCCCGACTATCCGGCTCATTCCGGCGCGCGCCGGGGAGGTCGACGATGACGCTCCACACGCCGGGTTCGGCTACGCCCGCCACCGCCGCCGCTCGCCTGATCTACCACAAGCCCGACGTCCTGCTGGACCGTTCCACCCACTACTGCCCCGGCTGCGGCCACGGCATAGTCCATCGCCTGCTGGCCGAGGTCCTGACCGAGCTGGATCTGCCGGCCCACACAATCGCCGTGGCGCCGGTCGGTTGCGCCGTCTTCGCCTACGACTACCTCAACGTGGACTTCGTGGAGGCGCCGCACGGCCGCGCTCCGGCAGTGGCAACGGGGATCAGGCGCGTCCGGCCGGAAGCCTTCGTTTTGACGTATCAAGGCGACGGCGACCTGGCGGCCATCGGGACCGCGGAGATCGTCCATGCGGCGGCCCGTGGCGAGCGCATCACCGCGATCTTCGTCAACAACGGCATCTACGGTATGACCGGCGGTCAGATGGCCCCTACCACACTGCTCGGCCAGCGGACCACATCCTCGCCCAACGGCCGCGACGCCGCGCTCATGGGCTACCCGATCCGCATCACCGAGATGCTCGCCCAGCTCCCCGGAGTCGCCTACGCCGCGCGCGGCACCGTCGCCGACGTGCCGGCAATAGGCCGGCTGAAGGCCATGATCAAGCGCGCCTGCCAGATCCAGCTGAACAGCGGCGGTTTCGCCATCGTCGAGGCTCTCTCGAATTGCCCGGTCGGCTGGGGCATGACGCCGCTGCAGTCGCTCGAGCACCTGAAAGGCCCGGTCGTCGACGCGTATCCGCTGGGGGTCATCGTCGATCGGGGGCTCGGGGCCGATACTCACCCGGCCGCCGGCACCGCCTGCCCGGCCCCATCGCACCCGGAGGCATGAGGTGGAGCACTCGGTGGTCTTCTCGGGTTTCGGGGGTCAGGGCCTCCTGTTCACCGGCCAGGCCCTTGCCCGGGCTGCCATCAAGGACGGCCTGGAGGTCTTCTGGATTCCGTCCTACGGGCCGGAGATGCGAGGTGGCACGGCCTCTTGCACGGTCATCGTCGGGGACTCCCCGATCGGCTCGCCGGTGGTCGACCGCTTCGACGCCGCGGTCGTCATGAATCTGCCGTCGCTGCGCAAGTTCGCGCCGCGGGTCGCCGGGGACGGCCTGCTGGTGATGAACGCGTCGCTGCTCGGCGACGAGACGAGCGGCCGTTCCGACGTGAGAGAGCTGCACCTCGCCTGCACCGCACTGGCCGCTCAGGGCGGCGACGACAAGCTCGTCAGCGTCGTAGCTCTCGGCGCGCTGGTGGCGCGACTGGGCTGGGTAACTCCCGAGTCGGTCAGGGCCGCTCTGCGTGAGATGGCCGGTCACAAGCGCCTCGCCAACGAGGATCGTTGGCGCGTGGTCGAGGCGGACCTCGGCGCATTCGCGGCCGGGCTGGATGCCGGAGCCATCGACGCCGCCACGTAGTGTCCGGCGCCACGTAACGGAACCGGGGCCCCTTGCGAGGCCCCGGTTCGGTGTGACGGTGAGCGCCGTGCCGACCCCATGCCGGGCGCGGGTGAATTGCGACTAGTGGCCCGCGCGGAGGACGCCGGCCATCTCCTGGAGGGTCTGCCAGTTGTGGAGGCGATCCTCCTGGGCACGCTGGAGTTCAACGGAGGCGTTGCCCTCCTTGTCGAAGTGCTGGCCGAAGCGACCCTCGGTCTTGGCGAAGGAGATGAAGTCGAAGGTGGACCCGTCCGGGCTCTTCGACCAGTCTTCCTTGACCGCCGGGTTGCCCTGGAGCGAGAGCCGCTCGGCAAGCGAGCTGCCACGCCGCGGGTCGTAGCTGAAGAGCGGGAACGCCCGCGAGTCGACCGCGAGCTTTGCCTGTCGATTGGCGGCGTCGTCGGCGATGCCGTGCTCCGGCATGCAGGGCGCGTAGGCGATGATGACGGCCGGGCCCGGATAGGCGTTGGCCTCCATGACTGCCTTGTAGAGGTGGTTGATGGTGCAGGCAGCGACCTGGGCCACATATACGTCGCCGTGGGCCATCATGATCCGACCCAGTTCCTTGCGCTTCTCCGACTTACCGTGCTCGGCCTTGCCGTACGCGGCGAGCTTGGAGACCTGCGCGGTGAAGGAAGCGGTGGAGGCCTGGCCGCCGGTGTTCGAATAGACGCCGGTGTCCAGGACCAGGACCTTGACGTCCATGCCCGACGCGACCAGCCGCGACAGCGACTGGAAGCCGATGTCGTACATGGCGCCGTCGCCGCCGACGACCCACAGCCGCCGATCCTCGTGGCCCGCCTGATCCCAGCGCAGCCGGATGCCCATGGCGTCGGCCGGGCCGTTCTCGAAGAGCGAGTTGGTCCACGGAATGGTGAAGGGATTGTACGGGTAGGTACTGGCGAAAACGGTGTTGCAGCCGGTCTCGGCCACCATGCCCATGCTCTGCGGTCCGTAGGTCTGAAGCGTGGCCGCGACGACCATGCGTACGATGGTGCCTTCGCCGCAGCCGGAGCACGAGCCGCCGCCGCCGACGAAGCCGAAGGCATGCTCTCCGAGCATGACATCGGCCAGGACCTTGTCGTTGCGGTACTCGGCCGGCGTCGGCGGAAGCGACTTGTAGAAGGCGATGTCGCGGCGGTAGCGGTCGAGCGTGCACTCGCCGCTGGTCTCGCAATCGCACTTCTCGGCCATGACGAGCGCGTCGTGACCCTGGGCCACGCAAACGTCCACGCACTCGGCGCAGCCCTTGCAGTGGTACGGGTCGATGAAGAGCCCGAAGTCGGCGCCTTCGATGCCCTTCTTGGCGGGCACGTCGGCGTACTTGGTGGTGTGGACGAAGTGCGACTTGGCCGTGGTGGTGGCCAGCGCCGCGTTCGGCTGGGTCTTGGCGAACGCGTCGATCGCCTTGGCCAGCGAGCTCTTGGGCTGGGCCGTCGCCATGATCGCGCTGTCCGGGCAGGCGCTGACGCAGGCCATGCAGCCCACGCACTTCTCCGCCATGAACTGCGGGATCAGCGGCGAGAGGGCGCTGAAGTCGCGGATGCCGGCCGAGGCCGGGGCGATAATGCTCCGCCCGACGCCAATGTCGGCCGGAAGCTCGACGTCGGCAACGCCGCGGCGGTAGGCATCGATGACGTTGGTGTTGAAGTCCTCGATGTACTCGGCGACGTTCAGTGTCTGGGGTGCGATGAGCCCGGGGCCGGCCCCGAGCTTCTCGATGTTGGTGGTGAAAATCGTGTCGGTCATCGCTCGCTCAGTCGTCATCGGGCTACCTCACCATCGACCGGAAGAGGTCGCTGGTAGAGATGATCCCGATCGGGGTGGCCGCCGCGTCAATCACGACGAGGCGGTGGACTCGGCTCTGCTCCATCTGTTTGGCGGCTTGTTCTAGGGTGGCCGTCGAGGCGATGGTGAGTGCCGGCTTGGTCATCACCTGGCCGACCGCGAGGCCGGGCCAGTTGGCAACGAGGTTCTGGTTCGCTCGAGCCCGCACGAGGTCGGTCTGACTCAGGACGCCGACGAGGATCCCGTCCGCGTCGACGACGGGAAGACCGGTGATCTTCTTGCCTTCGAGTATCCCGGCGGCTTCCGCGAGGGAAGCCGTGTCGGCGACCGAAATCGGGTTGGCGGTCATGGCCTCGGCAACGGTTCGAGATTGGGTCATTTGGCTACCTTGACCGGCTTGGCGGTGATGGCCGCTGTGACGTCGATCACGCCGTCATACGCGCCCTGGATCACGGCCAGGTTGGCGTCGACGACGGCCGTGCCGCGCTTGCCGAAGAACCGGGTGAGATTGGCCCGAACGGCGTCCATGAGGGCCGGGCGGTCGAGCCCAGCGCGCTCGGCGAAGGGCGAAACCTTGAGGAAGACGCCGACCAGGGCTACACCCTGCATCCGGATCTCGAGGTCCGGCCGGGGTGCGTGCTTCATGGCGAGCGATGCGGTGTCGAGGGCGAGAAGCCTGATCTTGCGAGCCAGGATCTCGGCCCGGGTTGCCGGCGGCAGAGCGGCCCAGACTTCGTCGGGATCGGTCAGAGGCGTCGGCACGAAGACCGTGCCACCGTCGACGAGGCCGGCGAGCGGATCGCCCTGCTTGAAGGAGTTGGTGTCGAAGAGCGGCACGAAGTCGACTTCGGTCAGCTCGTTGTGGAGCCGGATCGGCTCCTCGGCGATGGTCAGGAAGTAGGTCGTCGGCAGGCCCTTCTTCTCCGAGCCGTAGCGCGGATAGGCCTGGACGTACAGGTTGAACAGCTCCCCGACGGTCGTCGCCACGAGCTTGTTCGTGGTGACGCTGCCGAAGCCGCCGACCGAATGGCCGCGCAGGCTGTAGGCGCCCTTGGGGCGAACGTTCAGGCTGCTCTTGGTCAGGGCCATCGGGTGGGGGATCCCCAGGACCGTTCGAGGCCGAGCCTTGATGGCCTTCGGGTCGGCCATCCAGTCGTAGACGGCCCCGAGGTCGCCGGGCTGGATGTCGCGGGAGCCAAGGCCCGCCGCAACGGACACGACACGGGGCAGCGGGGCCCCGTCCATGGCCGCGTCGGCGAGAGCCGACTTGAGTTCGCGGGTTAGCGGATTGTCGGCAGCCGCCGGGTCGTCGGTCCGCTCAACCACCGCCACGACCTTCGCGTTGCGGAGCGCGGCAGCGAGTTGAGTGGCCGGAAATGGGCGGAAGCAGGTGACGGTGATGGACCCGACCTTGCGTCCCTCCGCGCGGAGGGCGTCGACAACGGCGAGAGCCGTGTCGGCCATGGTCCCCATCGAGACCACGACGTAGTCCGCGTCCTCGGTCCGGTACGGATTGACCATGTGGTAGCGGCGCCCGGTCAGGTCGCCCCACTCGTTCATGGCCCGCTCGACGATCTGCGGCAGGCGGTCATACCAGGCACGCATCCCGATGCGGCCCTTCATGTACGAGTCCTGGTTCTGGACCGGGCCCGTGAGCAGCGCGTCCTCGGGCTCGAAGAGGCTGCGCACGGTCTTGCGGGGGTCGCCGACGAAGCGGCGGAGCAGGTCGTCCTCCGGCAGCTGGACGTTCTCGATCGTGTGGGTCGTCAGGAAGCCGTCCTGGGCGACGAACCAGGGCGTCTCGCCATCCTCGGCCACGCGCCGGGCTATTGCGGTCAGGTCGGCGGCTTCCTGGCAGTTGCGGGCGAAGAACTGACCCCAGCCCGTGTCGGCGACACCCATCATGTCGTCGTGGCCGGCATGGATATTGAGACCCTGCCAGGTGATGGCGCGGGCTCCGACGTGGAAGACCGCCGGCAGGCGCTTGCCGGCAATGACGTACAGGACCTCCTTCATCAGGATCAGGCCCTGTGCGGAGGTGAAGTTCGTGACTCGGCCGCCCGCCAGGGCGAAGCCTTCGGCAGCTGAGGCGGAGGAATGCTCCGACTCCGGCTCGACGAACTTCAGGGTTGTGCCCCACAGGTTGGGGGTGCCGTTGGCGACGGCAACCTGGTAGACCGCGGCCATAGTCGTGGAGGGCGTGATCGGATAGGCGCAAGCGCCGTCGCTGATCCGCGTCTCGACATAGGCGATGGCTTCGGAGCCGTCGATGATGGCTGGAATGCCTGGGAATTCAGGAGTCGGTGAGTTCGTCACGATGGTCGGTTCACTCAATGCGCGCAGCTGGCGGGCCAGCGCGCTTCCGTCCAGGTGTTTGAGCAAGGTTCCGCCGATCCCGCTGGCGACCGCCTCGCGCTGCTCGTCCGCATGCCAGTAGGAAGCCAGCACCGCAATCCGACCCGGTGGGATCAGATCGCGCAGGGCAGCAACCATTGGCTTCCAACCCCCGGCGACGTCTGCATCGAGCAGCACCACGTCCGGCCGGGCAGCGGCGGCTTCGCGCGCCGCGGATTCACACGACGCCAGAGCGACGATGAAGCCATGGCGCGAGAGGTGGTCGCACAGTGCCTCGGTGGCAGCGCGGTGCTGACTGACGATGAGCAGTCGGCGCAGGGGTATCTGGGAGTCGGCGAGCATGTGTATAGGGTGCGCCCGGAGCCCTGTCACCCGTAGCGACAGGGCTCCCTAAGACCGGGGGCCATATGGCCCGCGAACTCGCGGGACGGGATGGGGGCGACCCATCACTTCGAGTGGGTAGTCAGCGGCGATCGAGTAGCAGAGATGGGGCGTTCCGGACCCCCGATCCGGGGCCGCGCCGACCCCGCCCGGCGCCTCTTGGGCGGGGGAATACTTGCCCGGAGCGGAGGGCCATTCGGCACTGCGCAGCGCCACCGCCGAGCCGCAGACTTCCGGTCGTGACGAACGCCGGAGGGGACGCCCGGCGTTCGTCCTTTTTTACGCCCGCCGCCGGCCGGCGCATGCCGTCGTTGTCGCCTGCGGTCCTCGCTCACACACCTTCAGGTGTGCTCGCTCCGGTCCTCGGCTCCGCCTCGGCCTGCATCCGGCGGGCGGCGGGCTGGAGTTGAGTGGCGGTTCGGGCGGGGCGCCGGGGAATCGTGCTCTTGGCCTAACTTGCCTCAGCTGAAAGTTGGGCGAAGTAGCGGGGTGATCTGGAGACAATTCGGCCGGCCCGACGCCAACTTCACGCTCAGGCAGGGCGGTGGAGGGCGGTTTCGGAGCTCATCCCGGTCTCCGATCGGGCCTGACTTTCGTGTCAGGCAAGTTAGTCTAGATAGGGCTACGGACTCGGCCGCCGGGCGAGGGCCTCCCTGTTCCTCCACATGACCGCGGTTCCCGCCGCGCCACCCAGGCCTTCGTAGAACGGGACCAGCTCCGCGTCGCAGACCAGATCGATCGAGTATCGGTCGCGCAGGCGGGCCAAGACGAGTCGAACGAGCTCCGCGCCGATGCCGCGCCCACGGTAGGCGGGCAGCACCTCGAGAAGCGGGATGAAGGCCGTCAGCGCGCCGTCGCCGATGGCCGTCACGAAGCCGACGACCAGGTCAGCGTCGCTGTCGATCGCCACGATCGCGACTTCCGCCCCGCGGAGATGCGCGAGGTGGAGTTCAGGGCTGGGCGGCAACCGCCAGCCTTCGAAGAAGCCGCCGCGCAACCGATCTGCGGTGATACCGGAGAGATCCTCGGTGTACTGGACACGTGGCCGGTTCTTCGGCTCAAGCCCAGAAGCACTACCGGGCGACCTTTCCGCCCCGATGCCCAAAGGCGGATAGGCTTCCGCGGCCTCGCGCTTGATAGGTAACAGGTCGGCGAGGACGACCTTCGCCGAGCCTCGAGCGGCGGGGACGATCACCATCGCGTCAGGCGCGTAATCACTGAGGAGCTCGCGGCACATGCCACATGGCGGCAGGATCTCCCAGTCGTTCTCGCCACGCCTGGTTACCGCAACGATCGCTTCGATCCGCTGGTCCCCGGCGGCGACGGCCATACCCAGGGCGATCATCTCCGCGCAAACCGCCACCCTCCCGACGGCTGCATCCAAATGGACAGCGGCGTACGTCTTGCCCGACTTGGTCCGCACCGCTGCACCAACGGAATTCCAGCGCGGCACATATCGGCGGCGAACGACGCTCTCAGCGGCCCCAACGAGATCTCGATCAGCTTTTGTTAGTTCGTGGTACTCGATCATCACGACTCCCCGCCGATGGCGCCCGCCGGAGATGAAGTCGCGCCGTCGGCTGCCAGGATGAGAAGAATGGCATCGAAGGCCGATTCCGCGACCACGGTCGGCTCGAAGCTATTCTCCTCCCACAGTCGACCTCGCCTGATCCAAACGCTCCGCGCTCCGATCGCGACCGCACCAGCGATATCCGTGTCGGCTCTGCCCCCCACGACCCAGGCTCGATCAAGCGACCCACCGCTCCGCTCGGCCACCGTCATGAAGCCCCCGCTCCGCGCCTACAGCTCGTGGTACTGCTTGGCGTAGCTCGTCAGCTCGTCGCGGAAGTCGGGGTGGGCTATGGCGATGAGGCGCTTGGCGCGCTCGCGGAGGCTCTGGCCGAACAGCTCGGCGACGCCGTACTCGGTGACGACCGTGCGGACGTGGGAGCGGGTCGTGGTGACTCCGGCGCCTTCCTTGAGGCTGGCGGTGATGCGGGAGACCGTGCCGCCGGCGGCGGTGGACGGCAGAGCGATGATGGCCCGTCCCTCCTGGGCCAGCGCGGCGCCGCGCATGAAGTCCATCTGGCCGCCAACACCGCTGTACATGCGGTGGCCGATCGAGTCGGCGCAGACCTGCCCGGTCAGGTCGACCTCGATGGCCGAGTTGATGGCGGTCATCCGCTTGAAGCGCCGAATGACCGACGTGTCGTTCGTGTAGTCGACCGGCCGCATCTCGACCATGGGGTTGTTGTCGACGAACTTGTACAGGCGCTGCGTGCCCATCATGAACGCCGTGACGATCTTGCCGCAGTTGATCTCCTTGCGGGCGCAGGTCACGACGCCGCGCTCGACGAGATCGACCAGGATGTCGGTGAACATCTCGGTGTGAACGCCGAGATCCTTCTTGTCGTATAGCTTCCTGCCGACGGCGCTCGGAATCGCGCCGATGCCCATCTGCAGCGTGGCTTCGTCGGCCACCAGGTCCGCGACGAACTCGCCGATCTTCGACTCGACCGCGTCGGGCTCGCCGCTGGAGTAGTCGTAGGGCGGCTGGTCGACCTCGACCGCGAAGTCGATGCGATCGATGTGGATGAAGCTGTCGCCAAGCGTCCGGGGCATGCTCTTGTTGAATTGGACGATGACCGATTTAGCGTGGCGAACGGCGCTGAGCATCGCGTCGACGGAGGTCCCGAGAGAGCAGAAGCCGTGCTCGTCGGGCGGAGTGACGTTGCACAGAACCGCGTCGAGGGGCAGGTAGTTCTGTTCGATGAGGACCGGGATGTCGGAAAGGAAGACCGGGATGAACTCCGCTCGGCCTTCGTTGACGGCCTTGCGGGCGTTGGGGCCGATGAAGAGGGCCTTGTGGAGGAAGTGGCCCACCATGTCCGGAGCAAGATGCGGGTGCGGGCCCTCCGCGTGCATGTGGACGATCTTCACGTCCTCGAGCTCGGCGGCGCGATCAACGAGGGCCCCAAGTAGGACCTCGGGCGTCGCGGCCGCGGCGTGCATGAATACCTGCTGACCTGACTTGATCCCTGAAACCGCCTCGTGGGCGCTCACGATACGCATGACGCGGAGTTTACGAGGCGCACGGAATCACGCGAGAGCCGTTTGGGCCGATTGTTAAGCGGCGGCCTATGAGTCTTGACGCGGTCTTCGGCGGCGCCCACATTGGTCGCGGAAAAGCCGCCGACTCGATCGAGAAGTGCCGCGGCTGCAGGCTGGGGGAAGCGCGTGACAGAGCACCCGGATCGCGGTCGGGAGAGCGGCGAAAGTTCGCGGCGACCGACCGATCGAGTCCTGCTCGGTATCGTGGCCGTTCTCGTTGTGGCCGCAGTCGCCGTCACTGCCGTGGTATGGCGGGCTGGCTCGGGTTCCGACGTTGCGGGCCCGAGCTCGTCGTCGTCCCAGTCGTCCGCGATGGCATCGGCGGCGGCGAGTCTGGACCCGACCGGGATCCTGATCGTCGGTCGAGACTATCAGCTGCAATCCGGATCCACGGACGAGGCGGTCAAGACCGCGTTCGGCAAGGCCATGCAGCTCGCTATCGATATCAGTCCGAGCGACCTCGGCTATCCGTGGATCGACCCTTCGACCGGAGGGGTAGTAGTCTCGGCGGCGACCGCCCACGGTCGGGCGCTGCTCGAGGGCACGTCGTTCGGCGTCCCGGTGCGGATTCGCGACGTGGCTCACAGTGTGACCGAGCTCCGGAAGATCCTGGACGGCGCCACGCGCCTAAATGCGCAAGGCGTGACGGATGCAATCCTCATTTATGAGACCGGTCCGGACTATCGCGACAACCGAGCGTGGATCACCATCGCTCGCTTCAGCCGGCCGCTGCTCGACGAGCTGGCCCGCCGCTTCCCTCCCGATGCGTTGATAGTGGTTATCGATCCGACCCGCTACCCGCTGAACGAAGCGGCAACGTCCTGATCGCCACGCTCCGGCGGCGGCCCGACCGCGCGGAGCCTACGCGCCGCCCTTCATGCGATGACGGGCAACGAACGCGGCAGCCTGCGCGCGGCGCTCCAGGTTCAGCTTGGAGAGGATCGAGCTGACGTAGTTCTTGACCGTCTTGTCGGACAGGAAGACCTCCGAGGCGATCTCCTTGTTCGTCTTGCCCTCGGCGACGAGNNGAGGCGCCGGCGATGATCGCCGAGAGGACCGCTTCCTCGTCCGGGTAGCTGGTCAGGATCACGACGCGGGTGGCGGGGAACTCAGCTCGGATCTCGCGACAGGCCTCGATGCCCGAGCCATCGGGCAGTCGAACGTCCATCACGACCAGGTCCGGCTCGAACTTGCGAGCC
>PMKV01000123.1 GCA_003157875.1 Chloroflexota bacterium
CCAGAAGCTCTCGACGGTCGCCAAAGTCGTGGCCGTCCTCGAGCAGCACGGGGCGATGGAGCACACGATCGTCGTCTGCGCAGGCGCCGAGGACTCGGCTGCCCTCCAGTTCCTGGCCCCCTATGCCGGCTGCGCCATGGGCGAGGAAATCATGGAGAACGGCGTGACGATCGGCGGGCAGCTGGTCAAGGACGCGCTGTGCGTATACGACGACCTCTCCAAGCACGCCTGGGCCTATCGCGAGATGAGCCTCCTGCTTCGCCGCCCGCCCGGTCGCGAGGCCTATCCGGGCGACGTTTTCTACCTCCACAGCCGGCTGCTCGAGCGAGCGGCGCGCATGAGCGACGCCAACGGCGGCGGCTCGCTGACCGCTCTCCCGCTGATCGAGACCCAGGCCGGCNNCTCGGCCTACATCCCAACCAACGTCATTTCGATCACGGACGGCCAGATCTTCCTCGAAACCGACCTCTTCAACGCCGGCCAGCGCCCCGCCCTCAACATCGGCATCTCCGTGTCGCGAGTCGGGTCCGACGCCCAGACCAAGGCCATGAAGAAAGTGGCCGCGCCGCTGAAGCTGGATCTGGCCCAGTACCGCTCCCTCGCCGCCTTCGCCCAGTTCGCGTCGGACCTCGACAAGGCCACGCGCGATCAGCTGACCCGCGGCGAGAAGCTCTCCGAAGTGATCAAGCAGCCGCAGTACCAGCCGGTTCCACTGGAGCGGCAGGTGGCGATTCTCTACATCGCGACAAAGGGTCTCCTCGACGACATCCCGACTCCGCGAGTCAAGGAGTTCGAAGCCGGGTTCACCCGCTACCTCGACACCCAGCAGACTGCTGTGATGCAGAAGCTGGCAACCACCAAAGTTCTCGACGACGATACGGCAGCGGCCCTGGAAGCTGCCGCGGTCGAGTTCCGCCAAAGCTTCCTGGCGTAGGAAGGCGATCGGGAGACCGTGCCCAGCCAGCGAGACATCCGAAGGCGCATAACAGCGTCGAGGAACATCCGCCAGATCACCCGGGCGATGCAGTTTGTGGCAGCGTCCAAGCTGCGACGCGCCCAGGAATCGACCCTCGCCGCGCGGCCCTACTCGGAGCTGCTCGACGAAATCCTGGCCGACCTGGCGGCGGTTCTCGGCGGCGACGAGCACCCGCTGCTGAGCCGGCGCGAGGGGGGCAAGCGGCTGATAGTGCTCGTCACCAGCGATCGCGGCCTGGCCGGGCCGCTGAACAGCAACGCCATCCGGTTCGCATCCAAGGAGATCGTCGAGCACGCCGGCGAACTTGAGGTTGTGAGTGTCGGCCGCAAGGGTCGCGACGCGATGCGCCGGGCCCGGGTTCCGATCGTGGCTCACTTCGCCGGTTTCGGCGATCGGCCTTCGTTCGACGATATCCTGCCGCTATCCAGGCTCATCTCCGACGAATACGTCTGCGGCACGTACAGTCAGGTCGACATCGTCTACACCCGATTCGTGTCTACCCTGGTCCAGAGGGCCGACATGGTCCAGCTCCTGCCCATCACGCCGACGCAGGAGACGCGCGGAATTCCCGGCTCGCAGTTCATCTTCGAGCCCGAGCCGGAGAAGGTCCTCGACGAGCTGCTGCCGCGGTATCTCGGCACCCGGCTCTACCAGACCGCCCTCGAAAGCACGGCCAGCTTCTTCTCGAGCCAGATGGTGGCCATGAAGAACGCGACCGAAAACGCGGACGAGCTGATCGACAACCTCACCTTGAGCTACAACAAAGCTCGCCAGGCCCAAATCACAAGCGAACTGATCGAGATCGCGTCCGGCGCGCAGGCGCGCTAGACGCGAGGCGACCCAATCCAGGAGGCACCGACAAGACGATGGCGACCGCCGCCCCAACCGCAACCGGCCCGGCCACCGGCCGTGTGATCCAGATCACCGGCGCGGTCGTCGACATCGAGTTCCCGGCCGGCAGGCTGCCGGGGATCTACAACGCCGTCGAGGTTAGTCGAGGCGACGGCGTGAAGATCATCTGCGAGGTTCAGCAGCACCTGGGCAACAACTGGATCCGCAGCGTCGCCATGACCACCACGGACGGCCTGGCGCGAGGCGTCGAGGCGGTCGACACGGGCAGCCCGATCACCGTTCCGGTCGGCCAGGTGACGCTGGGGCGCGTCTTCAACGTCCTCGGCGAGACGATCGACGAGAAGGGCCCGGTCGGCGCGAGCGAGCGCCTGCCGATCCATCGGCCGGCTCCGGCCTTCGACCAGCAGACGACCGAGACCNNGGCGCCGGCGTCGGCAAGACGGTCGTCATCCAGGAACTCATCTACAACGTGGCCCAGGAGCACGAAGGCGTCTCGGTCTTCAGCGGCATCGGCGAGCGTTCGCGCGAGGGCAACGACCTGATCCACGAGATGACCGAGTCGGGGGTCCTCGCCAAAACGGCCTTCGTCTTCGGCCAGATGAACGAGCCGCCGGGCGCCCGCCTTCGCGTCGGCCTGACCGGCCTGACGATGGCCGAGTATTTCCGCGACGAGGAGGGCCGCGACGTCCTCCTCTTCATCNNCACCCAGGCCGGCTCCGAGGTTTCCGCGCTGCTCGGCCGAATGCCATCGGCGGTCGGCTACCAGCCAAACCTGGCGACCGAGATGGCGGCCTTGCAGGAGCGGATCACCTCGACCAAGAAGGGCTCGATCACCTCGCTCCAGGCCGTCTACGTCCCGGCGGACGACTACACCGACCCG
>PMKV01000043.1:0-4545 GCA_003157875.1 Chloroflexota bacterium
TCGGGCCTAGGCTAACCCGCTCGTCGGCGATCTGGATCCCGCGTCTCTACCGCGGCCGTGTCCTCGTGACCATGGGCGGCGCGAGGCCACCGCTGCGCGCGGTGCGCTCCGCATGACGTGTTAGCTCTGGTCGTGGTTTGTCGATTACGGTGATCGAGTCGACGTCGCCTTGGATCACCCGCCTCGCGAGCTTCGACGGCGCATTGTTGGAACGTCCAGCCAGCCTTCCAAGACGGCCCTTGATGCCAGTTCGGCCCGCGAGACGACGCCCTGTCGCGCGAAGAGCCGGGAGAGGTGTCCCTCCACCGTCTTCGTCGAGATCGCAAGCTTCGCGCCGATCTCGTCGTTGGTCCGCCCATCGACGATGCAGCGGACGATCTGCTGTTCGCGGGTCGTAAGAGTTGGCTCCGCGAGGCCACTCCGGCTGACTTTGACCCCGGCGGCGGCCAACCGGATCGCCTCCACGAGCTTAACGATCGGCGCCGTCTTGAGCACGAAGCCGGCGGCACCGAGTCGGCAGGCAGCGGCAACGTACTCCGCGTTGTCGAAGGCGGTCAGTACGACGACAGCCGCGCGATTCGCCGAAGTGCCGTTAGCGGCCAGGAGTTCTAGCCCGCTCTTCTGACCGAGTCGGAGATCGAGCAGAACCACCTGCGCCAAGCCCTCGGCTTCGAGCAGTTGCCTACCGCTCTCGACCGAATCGGCAGTTGCGACCACTTCGAGGTCGGCGTACTCCCGGAGCAGGGCGGTCATGCCGTCTCGGACGACCGGATGGTCGTCGATGATTCCGACTCGAATAGCCATTTGTCTAGTTTGCGGGCTGGCGATTGATTGCGGACTCGGCAGGCCTCGCGTTTGCGGCCCAATCGAGCCTGACGCGTGTCCCGCCGCCAGGCCGTTCGCCGATTTCCAAAGAGGCACCGATTTGTTGGGCGCGCTGAGTCAAGCTGAGCAGCCCCATGTGGCCCTCGGCCGGCGGAGCGGTGAGTACAGCGACCGGGATGCCTGGGCCTGAGTCGTTGATCTGGAGTCGCACATTTTCAGCGTGTATGTCGAGGTGGACGGAGATCGGCGGCCGGCCGTGCTTCACCGCGTTGGCGAGCGTTTCCTGGGCGATACGAAAGACGGTGAGTTCTACGTCGGCCGGAAGGCGGTTCTCGCCATCGATGTCGAGGCTGATGTCACCACCGGCCAGAGGCTCGAGTTCGGTCACGAGCGCATGGACGGCCGGCCCTAGGCCCAGGTCGTCGAGGACGGGCAGGCGCAGGTCGGCGCAGATGGCTCGGAGGCGCTCGACGGCACGGCGAACAGTCGAGGCCTGCTCGTCGGCTCCGTCGCGATCGAGCCGGTGAACCAGCATCGTGAGGTCCTGGATCACGTCGTCGTGTATGTCGCCTGCGATCCGCCGGCGTTCAGCCTCCGAGTCGTCGACGATTAGCTCGCGTTCGATTGTGGTCTGGGTAGCCAGCCTTGCCATTGGCCGGATAGCGAAGACCCTCAACGCGACCACCACCAGTACCCAGGCGACGAGTGGAGTCAGGAACGGCGGGTCCGTGACTGCCGCCAGCGGCATCAGCGCGAAGGCCGGCAGAGTCGCCGCTACGCCAACCTCGATCGAGTCGATGGTTCGGCCAAGCTCCGAAGCGACCCCCGGAGCGCGCAGATAGCGGACTGCAACAAGTCCCGGGATCAGGACTGCCGCGGACGCGAAGACCCAGCGCGCCTCTGTCGCAAGGCCCCGTTCGAATCCCGTGAAGGCAATCACACAACCGACTATCGCGGCCGCCAAGGCTGCCAAGCCTGTGACCAGTACGACGGCTCTCAGGACACGGGTCGGACCAATCGCTCTTGTCATGTCGAGCCCTGCCAACAGCACCGCAGCCGCGATGAGAACGCTGGCCAGCAAAACTGCTGCCGAACTGAGCGTGAGGTACGCCGGCACGAGGAAGAGTGGAGTCGCCGAAGCCGCAAGTACGGTTGGGAGCATCCGGCTAAGGGACGGACCCGGACTGGCAGATCGGTGCCACAGGAAGCCCATGAGACATAGCAGGAATCCGGCCAACAGCGCGATCCCGCTAGCGGTCAGGCGGCGCGGCGCCCATATAAAGTACGCGAGGCGAGCCGGTGGCGATCCCCAGCCGCCGTCGGCCAGCGCCCCCTTGAGCTGGTCCGGCGGCACGATTATGAGGGCCGACTGAGACTCCTGGGAGTTCGCATACGCTTCCACCACGGCCTGGTCGCCGGGCAGAGTCTGTATCCCCCCTACGTTGATCACCACGTCCCCGGCATGAACCCCCTCATACCAGGCCAGACCGCCCGGCGTAACGGAGCCCACAGTTAGAGTCATCCGACCCTGTGCGTCGGTGCCTGTGCCGAAGGTCATTCCGGGGTCCACGCGGTCGAGCGTCCAAGCAGTCATTCCGATGACCGCGGCAGCCACGGTGATGGCCACGGCGATGAGGGTGCGTCGGCTGGATTTCATGCTGGGACGTTAGCATCACGCCGCGGTCGCGAAACGAGGGAGAAACCCCTGGTTAGCCACGGTGGCGGTGCGTCCGGGGCCGGCACCGATTCGGCTCGTCGGGACCGGACCGTCTACGCGACGGCCACATCCGCGATCACGTGAGGCCAGCCGCCGCACTATGACGACCGCCTAGATATCGAAGACTTTCCGCAGTGCTTCGTCGACGAGCGACATGGTTTGGGGCGGGCACTTACCGATGCTCTTGATGATCTCCGAGTCGGCTAGCGTAGCCAGCCTGTCCAACACGAGGGATGAGTCAGTGGGCAGTCCCATCGCCCTTCCCTCCGGGCTCGTACTCGTGACTTGCACGCGGCTGGCGCCGATCCGACGCTTGGAGGTGATCTCGGCCACGACGCGCTGAGGATAGTCGACGATTAGGGAGTCCGACTGGACGACGAGTGCTGGTCGCTGTTTGTAGCTCTGGAGGTCAGCGTCGGGGAAAGGGACCAGGACAACGGCGCCGCGGTCAAAGGGCATCGTAAGCGTCCATGGCTGGGTCATCCCAGTCCTGGGCAAACGCCGCGAGCTTGTGGCGCAGAACCGCGGCCTGCTCGCCGCTCCAGCCGAGTTGGTTGATGGGACGGTGCCGGGCTGTACTTAGGTGGAACGTCAAGGTACCGCTCTGATCAGCTGCGAGCAGGACGCCCTCAGGCCCAGGTATCACCGTTGCTCCGCCGCCGGGGAGGCTACTCAAAACGCCCAGAAGGGCGAACGGCACGGCTCTACGAGAGAGGCCATCTACGATCGAGCGGACGGCCTCTGCCGGAAGGACCCATCCAACTTGCGTCCTATCGGCGATGTCTGTTGCAGCTGCGCTCATCTCCGGTACTCGCTCTCAATCCGGCCTTCAATGAGTGTGAAGAACCAACCACGCGCCAGGGCGTGCGCCTTACCAAGCCACTCGGCGAGTTCGGTCAGCTGGGGTGCGGCCTGCCCGGATGACTGAACCACTGTCTCCCAGAGGAGTCGTCGTTCGCCGTTCACATCCGCAGTCCCTATCTTCAAAACGACGGTCCCTTCCGGGTCGGCGAGTGCATGTACGGACTGGAGGCTGAAACCGCTTGGCCGTTGCTCGACGGGTTGCTCGCGGAACAGCTGTTCAGGGAACGCCACGCTCACCTTTAGATCGTCCCGCATGCAATCCAGCACATCGTGGCTCAGGAAATCGAACGGGATTGCGTTGATATAGCGGAGGCTGATAACTTCCGGCGCAAGTACTCCGATATACGTGTCGCGGAGGTGCCCCACTGCCTCCACGATCGTGGGGAGAAATGTCTTCCAGGAGTATGAGCTGGTGTCGTTGACCGACAGTATGCCTGGGCCTACCTGCACGAGCGGATACCCGCCTTCGACGCGCCGGAACCGATGCTGGACGATGTACGGGGCAAACTCGTCTGGGATCGTGGCAGCAGGCAGCTGCTCGTGGATCGGGTACAGCGGACGCACCCGCTCGTAGAAGCTACCCACCATGAGCTTGTACCCGGGGTCCGTTGGCGGAATGCCGGAAGACAGCTCGCCGATGAGCTTCCACCTCAGCTCAAAGACGACCTCGGCGATCGGGTTCCGGGGCAGATCCTCTCCGTGCATCCGCTCAATCATACTCGGCCCAGTTGCGTCGGCGGAGTGTTGCCGAACGATGCGAGTCAATGGCTCGTGGCGCCTTGATGCAGTAGAGAAACTCGTAACAAGTGGAACGGTGACCCCCGCTCGCTTGATTGTCGCCAGCGCTGCGTCTAGCGTGTCGTTCGATGGCCCAAGACAAGCCAACGGCTGAGGATGTTGCCCGCGAGCTTCTCGCTCGGTTGCCCGAGCGCGTCGCGCACACGGAGGGGGTCGCGCGGAAAGCGGAAGAAGCTGCCGCCGTCTTCGAACCCGACGAAGCCGCCGATCTTGTCGCGGCCGCATGGCTCCATGACATCGGGTACGCGCAGTGGCTCGTCGGCCAGGGAATGCATGCGCTCGATGGCGGCTGGTTCCTGCAGGAACAGAAGTTTCCGGAGCGGGTCTGCCAGCTCGTGGCG
>PMKV01000043.1:4627-5385 GCA_003157875.1 Chloroflexota bacterium
TCGGCGCAATCGGACGTGGCGTAGACAGCACGAAACACGCGCCAGCAAGCGGGGCAGCCAAGCTGGGTCACTGGGCGACATAGGCCTTGTTCCCGTTCGCCCTGCTCGAGATCGCGGTCGCCTTCTCGAACCTCGCTCAAATTCGACCTGATCGGCTGCTCGCGAGCTGCCTCCAGATCGGGATCACAAGTGCCGCCTGCACGAGCAGCGCAGCCAGGTGGATCGACCATGCTCCGGCCCCTGCCCAAAGGGGCGGTGACGGGTTGTGGAACCAGCCAAAAGGCGCCAGAACAACGAATGCGACCGACAACAAGTCCACGGAAACGCAAATGGCGTAGCCCAGGGCATCGCCGGCGGTGTCCTGCCTCATCGGATCCAGCCGCCGGAACCAAGACCGCTCAGCGATCACAAGTTGCAGCCACCGTGGTTGCCTCGGGGCGTCCACCGGCCAGCCTAGGTAGATCAGCAGGTGGCCCCAGCCGAGAAGGGCGATCGGCAGGGTCAGGAACAGAACGAACACCAGGTTTGTCAGGACGACGTTGACCAGGTTGCTGCCGATGTCGTTCACCTAATGCCTCAGATCGAAGCAAAGCCCTGATCGGCGAAGTCTATCGTCACCAAACGACCGAGGTTAGGGCGGGTGACACGGGAGCGATCACTTCGTGTGTGGCGCTGCCATCTTGGGCCGGCCGAATGCTGGCACTGGCGGTCAGCCCAGAAAGGGCGTCGGTCGTCGCTCCAGGAAGTGGCCGATCCGC
>PMKV01000043.1:5393-5634 GCA_003157875.1 Chloroflexota bacterium
GCCGACCATTCGCGCCGTGAAGACAAGCGAGCATTCCTGGCGGACCTCGCCGTTGCTCGTGTACAGGATCACGTGGCGCGGGTTCGTGTACACGCCGACTAGGCCCGTGATCTCGCAGCGAATGCCCGTCTCTTCCTCAGTCTCTCTCACGCCGCATTGAGGCAGCGACTCTCCGGGATCCATCGCGCCGCCGGGCAGCGCCCAGTTCTCGTTGTCGGACCGGCGGATGAGCAGGATCTCG
>PMKV01000119.1 GCA_003157875.1 Chloroflexota bacterium
AGGGCTATGGGCAACCGCCCCAGGGCTATGGGCAACCGCCCGCGGGCTATGGGCAACCGCCCCCGGGCTATGGGCAACCGCCCCCGGGCTATGGGCAACCGCCCCCGGGCTATGGGCAACCGCCCCCGGGCTATGGGCAGCCCCCACAGCCGCCTTCGGGCTACGGCCAGACACCCGGCTTCGGCCAGCCTCCGTCGCCCGCCGTCGGGCAGCCGGCTCCGCAGCCCATTCAGGCCGCCCCGTCGGTGTGCCTGAGGTGCTATACGGCGCTGTATCCCGGCTACACCAGGTGCTCCAACTGCGGCTTCGAAAACAGCTCCGCATGGAGTGCGCCGGCTACGGCGCCGGCGCGAAACGCGACGCTGCCGATCGCTCTGGCGGTCGCCGGCGTCGGGCTGCTCGTCCTGGCCGCCGCTCTTGTCGTCGCGGCGGGGCATGGCTCCTCCGCGACCCCCAGCCCGAGCTACGCTCCGACGGCGGTCCCAACGGATCGTCCGACCCCCACCACGACCACGGCGACGCCATCCGCCTCGGGAGCGAATGCCGCGGTCGGCACGCCGGAGCCTTCGCCCGTGGATACCTGGACGGCGTTCACCGCTCCCGACGGCAAATGGTCGGCGAGGTTCCCGGGCCTTGCCGGTCCTACCAAGACGACCCAAACGCTCGGCTCGGGGGCGGACGCGGTTTCGGCCACCGTCTTCGCCGCGGAGGACATGAACGGTGCCGCGTACTGCGTCGAGGTCGCGGACTTCCCCTCGACGTTCGACACGACGATCGATACCGACGCGAAGTTGGCGAGTCTGGCAGTCACTCTCGCGATTGACCTCGGCGGCACCGTTCTCAACTCCACGGCCACGACCCAGGGTGGACTCCCGGCGCGCGAGGCGGAGATCAAGGCGGCGGGCGGTCGCCTCAACGTCAGGGTCTGGTTCGTCGGCCAGCGCATGTACGCGCTGCTGACGGAAGCCTCTCCCGGATTAGCCGTCTACCCGCAGCACTTCTTTGCCGAGTTCGCGCTCACCTAGCCGGTCGGCGGTCCGGCCGGGATCCTCGGACGCGGCCCACGGCGACCGGAGGTACACTCGCCCCGGGGTCCCGGATCCGCAGGAGCGGCCGCGTAACCCTCTCCCGGACGAGTGACAGATGATTCCCGAACGCACGGTAACTTCGGCCGCCGGCCCAACCACCCCGGCCGACCTGGACGCCCAGCAGCTGACGGGCTTGAACGACATGGACCCGGCCAGCTTCCGGGCGGCTGCGCACGAAGCGGTCGACATCATGGCCGACTATCTCGAGGGCATTCGCGACAGATCCGTGATGCCGCAGGTAGAGCCCGGTTCGTTGCGTCCGCTGTTCCCGGCCAAGCCGCCGGAATCGCCGGAGTCGATGGAAGCGATCTTCGACGACTACCGGCGTCTGTTCGAGCCGAACCTCACGCACTGGCAACACCCGCGGTTCCTGGCCTACTTCGCCAGCTCGGCTTCAGGCCCGGGGATCATCGGCGAGATGCTGACAGCGGTCCTGAACTCCAACCCGATGCTGTGGCGGACCAGCCCCGTTGGCACCGAGCTCGAGCAGGTCGTCATCGACTGGATCCGCCAGGCGCTCGGTCTGCCGGCCGGCTTCGACGGTTTGATAACGGACACCGCTTCCACGTCGTCGCTTCTCTCGCTGGCCGCTGCCAGGCAGGCGGCCGGGATAGACGCCGCGGCGAGGGGCCTGCCGGCCCGACCGGACGTGCCCAAGCTGCGGGTGTACGCCTCGGCCGAGGCCCATTCGTCGATCGAGAAGGCCTGCATGACGCTTGGGCTGGGGCGGGACGGCCTGACGAAGATCCCCACGAACGATGACTTCGAGCTGCGCATCGACGCCCTCGAGGAAGCCATCGCGGCCGACAAGGCGGCCGGCATCCGACCGATCGCCCTGGTCGGGACCATCGGCACGACCTCCACCACCTCGCGCGACCCGATCGCGGCGATGGCGAAGATCGCCGGCCGCGAGGGCATCTGGCTCCACGTGGATGCCGCTTACGCCGGCGTCGTGGCCATCATCCCCGAGCTGCGCGACTCGTTCGAGGGTTGGGAAGAGGCCGACTCGATCGTCACCAACGCCCACAAGTGGTGGTTCGCGCCGGTCGACGCCTCGATCCTGCTCACGCGGCGGATGCCGGTCCTTCGCGATGCCTTCAGCCTGGTGCCGGAGTACCTGCGGACGCTGGACCGCCAGGGACCGATCCGCGACTACAACGAATACACGCCCACGCTGGGCCGCCGGCTGCGGGCCCTGAAGCTGTGGATCCATCTGCGGTATTTCGGGCTCGACGGTCTGCGCCGTCGCGTCTCGAACCATCTGGCCATGGCGGGGCGGTTCGCCGGCTGGGTCGATGCCGACCCCGACTTCGAGCGCATGGCGCCGGTGCCATTCTCGACGGTCTGCTTCCGCTATCGGCCGGCCGCGTTCATCGGACGCGAGTCCGAGCCGGCGATCGCCGAGAAGCTCGACGACCTGAACGTCAGGCTGATGGACGCGGTCAACCGCAGCGGAGAGGCGTTTCTTTCGCACACCAGGGTCAACAGCGGGATCACGATCCGGGTCGCCATATCCAACCTGCGCACCGAGGACTCGGACCTCGAGCTGGTGTGGGAGATCGTCCGGCGCGAGGCCGCGGCATTGAAGTCAACGGTCTAGGAGAGGGGCCTGCCGGCCACGGCGCGGTCCGGCGGCGCCAGGAAGTACGATGGCTGCGTGAACCTCTCTATCCCTGAGCGGGTCGCCGCGATCGTGGCCGGAGTGGCTACGCCATTCGTCGTCGTCGCCGTCGCCGTACTCCTGTTCCTCAACCCGATCTGGGTCGGTTTCGACCAGGACCGCAGTGACGTTGCCGGCCTGACCGGCTACAGCCACGCCCAGGTCGTGCAAATCACCGGCAGCATCCTGTCCGACCTCACATTCGGTCCCCCCAACTTCGATGTCAGCGTCGGCGGCGCGCCGGTCCTCGACGCCGGAGAGCGGGGCCACATGGCCGACGTTCGCAAGGTGCTGTTGAGCCTCGGGTTGTTGGCCCTGATCGCGGCCGTTCTGCTGCTCCTTGCCGGGCTCGCCGGCCGCGGTCGGCGCCCGTTCTGGCGGGCAGTCTCCAGGGGCGCGCGGGTCCTGGTCGTGGGCGTCGTCGTGGTCGGAGCGGGCTTCGCGCTCTTCTTCGATCAGGCCTTCGAGCTGTTCCACGAGGTCTTCTTCGCCCCCGGCACGTACATGTTCGATCCACGGACGGAGAAGCTCGTCCAGCTCTTCCCCGATCAGTTCTGGTCTGAAACGAGTGTGGCCATCGCCGCGGCCGTGCTGGTCCTGGCGCTTGCCGTGGCGTGGATCGCAGGTCGGTTGGGGCGTGAGCCCGCGCCGGACGGGGGTTTCGCGACGCTTCGGGGACCGGCCGGGAGCAGGTCCTGGGGACCGTGATGGGACTCACCTTCGGCCGCGTGTTCGGGACGGATATCCGGGCTCACTGGAGCTGGATTCTGGTCCTGGCGTTCATATCGGTGATGTTCGGCCTCGACCTCAGCGACGGGACCGCGGCCTCCTGGTCGCCTGTGCTGGCGTGGGGATCCTCCATCTCCGTGGCGGCCCTGGTCTTCGCGTCGGTGACTGCCCACGAACTGGGTCACGTCAAGGTTGCGCGGGATAACGGCCAGCTGGTGCCGGTCGCCGTCGTGCAGCTTCTGGGCGGCCCGTATGTGATGGAGACGAAGCCCAAGACGGCCGGCGAGGAGCTTCGGATCGCTCTGGCCGGGTCTGCGGTGAGCCTCGTCCTGGCGCTGGCCTTCGGCATCATGGCCGGCTTCCTTGGTTTCGGCCCCGTCGATATCGAGCACGCCCCGGATTGGGTTGGGGCGGTGGGGTTCGTCACGACGATGCTCGCGGCCTTCAACGGCCTGCTGTGCTTGATCAACCTGGTGCCGGGATACCCGCTCGACGGTGCCCGCGTCGTTCACGCTCTGGTCTGGTATCGCACGCGGCAGGATGCCGTCGCCAACGCGGCGGCGGCTCGAGTCGGCCGCTACGTGGGGCTAGCGGCGATGATGGCGGGTTTCGTGGGGCTGTTCGTCGCCGACCCCCTGGCGGGCCTGTGTCTGGTGGTGGCCGGCTGGCTGATGGTCGGCTCGAGCCGGTTCCTGGATCGGCGCAGCGCCGTCCAGGACATGATCGCGGGGCTGCTGGTGCGGGACGCCGAGGATGCGGATCCGGCCCGAGTGCCGCCCCAGCTGACGCTCGACGTATTCGCCGGCGAGTACCTTGCGGACCGTCTGGGTGCCGCGGCCCTGGTCCAGCGCGGCTCCGAACTGCTCGGGCTGATCGGCACGGCCCAGATCCGCCGGATCCCCCGGCGAATCTGGACGGACACCCGGACCGAGCAGGCGATGGTGCGCATCGCCGACGTCCCCAGCGTGAGCGGCGATTCGGACCTGTGGTCGGCCCTGGAAGTGCTGGAGCGGACCGGTCTCGATGCCCTTCTCGTAGCGACCGGCGGGACGGGTACCGTTCTCGTGACCCGTCGCTCGGCCGCGAAACTGGTCCACGAAAAGGCCGAGGAGCGACATCGACAGCTGATGGCCGCGAGCCTGAAGAAGAAGGGCCGGTTCCGTGGCCGGTGAGGGCGGGGTATTCGACGAGGGCAGCCGAGCCGAGCGACGTCGATCAAGCCATTTCGAGCGAACGAGGAGGCCGCGCATGGCCGATGTCACCAGGGGGCCAGTCACGGCCCGGCGCGCGGTCGCGGAGGCCGAGGTCGCGCTTTCCCAGGAGACTCTGAGCGCCGTCATCGACGGCGGGATAGGCAAGGGCGACGTCCTGAGCGTGGCCGAACTGGCGGGCGTCATGGCCGGCAAGAGAACCGCCGATCTCATTCCGCTGGCCCATCCGGCCGGCCTGACCGGGCTGGTCGTCAGCGCGGCGCCCGACCGCGCATCAGGTGCGGTCAGGATCAAGGCGGAGGCCGTGGCAACCGGCCAGGCCGGCGTGGAGATGGAGGCCCTCACAGCGGCCACGGTTGCGGCCCTCACGATCTACGACATGATCCGAGACGTAGAGCCGGGCGCGGTAGTTCGCTCGATCAGGCTGGTTTCCAGCGCGGACGGCATCTCGGATGAGTGGCGGCGCCCCGGCGAGGCCGTCGAGGTCTCTCGTCCGCCCAAGGGCGTGCGGACGGCCGGGCGCATCGTTCCGGGACCGCGGGGCGGGGTACCTTTCGGTCCGCAGCCCCACAAACGAACGTCCTAGCCCCGGTCGACTCGTCCGCGGGTGCCGCAGCCGCTAGAGTGACCAAAAGCGGCCGCCCGGCCGTGCCGATTACTCTCCCGTCGAGCAATTCGCTCCCCTGGCCATGACCCGTCTTCTCTGAGGTAGTTCGCGGTGTCGAGCGACGTCCTGTTGCCCCTCGCGGTCTTCTTCGTGTTGGGCTTGCCGATCGCCGTCTTGCTCTGGCGCGTCCTCGTCGTGGGCGGCGAGCTGCGCCGGGAGGCCCAGGGCGGCCGGTCGGCGATCGAGCTCGCCCGCCGCGTGGACATCTCGTTGGCCGAGCTGGCCGATGTCGTCGACGCCGTGCGCCGCCGTAGCGCCGGACCGGAGGTCTGCGGCGCGAGCCTGGCAGCCTCCGCCGAGGCGCTGCGGCGCTACGCGCTCGAGGCCGAGGTTGTCGACCGACGCGTCGCCCGGGTCGCCGCAGACGGTCTCGTGGAGGAGATCGGACGCGCGCAGCGGGCGGTGGAGCTGATCGAGCGCGGTTGCCAGTTGATGCTCGAGCCGCGCTCCGAGGGCTTCTCCGAGGGCGAGACGTCCGTCAAGCGCGGCTACATCAACCTGCTCCATGCCCGTGACGCGGTCCGAAATCGCGCCCAGGAGATAGCCGCAGCCGCCACCGCGCGGCACGAACCGGACCCGCGCTGGCCCAACCGGCATCGCTGACCCGGCGCGCGGGGCCACAAGCCGGCCGGTGCTATCCTCGCCAGAGCGGGGTGGGCGTTTGGAGGCAGGCCGATGCGGTGTCCGCGGTGCGGCGAACGGGAGACGCGGGTGGTGGATTCCCGCGACCTCGACGAAGCCAGCATCCGCCGCCGCCGCGAGTGCGAGACGTGCGGGGCTCGCTTCACGACCTATGAACGCATCGAGGCGCCGCGGCTGGTGGTCGTGAAGCGCGACGGCTCCCGCCAGGAGTTCGATCGCGAGAAGCTCGTGTCGGGCTTTCAAAAGGCCCTGACAAGACGGCCGCTGCCCGATGACGCGGCCGAGCAGGCCGCGGACGCGATCGAGGCCCAGCTGCGCGCCGGCGGGGCGACCGAGGTCGATTCCTCGGACATCGGCAAGATGGCCATGGAGCGACTCCGGGCGCTCGATCAGATCGCCTACATCCGCTTCGCCAGCGTCTACCAGAGCTTCGAGGACATCGAAACGTTGAAGCGCGAGGTGGACAACCTGTACGCCCAGCGCGAGAGCGGAGCCACGGTCAAATGAGCGTCCTGTCGGACCACGACATCGCCGTCGCGCTGGCGGGGGGCCGGGTTCGAGTCGACCCCTACGACCCGGCCGACCTCCAGCCTTCCTCGATCGACCTCCATCTCGACCGCAGCTTTCGCGTGTTCCGCAACAACCGCTATCCGTTCATCGATGTTCGCTCGCCCCAGCCCGATCTGACCGAGCTGCTGAGCATCACCGACGACGAGCCGTTCGTGCTCCATCCGGGCGAGTTCGTCCTGGGCCAGACGCTCGAGTGGGTGGAGCTGCCGGACGATCTTGTGGCGAGGCTGGAGGGCAAGTCGTCGCTCGGGCGGCTCGGCCTGCTCATCCATTCGACCGCCGGCTACGTCGATCCGGGCTGGAAGGGCAAGCTGACGCTCGAGCTGTCGAACGTGGCCACACTGCCGATCGCGCTGTATTCGGGCATGAAGATCGGCCAGATCAGCTTCTTCGAGATGTCGAGCCCGGTCGACCGACCGTACGGTTCGCAAGGCCTCGGGTCGAAGTACCAGGGCCAGTCCGAGCCCACCGCATCGGCCTACTTCGAGGACTTCAAGCGTGCCCGGAAGGGCGCGGGCGCTCGACCGGCGGGGAACGGTGAGCCCGCACGATGACGACCATCAACGACGCCGTTCACTGGTCTGCGGAGCTCGGCGGGGGTACTCGAGTCGCGCTGATCCAGGCCGGCAGGTTTCGATCGGATGCCGGGGCCCTCCTGGGCGTCGTGCCGCGGATGATGTGGAACGGCCTCGTGACCGACGAGATCGACGCGGATCACCGGATCATCCAGGCTCTCAACTGCCTGCTGATCGAGACGCCGGACGGTCGGGTGCTGGTCGAGACCGGCATCGGCGATCGTGTCACCGAAAAGACTCGGGCGATGCGCGCCTACGAGGGCCCGTGGATCGTGCCCGCGCTCGAGAACGCCGGCTTCGATCCCGGCTCGGTCGACGCCGTCGCGGTTAGCCATCTCCACTACGACCATGCGGGCGGCGTCCTCAGGTCCGACGGATCGCTGGCGTTCCCACGGGCCAAGTTCGTGGCTCAACGGGCCGAGTGGACAATCGCGTTCGGCAGCAACCCTCGTCTGGTCGCCGGCTACGATCAACCGGAACTCAGGTTGATCAGGGACCTTGGGACGGGTTCGGCAGCGGACGGCGAGTCCGAGATACTACCGGGCGTGTCGGTCGTTCCGACCGGCGGCCACTCGGCGGGCCATCAGGGCGTGATCGTTCGCGGTGGCGACCGGACCGTCGCCTTCCTGGGCGACCTGTTCATGCGGCCGTGGAACGCCAACCCGAAATGGGTCACGGCCTTCGACGACTTTCCGCTCGACTCGGTCATGGTCAAGGCGGAGCTGTTCGCCCGTGCCGCCGAGGAGGACTGGACGATCGTCCTCTCACACGAGCCGTTCCATCCCGTCGGTTGCTTGCGCCGCAACCGCGACCGCTACACCTTCGAGCCGAGCGTCTGAGCCGGACCGGCCGAGCCAGGCCCGCGGCGACGCGGTAACATCGCGCCGGGCCCCCGTAGCTCAGTGGAATAGAGCGCCGCCGTCCTAAGGCGGGCGTCGTCGGTTCGAGTCCGGCCGGGGGCGCCAACCTCGAGCGTGCCCGCCACGCGAGCAGGAGCATGCCGATGCGATTCCGAAGCGCCGCCCTCACCGTGATCGTGTTTGCCGTGGCCATGGCCTATCTCGAGTCGGCCGTCGTGGTGTATCTGCAGCGGGCCCTGGCAATGACCCCGGACCAGTTGTTCCCGCTTCGCAGGCCGGACGTGGTGGGGGATCTGGCGGCCATCGAGGTCGGGCGGGAGTTCGCCACGGTTGTGATGCTGGCCGCCGTGGGATGCCTGGTCGGAGGGAAGTGGCTCGACCGGCTCGCCTGGACCGCGGTCGCGTTCGGCGTGTGGGACATCTTCTACTACGTCTGGCTGTGGGTCTTCATCGGCTGGCCGCACTCGCCGGCGACGTGGGATGTGCTCTTCCTGATCCCGGTGCCGTGGGCGGGCCCCGTCTGGGCGCCCATCGGGGTGAGCGGCGCGCTGATCGGCTTCGGCCTGGCCGCCGCTTATCAGGTCCGCTCCGGCCGCACGCCCAGCGTCGAACCCTGGCGCGCCGCCGCCGCGGTAGCCGGTGGTTCGGTTGTGGTCGTCGCATTCACCGCAAACGCCCCCGCGCTGCTGAGTGGGGGAGTGCCCGGCTGGTTCCCGTGGCCCATCTTCGTCTGCGGCATGGCCCTGGCAGGCTGGCCGGCGTTGTCGTCGCTGCGGGCGGGCGCCACGAATACGGCCAGTGCCGATGTCGGGCAGGCTCGGTCGGACCGGGCCATCTGACCTATTCAGGCCTGACGGGTACGCGACCGATTCCCTCCTCAGGAGCGAAACGCAGGAGGGACGATGCAGCCGGCGATCCGAACCGATTTCAACGAGATGGTGACGCCTGTGCTGGGTCTGGCCGAGACCATGCTCACGCAAACGGGCGAGTTCAGGCCGTTTGGGGCGCGTTTGGCCGCCGGCGGGCAACTGGCCTTGATCGACGTCGCGCCGACTCTCGAGGATCCCTCGAATCCGCTGATCATCGACGCGCTCTATGCCACTTTCCGGCTGGAGGCGCGCGCCGGGACCATTCGCGCCTGCGCCGTGTGCTGGGACGCGCTCGTCCCGCGCCAGGAGGGCGGAGGGCTGATCGACGCCATCGCGATCGGCCTGGAGCATCGCGACGGCGACCCGACGATCGTGCTGTGCGGCTACGAACGTGAGCCCACGGGAGACCTGCGGTTCGAGGACCCGGTGACCGCCACAGGCCGGCGCCACGTGTTCGGCAACGTGCTCCTGGCATGATCTCCGGGGCGGATCGCCCCGATCGCCGACTGCGCCTTTACGGCTTGTCGCTGTATCTTGTCCGACGCGGCTTTCGTTCTCGTCACGAAGGCAGGATGGCCGCGACGGACTCAGAGCGACAGGCGGCAGATGACCCGGTACGGGCAGAGAAACCCCCACGAGAAGTCCTGGGCTTTCGCGTATGCGGCGCTGTGCCTGATCGTCACCGCCGCGGGCTGGACCACCGTGATGCTGATGGCGTCCGATGTCGATGCCACCGCCCCCTCGACGGCGCTGATCGCGGCGGGGCCGACCCCAACCAACGAGGCCACTCCAACGGTCGAAATCACGCCGGGGACCACGCCGCTCAACGTTGGCGACGCCCCCGCCGCCTCGCCGACGAAGGCGGCCTTCAACATCGACCTGTACCGGCCTGGGACCTTCGTTTCCCAGATCACGCGCGAGTACTGCATGGCCGGGGCGGTCCAGAACATGCTCAACATCATCGGTCCCGCGACAGACGTGTCGAGCGATCGCCAGCAGCAGATCGGCGACCTGCTGGTTTCGCTGACCAGCGCCCAGGACAGCTACAACGGAGGCTTCGGGCCTATCGGATGGTCGCTGATCATGTCGAAGCTCGGGGCCGGCCAGTATCAGCTGGTGATAGATGCGACCTTCGATAAGGCGATGAAGGACGCGGCCGTGGCCCTGGCCAAGACGATGCGGCCCGTGGGGCTGCTGACCTGGTGGGGAGCGCATTCGTGGGTCATGACGGGCTTCAAGTCGGACTCGGACCCGCTGCTCACGCCGGACACCTTCAAGCTCAAGGGTGCCTACATCGTCGACCCGTTCTATCCCCGAGTGAGCAGCATCTGGGGCCAGACCCTCGGCCCGGACAGCTTCCGGGACATGACGGCGATGGCCAACAACTTCATCCCCTGGAAGCGCCCCGAAGGCCGCTATCCCGATCGCGACGGGAAGTGGCTTCTCGTCATCCCGGTCGATCCGCCGGCGAGCGCTTCGCCCTCGGCACCGGCTTCGCCCTCGGCCTGAGCCGGTCGCCGGGGTGCGCGAGCCGAGTCCGAGCCGTCAGTCGCGGCAGCCCTGGCAGTGACCCGAGATGGTGACGTGCGATAGGTCCACGGTAAACCCGAGATCTCTCGCCAGCGCCTCCACGATGACGGCTCCCGTCTCCGGCCGAATCTCCCAGGTTGCGCCACAGGCCACGCAGTAGAGATGGCCGTGGACCTGGTCGGGCAGGACGTGGTACTCCTCCCGGCCGTCGGGGCCGTGGCCGTGCTGGACCAGGCCAAGCTCCTCGAGGACGTCCAGTGTCCGGTAGACGGTCGAAGGAGTGGTGGTGGCGTCCCGCTCCCGGCACCGGGCGATCAACTCGGTGGCCGTGACGTGGCCTTCGTGCTCGCGCAGAACGTCCACGAGATTCCGCCTCTGAGGCGTCCAGCGTAGACCGGTGGCTCGGAGCCGCGCGGCGACACCGTCCCACGGAGAGGACTCCGGTGGGGCGGCAGCGGGGCCGACACGAAGTTGTGGCACCTGGCGGTCTCCCATACGTGTCTGATTGTGGCGCATCGAGACTCGGGAGTAGACTGCCCGCTACCGCAAACTGTTGCAATAGCCATTTGTATCGTCAGACGATACGGAGGACGAGTCGGAGTGCACATTCCGGACGGGTATCTGGCTCCCGCGGTCTCGCTGGCGCTGGCCATACCGACTGTGCCGGTCTGGGCCGTCGCGACCCAGGAGGTCAAGAAGGTCCTCAACAATCGGACCGTGCCGTTGCTGGCGATCTTCTCCGCCCTGAGCTTCACGGTGATGATGTTCAACGTCCCCGTGCCCGGCGGAACCACGGCTCACGCGGTAGGGGGCACGCTGATCGCGGTTGTTCTCGGGCCGTGGGCGGCGGCAATCGCCGTAAGTACGGCCCTGATCCTGCAGGCCCTCTTCTTCGGCGACGGCGGCGTGCTGGCCATCTTCGCCAACTGTCTCAACATGGGCATCATCCTGCCCTTCGTCGGCTACGGGATGTACCGCGTTCTCGCGGCCGGGTCGCCGCTGCTCTCGACGCGGCGAGCGGTTGCGGCCGGCATCGGAGCGTACGCCGGGATAACCGTGGCGGCGTTGGCGGTCGGCATCGAGCTGGGCATAGAGCCGGTACTCTTCTCGCAGAACGGGCACGCCCTCTACAGCCCGTACGGCCTCCGCGAAGCGATCCCGGCGATGGTCATCGCCCACGCCTTCGGGGCCTCGATCGTCGAGGGGCTCGTGACCGGGCTCGGCGTCGCATACCTGCAGCGTCGCCACCCCGAGTACCTGACGAGCCTGAGCCGCATCTTCGCCCCCGACGCAACCTCCAATGGGGTTGCGGCGCAGAGGCCGCTCTGGCAGCTAGTCGGCGCCGCGATCGCGGGTGCCGTGGCAGTCCTGGCGATCGTCGGGCTGGTTGAGGGTGGCGGCGATCCGGGCCGCCTGTTCGGTGCCGACTGGTCGAAGGTCGACTGGCCGTCGGTAGCCACGATGCTGCTCGTGACGGCCGTCATGGGAGCGGTTCTCCTGCCGGCCACATATCTGTTACTGCCGCGAGGCGTCAAGCGCATCGGCACGGCCTTCGCCGCCCTGGCGGTGTTCGCCCCACTCGGACTCATCGCCCCCGGCTTCGCATACGGCGAGGGGAACACGGAGGACGTCAACGCGGCCTTCGGCTACGTGCCATCCGGCCTGCGTGATCTCTCGGGCGTCTTCAGCGCCCCGCTCTCCGGCTACAACGTGCCGCTACCTTTCTTCTCGGACGCGAGCGCTCCGCTCTGGCATGCCGCGATCGGCTACGAGATCGCCGGCATCGTCGGAATGCTCGCCGCCGGCGGAGTCGTGTACGCGATTGCCCGGATCTTGCGACGCGGCGGATCCACGGATCCGCTGCCCGAGGGCGCGCAGCCATGACGACAGCGGCCGGAGTCATCGCCCCCGGGCCAGCTCGTGACGGGCGGATCGGCTGGCTCGAGCAGACGCTCGGCGGGATCACCGAGAGCCTCGAGCGGGCCATCTTCACCGAGCGGCATGCCCGCTCGGACGGCTGGCTCCAACGGCGGGACCCGCGCATCAAGATGGTCGCGGCGCTGACGGCGATCGTGGCCGCGAGCCTGACGAGTTCGCTGGCAGGTCTGGCGCTTCTCTACGGCGCCACGCTGGGGGCGGCCAAGGCGAGTCGCGTTCCGTTCGGCTTTTTCGTCAGGCGCGTCTGGCTGGGAATCCCGTTCTTCGCCGGGATCGTGGTCGTGCCGGCCATCTTCTTCGTGCCGGGACCGCGAGTTTTCGACCTGGCCCTGGGTCCGGCGCATCTGGCCCCGTCCTGGAACGGCCTCGCCGGGGCCGCTATCTTCGTCAGCAGGGTCGGTGTCTCGGTGTCGCTGGCGATCCTGCTGGTGGTGACGACCCCGTGGGCCGACGTGCTCAAGAGCCTTCGTGCTCTCAAGGTGCCGCAGGTGTTCGTGCTCGTGCTTTCGATGACATACCGCTATCTCTTTCTGTTCCTCCACACGGCCAACGGGATCCTCCTCGCCCGCAAGAGCCGCATCGTGGGCCGCACCAGTGGTGGCGAGCAGCGGCGCTGGATCACCGGCACCATGGGCAACCTGATGAGTCGAGCATTCAAGATGAGCAACGACGTCTACGCCGCGATGCTGGCCCGCGGCTTCAACGGCGAAGTCCGCACCTTCGGCACGTACCGCGTCCGACCCACCGACATCCTGGCTCTCGGGGGCACCGTCATCGTCGCGGCCGGGGCGGTACTGATAGGGCGGATCCTGCCGTGACAGAAACCGCGACCGTGCCGGCCGCTCTCTCGCAACCGGTCGGACCGGGCGAGCCGCTGTTCGACCTGCGTGATGTCGCCTACACGTACTCGAGCCGGCAAGTTGCGCTCGACGGGGTGAACCTGAGGATCTGGCGCGGCGAGCGTGTCGTCCTCCTCGGCGCCAACGGCAGCGGTAAATCCACGCTCCTGCGACTACTCGACGGCATAGTCGGCCCTACCGGTGGCAGCATTCGGGCGCTCGGGCTTGACGTTGCCGCCGTCGCCGCCGGCGAAGATGGCTTTCGCTTCCATCGCGAAGTCGGGCTCGTGTTCCAGGACCCGGACATCCAGCTCTTCAGCGCCACGGTTCTCGACGATGTCGCCTTTGGACCGCTCCAGCTCGGGCTGACGAAGGAGGAAGTGCGCGAGCGGTGCGATGAGGCGCTGGGCGAGATGGGCATCGCTCACCTCGCCGACCGGGCGCCGTTCGAGCTCTCAGGCGGCGAGAAGAAGCGAGCCGCCATAGCCTCGGTGCTGTCGTTGAGGCCCGAGGTGGTCCTCCTCGACGAGCCGACTGCGTCGCTGGACCCGCGCACCAAGTGGGTTCTGGTGGATCTAATCCAGAGGCTGGGCGCGGCCGGCAGAACGCTGATCGTGGCCACGCACGAGCTCGACATCGTGCCTCTCATCGCCGATCGGGTAGTGGTCCTCAGCGAAGGGGGCCGTGTCGTTGCCGACGGTGCACCCGGGACGATACTGGCAGACCGCGAGCTGCTGATCCGGGCGAACCTGATCCACGAACACCTCCACGAACACGGCGCAGTGGCCCACTCGCACCCGCACGAACCTTCCGACGGCCACCATAGCGGCCAGCCTGAGCCCACGAAGGCATCGGCCGGCTGACGGACCCGCCACGAAACCGCCCTCGCCGTCCGACGGGCGAGACCGAGGCGGAGCCGAGGACCGGAGCGAGCGCACCTGAAGGTGCGTGAGCGAGGACCGCGAGCCAGGCGAGCCTGGCTTTGGCGACAACGTGCCAGCTTGCGCTGGCCCACGGCATTGGCCGGCTGACGGCGAGGGCCATTGGTCATGCCCCGGACCACCCGCACTTGTGGGCGATATCGCGCCGCCCGGGACGCGCCAGAATGGAACCACCATGGAGAGCCGTAACTCCGCAATAGAGTCGGGTCGATCGACCCAGCCTGCGGTCGACGAGGCCGTGGCCGACGGCTTTGCGGATACGCGCCCCGGAGACAACGAACTGCAGGACAGCGAAACCGAGAGATCGTCTCGCGAGCGCCTCTTCGACGAAGTGCTCGCCTCCGTGGAGTTGGTCCTCGTCGCGGATGGCGCCGCGTTTTGGCGCGAAGAAGCCGACCACACACTCGTTCTGACGGCCAGCCGTTCGATCTCACACGACGTCCTCGACGCCTTCGACAGGCACGTCACGATGCCGCTCCAGTCGATCATGCAGCGCTGGCCGGAGAGCCCCCTCGTGGCCGTGCCGCTGAACGACCCCACCAATCCCATCGCCGAGGAGATCCGCCAGATCACCGACCGCGAGGAGATCGTAGGCCTGGCCGGCGTGCCGTGCCGTATCCCCGGCGAGATGCTCGGCATACTCCTGGTCGTCCACCGCCGGCCCCACCCTTGGACCGTTCGAGATCTGGGTCTGGCAACAGGCCTGGCCGGTCAGCTGGCAACGGCGATGCAGAATGCCCGTCTCTACTCGTCGATCCGGGCTTTGGCAAGCAGACTCGCCGCCATCCACGAGCTGAGTCTCCGGCTCAACCAGTTGCGCGATGTCGCCGCCATCGGCGAGGCGATCGTGGGCGAGGTCGGGCGGCTCGTCGACTGCGACACCGTCCGCATCTACCGCCTGGATGCCGAAGGCGTGTTCCGGCCCGTCGCCGCTTCCGGCAAGTTCGTGGGCATCGACTCACCGCCGTTGGAAGCCCTCGCCACAGGCCACGGCGAGACGCTACCCGGCTGGGTGGCCAAGCGCAACGAGCCGCTCATCATCCCGGACGCATCGGTGGAAAGGCGCTCCATCTTCCGGTCGACCTTCGGGCCGGAGTCGCTGCTACTGGTGCCGATGTCCTACGGCGACACGGTCCAGGGGGTGCTCGTAGTCTCCAAGGCCGGCGCGGACAAGTACCGTCCGGATGACGAGCGGGCCCTGTCGATCTTCGCTCGGTACGCCGCACAGGCCATCGTCAACGCCGACAACATCGAGGCCCTCGAGCGCCAGCACGATCTCCTCGAGAAGCAGGTCGCGGCCGAAAGGCGCCTCCTGGACGTCAGCGAGCAGCTTGTCTCGACTCTCGACCCTCGACAGGTGCTGGAGCAGATCGCCGAGACCATCGGGACCGTCGTCCACTACGACCGCCTGGCGATCTATCGCCGCGACCCGGCCACCGGCGACACCGAATCAGTCCTATCGCGTTCGGGCTCGAACTCGGCGGAGGATCTCTCGGTAGTGAGCGGATCGCTTGACGAAGGCTTGACGAGCTGGGTCATCGGTCGGGGCGATGCCGTGTGCGCCAACGACGTCGGCGAGGATATTCTGGCCATCGGCATGGAAACAGGTGGCCGTCCTGTGGAGCCCGGGGCGCCGATTCCTGCGACGCCGGCCGGCCCGGTCGCCGCCGTCGACGGCAGCTCGACGCAACACATCATCGTCGTGCCCCTGCGGGTCCACGGCGAAGTCGTCGGCAGCTTGAACCTGACACGAGTCGGAGGTCCCGAGGCCCATTTCAGCGAGCACGAGTTCGAGCTCGGCAAGCTTTTCGCCAGCCAGGCTTCGATAGCCCTCCAGAATGCCGAGACCCACGTGACTGTGTCGACGCGAGCGGATCTGGATGCCCTGACGGGCCTGCGGAATCACGGGACCTTCCAGCGCGACCTCACGAGCATGGTCGAGCTCGGAGATCCGTTCTCCTTGTTGATGATGGATCTCGACTCGTTCAAAACCTTCAACGACACGTACGGCCATCCGGCCGGGGACACGCTGCTGCAGACGGTCGCCACGGCCATCGTCAGCGCGACCCGCCAGAACGACCAGGCGTACCGCTACGGCGGTGACGAGTTCGCGCTCCTTCTCTTCGGCGCTTCGCCCACCCACGCCCAGGAAGTCGCCGCGCGTGTTCGTTTCGCGGTCAGCGAAGGCGTGCGCCGCTCCTCCGTCGGCGAGTTGGGGGTCCACGTCACGGTCTCGGTCGGGGCCGCTCACTGGCCGGCAGACGGGCGAGCCGAGGCCGTGCTCGTCGAGGCGGCCGACGCGGCTCTCTACCGCGCCAAACGCGGCCGGGAGGCGGCAAACGTGGAGTCCAGCGCGGGGTCACGCAGACCTCATGAAGACGTCCCGACGAATTGGGTCGATGCGGCCCGCGACCTGCTGGGGGCCGCGACCGTCGGCGCAGTCGCCGAAGCAATGGTTCGCGGCGTCACGGCCCTGTGCGAGGCCACCGACGCATTCGTCGCGCTCACAGACGCGGTGGAGGGGCAGCCGGGTCTGGTTCCGGCGGCCGTTCCTGCCGGTGCCGGCACACCGCCGCCGAGCGTAAAGGCTGCCATGACTCAGGCCGCCGGCAGCGGGGCGTTTGCGGTCAGATCTCAGTCGGTCCGGCGCGGCACCGGCGCCTGGGGCCGTTTCTGGGAGAACGGCAAGGTGAGCCTCGAGGAAGACGGTGACGGCACGAAGATCGGCTCGCCTCTTGCGGTAGATGGGGCAGTCGTCGGACTGGTCGGTGTCGTCGTGCCCTCGGGCAGGACCGACCGACGGGACCGCACGGCCGAGGTGGCGCTCGTTGCCGACCTCGGTTCAGCGGCCCTGCAGCGCTTGATCGGACATTCGCTCTGATCCGGGCGGTCCGCGCCTCGGACCCCGCATGACCGCATCGGCGACAGGAGACAGACCCTCCTATACTCCCCGAATGCTTCACGCGTCCGGAACTCGACTCCCGACACGGGCAGACACTCGATGACGAATTCGTATCCCGTGCCCTTCACCGAAGTGGCAAGACGGGAGCGTCCGCGCAGGGTGCTCATCGTCGGAACTTCCGCTCTTCTGGCCGTGGTGCTGGCCGTTGGGGCCGCGTCGCGCCCGGCGGATACCATCGCGGCGCGGACGACGGCCACGATCCTTCTTCCCATGCTCAACAGTCCCTCGGCAGCGTCGCTGGACCCGGCCGCTCAGGCCGATGCCGGAAGCGCCCAGGTCGATTCGCAGCTCTTCGAATCGCTCACTGCGATCGACGCGGCACAGCGCGTTCAGCCGGCTCTCGCGGCTTCGTGGGAGACGCAACTCGACGGCAAGCGGGTGATCTTTCATCTTCGACCCGGCCTGACCTTCTCCGACGGATCGGCGCTCAAGGCGGCCGATGTTGTCGCCAGCTGGATGCGGGTGCTATCGCCGGCCAACCCGAGTCAACTCGCCTCGTTGCTCGATGAAGTCACCGGGGCGCGGGCCTATCGGGAGGGGAGCGGCAAGAAGTCCGCCGTCGGGATCCAGGCCACCAGCGACAAGGATATTCAGGTCGACATGGCGAGTCCTGCCGTGGATTTCCCGGCGATCGTGTCGAGCCCGACTCTGGCGGTCGTCCCGCCGGGCATCGACTCAAATCCGCGCCTGCTGTCGCCGGGTTCGTTCGTGGGTAGCGGCGCCTACGTCATAACGGCACTCTCCGCGACCGAGACGACGCTCGCGGCTAATTCGCACTACTGGGCCGGCAAACCGGCCATCACCACGATCCACCTCCTCAGCAGCCTCGGCGGCGCGAGCCCGGTGGATGAGTTCCAGGCCGGGCGTCTGGACTACACCCCCATAGAGGGCGGGGACGCAACGTGGGTTGCCTACGACAAGACACTTGGCGCGTCGCTGCGTGTGGAGCCTTCGCCGTCCGTCGAGTTCTACGGCTTCGACACGACCAAGGCGCCCTTCTCCGACGTCCACGTCCGGCGCGCCTTCGAGCTCGGGATCGACTGGAGTCGGATCGTGATGCTCAAAGGCGACCCGCTGAGGGTGCGCGCCACGGGCATGGTGCCCGCCGGCGTGCCCGGCCATAGCGTCACGGATTTCGGCCCCAAGCTGGATCTCGCAACGGCGAAGTCGGAGCTTGCCGCGGCTGGTTTCCCCAACGGAGTCGGTTTCCCGAAGATCACCCTCGTCACCACCGGCACCGATCTCGACGCAGCGATCATCCGCCAGCTCCACGACAACCTCGGCATCGACATCTCCTACCGGATACTCGACTGGGACACCTACAACAACCAGCTGCTCCACGATCCGCCCGCCTTCTGGCAGATGGACTGGGTGGCCGACTACCCCGGAGCCAACGATTTCCTCGGTCTCCTTCTGGGGTCCGGCCAACCCAACAACTTCGGTCGGTGGTCCAATAGCGCCTTCGACACGGCCATCGCGCACGCTCTCGCTGCCACGGAGACCGGTTCGATGCAGCAGTCCTTCGACGCCGCCCAGGCGATCGTTTCCGACCAGGCACCCGTGATTCCGGTGGACTACGGTGCCGGTTATACCCTGGCCGCCAAAGGCCTCCTCGGCGCGCTGCCAAACAGCGAGGGCCTGGTGCGATACGCAGGCCTGGCGTGGGCCACCGGATCATGAAGCGGCTCGTGACTCATCGAACGGTCCGCCGTCTGAGCGCCTGCGTCCTCAGCGCGCTCTTCGGTCTGTTGTGGGTGGCCGGGCCGGTGCTCGGCCAGTCGGTCACCTTCGGCACCCCGTCGGCGGTCTCGAAGTTCGGCACGAGCATCGTCTTCACGCAGCCCTACAGCGGAGCCACGATCAACACTGCCAATATCTTGATCCAGGTCCCTGACGACGCGGGCCCGTCTGTATTCACGCTGGCCAGAGTCGGCTCGAACTCCCTCGTCTTCACCATGGACACCTCGAGCGGGACCCTCTTTCCGAACACACCTGTCAGCGCGAATTTCGAAGTCGCCCTGGCCGACGGCACGACCCAGGAAGGCCCGGTCATTCACGTCGTTTACGCCGATGACCGGTTCACCTGGAAGACCAAGACCGGCAAGTTGGTGAGGCTCCACTACATCGACGCCTCCGACGCGTTCGCCCAACAGATGCTGACTCTGGCCGACGGCGGAGTCACGAAGGCGGCGTCGCTCTTCGGCGTCACGGAGTCGCAGCCGATCGACTACTACGTCTACCCGAGCCAGAGCCTCTTCCAGCAGGGGTTGAACCAGCCCGACACCGTCGGCGGCGTGGCGATGCCGTCGTTCAGGACGTGCTATTCCATCGTGGCCGCGGGTGACGCGACCTACGCCGCGCAGGTGATGCCGCACGAACCGACTCATGTGGTTTTCGCCGACGCCACCGGCAATCCGTATCACGACCCACCGCGCTGGCTGAACGAGGGATTCGCCCAGTACGTCTCCCAGGGCTACGACGCCCAGAGCCGGCAAGAGGTCTCGCACGCGGTGAGCAACGGAACCCTCACTTCTCTGGTTGCACTGACGGACTTCTTCCCGCTGGACTCCCAGCGGATCTACCTGGCCTATGCCGAAGCCGTTTCGGCGGTCGACTTCATGGTCCGCAAGTACGGCCAGCCCGCGATTCCCAAGCTCGCCAAGGCCTATTCCGGCGGCGCCTCCGATGACGAGGCGTTTACGGCTGCCTTCGGCGTGGACGTCGCCACCTTCAACTCCGCGTGGCTGACCGACAACGGCGCGACGCCCGTCAAGTACGGCCCACAGCCGGCACCCACGGGACCCGTTCCGCCCGGCTGGAACGGGTCGAGCGGCACGGTGACGACTCCTCAGCCGACAACCGCCGGTGGGCCCGCCGGCACGCCATCGACATCGAGCGGCGGCCAGAACGCCTCAACCCTGTCGGACAACACGATCGTCTACCTGCTGGCCGGAGTCATGGCGGCGGCCGGTCTCGTTCTCATCGGTCTCGCCATCGCGCTTGTCGCGACGTCTCGCCGACAGCCTCTTCCTTGACGATACCCGGAGCCCTTCCTGTCTGAAGGGCCCACCGGGCCCGGGCGCCGCGACGCGCGGCTCAAGCTCTGATAGATTGAGCGGCCGTTATGGATGACGCGACCTCCTCAACTCAATTCGGGCCCGCATAGTGCCTGGCGATCTTCCCGGGGTCGTCGAGTTCCGCCTTGGCGACGTCGTAGATTTGCTTCGACCTCACCCCTGCGGGGGCCGGGAGTGGCTGGTCGACAGGCTCGGGGCGGACATCGGGTTGCGGTGCCGGAAATGCAACCGGCATGTGCTGCTCGCCCGGCGGTCCGTGGAACGGCGCCTCGGGGGCTTCGTGGAGCGCGGCGATCTGGCCATGAGCCTGGCCGTCGCACCGAAGCCTCGTGACGTCCAGACCCGTGTCAAGCAGGCCGACCGGTGAACATCGGCCGACCGCCCAAGCGCCCCACGGCCGCCATGGCGCCCCGTCCGGAGCCTCCCAAGGCGGACGACACCGGGGCATCGGCGGTGCTGGCGAACAGGCCATTCCTCCTGCTGTGGCTGGCGCAGTTGTCCACCCAGGTCGGCGGCAACATGGTCATCTACGGCCTGACGCTCGTCATCTATGCCGCTTCCGGCTCGAACAGCGCCGTCAGCGTGCTCCTGCTGAGCTTCTTGCTGCCGGCGATCATCTTCTCGGCCCTGGCGGGGGTTTTCGTCGACCGGGTCGACAAGCGCCAGATGCTCGTAGTCACGAACATCCTGCGCGGGCTCGCTTTTATGGCGATCGTCGTGGTGGGCAACAACCTGCTTCTGCTATACGTGTTGATGGTCGTCGTCTCGACCGTGACAACTTTCTTCGGGCCGGCCGAAGCCTCGATGATCCCGATACTCGTGCCCCGCAAGCAGCTTCTCGCCGCCAATGGGCTCTTCACGCTGACCGGAAACGTGGCCTTCGCGGCGGGTTTTGCCCTTTTCGGGCCTATCGTCTCGGCCCTGGTCGGAGCCCAGTGGCTGGTCTTGATCGTCGCGGCGCTCTACTTCGTCGCCGCCGCTTTCTGCTGGACGCTACCGCCGGCGCCGCCTGCCGGGCCGGACGCCGTCAGTGCCGGCCAGACGGTCGCCGACGCCGAGCGTGCGGTCGGCACGCTGGTCGGGCAGTTCGTCGAAGGCATCAAGTACATTCGCGAGCACCAGAATGTCCGCTGGTCGCTGTCGTATTTGGGCATCGCCGGCGCACTGGTTGGCATCCTGGGTACCCTGGGCCAGGGCTTCGCCGTCCATACGCTCGGGCTGGGACCGTCGGATTTCGGCCTGATCGTGCTGCCTCTCGGACTCGGAATCGTTATGGGCATCCTGGCCCTGAACTCATATGGACGATACCTGCCCCGGCTGCGGACGATCGAGGGCGGCATGATCGCCATGGGTGCGCTGCTGGCGCTTCTCGCCTGCGTCGGTCCGATCTCCCGTTTCCTCCAGGATCGAGCGGCCTCGTCCAGCCTGGGCGAAGTAAGTCATGCCGTATCGCTGCTGTCACTGGTGATGGGGATCGCATTCCTGGTCGGGGCCGCATACGTCATCGTCGCCATCTCGGCCCAGACCCAGCTCCAGGAGGAGCTCCCCGAGGACGTGCGAGGGCGGGTGTTCGGCGTGCTGAATATGCTCGTGTCGGTGGCGAGTCTGTCTCCGCTCCTGGTGGTCGGGCCGATGGCCGACCTGGTCGGGCGCGAGCCGGTGATCTTCGTCGTAGGCGTGTTCGTGCTGCTTTGGGGCGTGGCGAGCTTCCTTAGCCACCGTTCGCCGACCTTCGAGGATCTGGCGAGGGTTCCTTCAACGCCCAGTGGCTTGCCCGTGGATCCGATCACGGCCGCGCTCTCGCAGACCGAAGTCGGAACCATCCCGACGGTCCCGGGCCCGACGGCCGGAAAGGCCGGTGCCAAGTCCGGCCGAAGGTCGCGAACGCGAGCCCTCGAGGATGGCGAGACACACTGATGGGTTCCGTCGGCCGGGGCGAGCGGGACGACGCCGGGGGCGACGCCGCTACACCGGATGCGTGGCGAGCCGCGGCCGTGGCGATACTCGGTGGCGGGTTCGTGATCGGTCTTCTGTCGGGCACGGGGCGAGTCGGCAAGGTCCTACCGGTGATCACGGCCGGAGTCGCGCTCGGTTGCGCTCTGCCGGTCGCGGTGGCGTCGCGCCGCCCGCCGATAAGCCCGGGGCGTGCGGCCCGGGCACTGCGTAGCGCGGAGCGCATGCCCACGTTCAGCGTCGTGGTGGGAGCTCGCGACGAGGCCGTTGTCCTGGGCCAGCTGGTTGCCGATGTCGCCCGGCAGGACTACCGAATGGCCGACGGCTCGCCGCTATTCGAGTTGATCGTTGTCGACGACCGGTCCATCGACGGCACCGCCGAGGCCGTCAAGGCTGCCGCGCTGCGGTACGGCATCGCCGCCGTCACGCGGGTGATCGCTCGTCGGGGCGACGGTTTGCCCGACGGCAAGGGAGCCGCCCTGACTGCCGCTCAACCGGATGCGTGCGCGGGCGACGTTGTTCTGGTTCTCGACGCCGACGCCCGGCTCGAGCCGTGCTTCCTCCGCCGCGCCGCCGGCTACTTCGCTGCCGGAGCGAACGCGGTCACCGCCCGCCGCCGCATCCTCGACGCGGAGACGGGATGGCTGGCCGGTGCCCAGGCCGATGAGCAGACCCTCGACGGAGAGCTGAACCGCGGACGGTGGGCCATGGGCGGCTGCTCGGAGTTCCGAGGCAACGGCATCATGCTTCGGCGTGAGCTCCTGGCGGCGGTCGGGGGCTGGCACGCATCTGCGCTGACAGAGGACATCGACCTGTCTAGCCGGATCGCGGCGGCGGCAGGGGAGCGCGTTGCCTGGGCCCTCGATGTCGAAGTATGGGAAGAGCCGGTCGCGACCTTTGGGAGCCTGTGGCGGCAACGGTTGCGTTGGGCCGAGGGCGCCTTCCGACGAGCCTTCGAACATGGACCTGCCGTCGTGACGAGTCCGCGATTGCCCCTGTCCGCTCGCCTGGATTTCGTCGCTTACGTCGGTCAACTCGCTGTCCCGCCGATCGTGTTGGGAGCGGCCGCCGCGGCGGTCGTCACCGGCCGCAAACGTAGTCTCCTGTCGATCGCGGGGGGCTACGTCGGTATCAGCGCGTTGCTCGGCTGGGATTCCCTGCGCTGGGAACGGCTTCCGGACGGACGGGCACTCGAGGTCCCCGAACGGCTTCGCAGGACCGGCATAGTCTCGCTGTTCAACGGACTTTGGCTGCTCGTGGTACCCCGGGCCCTGCTCGACCTGGCGATGCGTCGAGGCCCGGTGGTCTACACCAAGATGGAGCACCGCGGCATCGGCGACCGTCAAGGGGACTCCAGATAAGCGGCAGATAAGCCGGTACACGTAGAGTCCCTCCGTTGGCGTATCGGCCGCTGCAGGGTCAGATGAGCGGGCGGCCGATGCGACGCTCCGGTCTGGTAAGCGCCAGCACCGGCGCAGGAAGGAGGGAGCGCGCCCAGGGAGAGGATCGCCTGCGAGCGGCCGGGATGGTACGCCCACGCCCATCCGCTCACCAGCTCATGCCCGCCGCAAGATGCTCAATCCCGCCTCTAAGGAGGTCTCATGAAACGAGCTCAGACTCTGCTCGTTTCCGTTCTGCTCGCGGCGTCGGCTCTGCTTGTGACCACACCCGGTGCCTTCGCCTACAGGTCCGACACGTGGTCCAATTTCAACTCGTTCACCGCTCGTTGCCTTGGCTTCAACGATACCTATCCGCAGCAGCTCTACTGGAACGCGCAGAGCTTGATGTCCTGGCTCGGCTACAGCCCTCGCGGCGGTACCGTCGGCGCAAACTTCACCAGGTCCGCCTTTCTGGGCAATGTGCTTCCCGACTGGGCCGTATACGTGCACAGCCACGGCGACAACTACTGGTCCAACTACCCGAACGTGGACTCGGGGTTCCTGCAGGACCCTGGAACCACGCGCTGCTCGGACTTCTCGCAGGATGTCATCAGGTCGAGCACGATCAGGGCAGTGACAAATGGCTCCCCGTACAACCTGGTGATCATGTCGACCTGCAAGCTGGGCTCGGCATCCAGCACGATGTCCGATGCGTTCCAGATCCCCATGACCAAGACGAACGCCGGCCGGAAGTTCTACCTCGGTTATGTCTACACGACGTACGACAGCGCCGCCTACCAATTCGAGTCCAACTTCCTGAGCTACCTGGTCGGCGGTGGTTCCTGGTATCGACGGTCGCTATACGGGGCCTTCCTGTATGCCACCTATGTAGGGGGCTACGAATCCCCAGATGCGGCGGATCCGTTCCAGGCCAACTGGTGGGGCAACCCCTACTACGACGGAACTCCGGGGTGAGGGCGATGTCAGTTCTGAAATCATCTACGACACTCAAGACCGCCGTCGCGGCCGGGGCGATCGTCCTGGGTCTCGCGATGTCGACGGGTAGCCTGACGGCATCCAGCCTCTCGGGCGTGCCTTCCGATCCACCCGCCATCGATGCGGCAAGAGCCGCTCGAACGGCCGTAACCTCTACCGAGCTGCACGAGGACTCGAGCCCGAATGTCTTCGCCCGGGCGGCCCGGACTCGGGATGCGATCGGCTTCCCGGTCGGACCGCGCCGGAGCGGACGGCACGTGCACGACGGCCTGAAGCAGTTGGACTATGACGAGGTGGCCGAGGTCGACGCGTCAGGCCAGCCGCTGGCGTTGACGCAGTTCGACAACGCCGGTCTCCTTGTGGCCGCCATTCGCTTCGACGCGGCCGCGCCCGCTGTCGCCAGGATCTCCGGCGATGGAGCCGCCACGAGCGCCCTGAGCGCCCTGACGGCCTGTGGCGTGTCGGTCGGCGGTCAGGCTCGCACCGATGCCAACGATCTCGCGGGCGGTTGGGACGTCCACTGGCCTAGAAGCCAGGCCGGCTTCGCCGTTCGCGGCGATGAGGCTCGGGTTCATGTGTGGCCGGACGGTCGCATCGCCAGCGTCGCTCGAGTGGAGCACACGCTCGCCGCCGCCCCTGCCCGCCAGCTGACTGAGTCAGATGTCCATCTGGCGGTCACGCGGCAGATGGACACATGGTTCGGTGGCTCCGACGCCGGCTACGTTGTCGACAACATGGACGTCGAATGGGTCGGACCCAACGCGGCGTTCGATTCGACGAAGGTCGGGGCGGCGCCTCAGCCGTATCGCCTGGCCTGGGTGGCGAACATCAGGCCCACCGGCTCGGCGGCCGGTGCAGTTCGGCTGATCACACTGTACGTGGACGCCGGTGACGGCACGGTGATCGGCGGCGACGTGGTCGAGTAGTTCGAACGCATGCCGCAACCAGGACCCGTGGCCGTCTCACAGGCGGCCACGGGTCGCTGAAGAGAAGGGGAGGACGATGTCGAGGATGAAATCCGCGCTCGAGCGTGGGGCCGTCTCTGCCATAGTCGTGCTGCTCAGCTGGGGTTGCACCGCCGGCTCCGCGTCGGTGTCGCCGTTGGCGAGTTCGTCGAACGCGCCGGCGTCCAGCTTCGCGGCAATACCAAGCGCAGGCGAACCCGGCCTGGCCGGTGGACGCCTGATCGCTCTCGCGGACGGAGTCGACGGGAGCCTTGCGCTCTGGGCCCTGGACTCTGAATCGAAGTGGACGGTCGTCGTGCCGGCACCCGGGGCCACGGGCATGGGCAGGACCGCCGGAGGTATCGCGCTCGCCACGGGCCGGGAAGTGGACCTCAGGCCTGCGGCAGATCTCACACGGCCTGTCAGCCACCTTGCCCTGGACTGGTCCGGCGTCGCTCGGGGCGTCCCCATCGTTGCCCTCGACGGCTCCGCCGGCGGCGAACTGGCGATCGTAGGCGCCGAGGCTGACAAGGTGTACTACGCCCTGGCCGGGACGGACGGAGCGGTGACTTCACTTGCCGGCGCCCCAACGCAATCCTTCTCGCCTCTCGCGTCCTGGCTGGACGGCGCGCGCCTGCTGGTCCTGAGCATGGACAACCACGAACAGTCGCGGCTGGCCGTGCTGGACGTGAGTTCACACCAGCTGAGTCACGCTCAGGCCCTCCTGGGCGTGCGTTGGTTTGCGGTTTCGTCGGACCAGGGGACGATTGCGGCCGCGACGGCGAACGCCATATACGTCGAACCGGCCGCGACCCTTCTCGGAGGCAGCGCGCCCCAACCGATCGCCTCGCTCGGGGCCTCGCAGGTGGTCTGGGACATGGCTCTGGATGCCACCGGATCCCACCTCTTCACGCTATCCGGGATAGTTGGTGAGGACGGTACTGTCGGTTCAATTCACGAGATCGAGTACGCGAGGGGTGCAGGCGGCTGGGCCATGACGCTTGACCAAGGCGTCCCGTTCGGACGGGCGATCGCCCAGGTCTATCTGCCCTGACCCTTGCACATGGCCGCTCCTAGATCTGGCAGAGCTCCGCGGAGGACGGCGACGCCGAGTCGCCGAACCCGCCGACGATGAGGACCCGGCCATTGGCCAGCAAAGTGGCGGAGTGGGCGAAGCGCGGGTGGGTCATCGATCCGGTAGTGGGACTGAACTGCCCGCTGGCGGGGTCGTAGACCTCGGCGGAGGCGAGACCGGAACCCGAGGTGATGTTTTCGCCACCGGCCACAAGGACCCGGCCGTCGAGCAACAGCGTGGCAGCGTGGTTCGACCGCAAGGTGCCCATGGAGCCCGTCTGGGTGAAGAGGCCAGTGGCAGGGTCGTAGATCTCGGCGCTCGATAGGATGACGCCCTGGTTCTGACCCGGGCCGGTGCTCGCATCGCCTCCGACAACGAGGACGCGGCCGCCCGACACCAGTGTCGCGGTGAAATACATGCGAATGGTCGCCATCGAGCCCGTGGCGGTGAACCTGTCGGTGCTCGGGTCGTATAGCTCAGCCGAGGCGACGGGCACGCCCGTGGCGTCGGCTCCTCCGGCGATGAGCACCCGACCGTTGGGCAGCAAGGTTGCGGTTGCGCCGGAGCGGCCCGCCACCATCGGCCCCGTCGCGGTGAAGACGCCGGTGCTCGGATCGTAGAGCTCGGCCGTGCCGAGGTTGGAGGTCGTGTTGCCACCTCCCGCGATCAGAACGCGGCCATCGTTCAGCCGAGTGGCCGTCGAATTGCGCCGAGGCTGAACCATGTTCCCGGTCGCCCGGAACCGCCCGATCGTGGGATCGTAGAGCTCCGCTGAGTTGATCCCGCCGCTCGCGCCACTGGATGGGTTCTCGCCGCCGGTGAGGAGCACCAGGCCGTTGGCCATGACCGTGGCGGTGTTCTCCTGGCGTGGAACCGTCATCAATCCCGTCTTGTCGAAGGTTCCGGTGGCGGGGTTGTACAGCTCCGCGGTGCCCTGAGTCGTGCCTGGATCCGCGTACCCACCCGCTATCAGGACGCGCCCGTCGTTGAGCAAGACGGCCGATTGGGTCTCACGTGGTGTCGTCATAGACCCGGTCGCCGTGAAGGTCGCAGTCACGGGTCCGACTGAGGGTGCCGGCGTGATGACATGCAGGCTCGGCAGGCCGATCAGAGTGGGGGAGGGCGCCGAACTCCCACTCGATCCGGGGTTCGCCGTCGAGGTGTTTCCGTTGCAGCCGGCCATGGCCAGAAGTGCCACCACGATGGCTGCCCTCGCGTAGGTGCGAGAGCGCGTCCCGCAGTCGGCGCGACCACGGTTCGAGCGGCCAGAGTGAGACATGCTTCCGCCCCCAGTAGCTGCTGAATACGCAAAGACGCCGGGGACGCATGTGTCCTGGGAGCACCCTCGCTTTGGATGCGCCCATCGGGCTCGTGCATCGTACCCCCGCTGCCCTGACGCCTGTACTGTGTAACGTGGGACGCTCGGGAAATACGCTCGATCGGATGGATCCCATGCCGGACATGTCTAAGCACCCATTCGGCCCATGCCGACTTCCCCAAAGCGTAGAATCACCGGCATTGCCGGGGGTAACACGTGTCCGAGGCGGGAAACTGTGAAGAGCAGTGACGGTAGGGATTGGATGGTCGGGGCCAGGGCCAGCTACCACGAGCCGACCTACCCCTACAAGATGCACGGCGCCACAGTGACGCGCCTGCGCATGCCTCAGGGGGACCTGCTTGTCGTCGGGCTCACCCCGGACGACTTCGGGCCGGAGGTGTACCCCTCGTTCGATACCGTCCATCTCTTCGGGCAGTCGGCGCCGTGCCGCTACTGCGAAGAGATCAGCAAGCATCCCCCGCGCTGAGGAAGCCTCAACTCGCCGCGCTACCCTGTGCTACGATCCGCGCCGTTCGGGCGGTTAGCTCAGTTGGTTNNTCAAGTCCTCTACCGCCCACCATCTCAAGTCACCGAAGTGACTCGTGGCCGTCGAGAGGCGGCGCAGGCAAACTTCACAGACAAAGCTTTGAGCGGGACCCGCCGCGCCGAGAGGATCTTCAAGAGAGCCGTCGCCACGCTTGACGTGGCTGAAAGCGACGGCGAATCCCTCCGGCAACGGTACCACCCGTGAGCGACCGGCCAACCGGTCCGGGATCCGCCCGTTAGCGCGGACAAGAGCGCGCGGCGGCGCGGCCCAACCGATGCCGTAGCGAAGGCGGGTGGAACCGCGAGAGATGCCTCTCGTCCTGTCGGACGGGAGGTTTTTGTGTTTCTACTGCAGACTGTGCAGCGAGCGAAGAAGCGACCAGGCGGCCAGAAGCGCAACTGGAGATGAAATGGGCGAGCACGACCAGAGCCAGGTTCCGGGGGCGGCGATAGTTCCCGCCGCCGCGACCCCAGACGCGGATTCGGAGGAGTACTTCGAGGCGGTCGTGCGCGGCTCGGTCGAGGAGCTGCTCGATGCCGGCGCTCACAGCGAGATCGACGCCATGCGCCACTCGACCGCGCACGTGATGGCCGAGGCCGTGCTGGGCATCTTCCCCGACGCTCAACTCGGGATCGGCCCGTCGATCGAAGACGGCTTCTACTACGACTTCCTGCTGCCGCGGCCGCTGACGCCCGACGACCTGGCCGCAATCGAGGCCGCGATGAGAGCCTCGATAGCCGCCAACCACCCCTTCATTCGCAAGGAGTTCCTGTTCGCGGAGGGCCGCGCCTTCTTCGAATCGCGCAAACAGCCGTTCAAGGTGGAGATCCTGGACGATCTTGCCGCTCGCGCCAAGGAGACCGGCACGCCTCTGCCGCCGATTTCCACGTATGAGCACGGCTCGTTCATCGACCTGTGCAAGGGACCTCACGTCGCGGCTACCGGGGCGATCGGACCGTTCAAGCTGATGTCCGTGGCCGGAGCCTACTGGCGCGGGTCCGAGAAGCGGCCGATGCTCCAGCGCATCTACGGCACGGTCTGGGCCACCCAGGCGGAGCTGGACGCCTACCTGCACCGGCGCGAAGAGGCGAAACGCCGCGACCACCGCCGGCTCGGAGTGCAGCTCGACCTTTTCAGCTTCCACGACGTCAGCCCCGGTTCGGCCTTCTGGCATCCCAAGGGCCAGCGGCTGTGGCGGACCCTCGAGAACGCCATCCGCGAGGTCCAGGATCGCCGGGGCTACCAGGAGGTCAGCACGCCGATGCTCGTCCACAAGAAGCT
>PMKV01000013.1 GCA_003157875.1 Chloroflexota bacterium
CGACATCGGGATGGCCCAGAACATCTACAACGGTGACTACTACGCCGCGGGTCAGACCACCGGCAACGCGGCCGCGCAGGCAGCCGTAGTCGTGGCCGGACTCGGTGCCGGATCGGCCATCGGGGTCATCGCCGACACCTTCAGTGACGCCACCGCCGCTGCCGATCTGACCGCCGCTGCCGCCGAAACACCCGATGCCATTGGGGGTGCCGGTGCCGAAGTCTCAGCTGCGCAACCCGCCGGTGCCGAGGTCCCAAGCGGAGGCTGCAGCTTCACGCCCGACACGCAGGTGGCCACCGCTGCTGGTTCGATCTCCATCGCCAGCCTAAAGGTCGGTGACACAGTCATGGCCTACGACCCCAAGACCGGTCAGACACGGTCGCACACCGTGACCGCGGTCATGTCGCACACCGACGCCGTGGTCGAGCATCTCGGCCTGGACTCAGGCCCGATCGAGACAACTCCCAATCACCCGTTCTTCACCGCGGATCGCGGCTGGGTGGTGGCCGGCTCACTCACGATCGGTGAGCAGATCCGAACCGAGTCCGGTCGCAACGCCACGGTCGTGGCCTTCACCCTGGACTCCACTCCCTCTACCATGTGGGACCTGACCGTCGATGGAGCCCATACCTTCTTCGTCGGCCCGGCCGCGGTGCTGGTGCACAACTGCAACGAGGTCCCTTTCGGCCAGTCTGCTGATGATGGCTTCAACAACGTCGATTGGCTTGCTCAGATGCAACGTGACCTGTTGGTCGGAGGTTCCCCGGAGACAGTGGTTGATCTGAATCCGGGATCCCTTCCCGTCGGTATGCAATGGCTCTGGCGTGGGATTGGGGCTGCATACATAGTGGCGCCCGCCGCCAACGCGGCTGCCGGGTTTTCGATAGAAGGTGACAGGCCTGAGTTGCCTGGGCCCAACCCATGCGGCTGGAACCAGACCTGCGTAGTGCGAAAGTGAGATCAGTTCATTTGCGTGGTTCGAATAGAGGGCTTTCGTTTCGGAGCCGAGGTGTTCACGCTTCGCCCGCACAACGGCATTCTCCTCTGACATACCACTCTGGCCAGGTCTGACAGATGCTGATGTATTGGCTGTTTGCTGCCGGAGTGGCCAGCGTGATAGCAGTTTCTGTTCTCGACGCTAGACGTGCACGCCCGGTCGCCTCCCTTCGTCGGAAGTACGACCGTGGCACGTCACTGAGCCAGAAGGGCGACCTTCAGGAGGCGATTGCTGCCTTTGACGAAGTAATAGAACATGGCCGCGACACGACCGGAGACGCGTTTGCACTGCTTGTCGCCAATTCGATGCTGCAGAAAGCCTTGGCTTTGTGCGACCTGGGAGGCGTCGACGAGCCTGTAGCGATCTGCCAGGAGATCGACCAACGGTTTGGTCGGGCGCGTAATCTCGGTCTCCAGCTGGCGGTGTGTCGCGCTCTCCTATTGAGGGCGCAGACACTCAAAGTCGCCAATCGACCAGATGCTGGTGCCGTCAGTCCGGCCGAACTCCTCGACGAGATAGAGGACCGTTTCGGCTCTTCGCGAGACGGCCCCATTCTCGCAATCGTCGCCCAGGCTCGCGTAGCGAAGGCCGGGCTTCTCGCCGAGCGTGGCCGGGTGGAGGAGGCGCTTGCGATCCTTGACCAGGTCATGAGTTCGGCGACCCGCGGACTCGGAGCACAGGCCGACGTGATCGCCGCCTCGGTCCTCGCGCAGAAAGGAACATTGCTGGAGTCGAAGGGCAACCTTGCGGAGGCACTGGTCGCATATGGGTCTCTGCGTGTGAGGGCGTCCAGGATGGGGGCGCCAAGAATCGAAGCTGGCGCCCTTGTCGGCGAGGGCCGGGTACTCCAGGCCCTTGGCAGACATGGCGAGGCCCTTACAATGTGCGATGAGGCAATCGCGTTCGGCTCACCAAGCCACCCCATTCCGCGTGTCTACTTGGTGGAGGCCACCAAGCACAGGGCAGACGCGTTGTGGGCCCTGGGCCGTCGGCCGGAGGCCATCTCCGCGGTCGATGATCTCATCAGATCGGCGCGAGATTGGGACGATCAGGCGCTCGTCGCGGAGATGTCCACTGCTCGCCAGCGTATAGCTTCACTGGCGGGGAGTTCGGCCGACGGGCAGCCCACACCCTAGTCCTTCCCGGGCGGTGTCGAGGCGGTCGTGGAGGCCGGATTGATCTCCCCTGTTGAAGGGATGCCAGGGGTATACGTCGTGAACAACTGGGGAGCCTTCAATGGTGTCACGACCTACGTCATCGTTCCGTGATCACATGAAGAATGCTGGGTTCCCAGCGAGACGTGATGATGGCACCTTCAGCGTGTCTATGCGTTTCCGGGCGCAGTCCACTCTGGGCACGGAAAACGTGCAGAAACGGATCGAGGAGTGGATAGCGCTCACATCCGAGCTTTGGCATCGTTCGTTTGGCGACGAGTTCAGTGCCGTTCCACGAGCAGAAAGCCGACCCGAGGGAATCGTCGAGGTCACCTTCGAGGGCAGGTCCGGCTCGTCCTTCTGGAGGGATTGGTTCGTCTACTTGTGTCAAGACCTAGAGCGGTCGTTCGACGGCCTAGTCCACGTGAGCATCCAAGACCTCGTCTCAGCTCGGGAGACATGGCGACGACACGGAGATTGAGGCTAGTCGAGCGTCCATCGCAATAGCTTGGCGGCAATACCGCGACCGTCGCGAGAGTCGCCGGGAGCGCACTCGGGGCGCGCATGGCTCTTCGCCGGTGCCGAGGTCCCAAGCGGAGGCTGCAGCTTCACGCCCGACACGCAGGTGGCCACCGCTGCTGGTTCGATCTCCATCACCTACGGCCCCGACGGCCAGATCGTGAGCACGGTCACGCCATTGGGCGCGGCCGGCACAACGCATCTGGAGACCGCCTA
>PMKV01000114.1:0-13893 GCA_003157875.1 Chloroflexota bacterium
GAGATCAACCTGCCGTACATGACGGCCCACGAGGGCAACCCCAAGCATCTGGTCATGACCCTCACGCGGGCCAAGCTCGAAGACCTCGTAGCGGACCTGATCGACAGGACCCGCGGTCCGGTCAGCCAGGCCCTCCGCGATGCCGGCCTCAAGCCGAGCGAGATCGACGAGGTCGTCCTCGTCGGCGGCCAGACCCGAATGCCGGCCGTGACCGAGGCGGTCAAGCAGATGTTCGGNNCCCGGACGAGGTCGTGGCCATCGGTGCCGCGATCCAGGCCGGCGTTCTGGCCGGCGAGGTCAAGGACATCCTGCTCCTGGACGTGACTCCGCTTTCGCTCGGCATCGAGACGATGGGCGGCGTCATGACCCGGCTGATCGATCGCAACACGACGATCCCGACCAGCAAGAGCCAGGTCTTCTCGACCGCGTCGGACAACCAGACCCAGGTCGAGGTCCACGTTCTCCAGGGCGAGCGCGACTTCGCGACCGACAACAAGACTCTGGGCAAGTTCATCCTCGACGGGATTCCGCCTGCCCCGCGCGGCATCCCGCAGNNAGATCGAGGTCACCTTCGACATCGACGCCAACGGCATCCTCGACGTCAAGGCCAAGGATCGGGCCACAAGCCGCGAGCAGCAGGTTCGCATCACGGCCAGTTCGATGCTGTCGAAGACGGACGTGGATCGGATGGTCAACGAGGCCGCCGCTCACGCCGACGAGGACAAGAAGCGCAAAGAAGAGGTCGAGACCCGCAACCAGGGCGACGCCCTCGCATACCAGGCCGAGCGCACGCTGCGCGACCTGGGCGACAAGGTGTCAGCGGAAGACCGGGCCGAGACCGAACGGCGCGTCGAAGCGGTTCGTGCCGCTCTCAAGGGCAGCGATCAGGCGGCCATCAAGACGGCCACCGACGCGCTCGTCGAGCAACTCCAGAAGGTCAGCACCGCGGCCTATCAGGCGACTGCGGCGGCCGAGACCGAAGGAGCCGGCCCTGCGGAAGCTGCGGAAGGCGAAGCCGATCAGTCCGGTTCTGCCGGCGGCTCGTCGGACCAGGGGAACGAGGAGGTCGTCGAAGGCGAGTACAAGGAGGCCTGACCCGGGCCTCCCCCGCCTGGGCCGCCGAGGCCCGGGCCACGGGAACCTGGGCCACCGAACGGGCCGCCCTGGGATGGAGCTCCGAAACCGGAGCCGCCCTGAGGCGGCCCGCCGAATCCCGGGCCGCTCGATCCAATCAGACCGCCGCCGTCGAGGCGAGGGTCCTCGTACATGGGCCCGCCGAATCCCGGACCGCCAAATCCGGGCTCTCCGGAAGGTGGGGCCCCATAGCCGGGACGCCGCTCGACGATCCGGTCCTCGTCGTCGATTTCGCCGTACTGCGCCGCCTGCGTACCCGCCGTCGATGAGTAGCCGCCCTCTCCCGGGCGTGCGACCCACGACCGGGCCCGGCCCACACGAACCAGGGTCTTGCGGGTTCTCTGGCGCCCCACGAGGCCGACCGTGATGGGCACGAGCAGCGACAGCGCGATCGCGGTCCAGCCGATGAGGCTGCTCACGAGCAGAGCCACGGCAAGCTGAGCTGCCCCGAAGCCGCTCGACTGCCAGCTTACGAGGTCGCTGCGGCCGGCCATCGTCGTAGCTGTGACGACCACGAGTGCCAGCATCGGGAGGGCGCAGACGACGATGAACAGGGCGTTGGCGATGCGGAAGGAAGCCGACCAGATCGCGGCCATCGGCGAGGAGACGCCGGCGTCGACGCCGAGCTTTGCGTACAGGTCGGGCAGGTGTCTGTACGGCCGCGACAGCCAGCCGCCCGCGTCGTCGACGTGATGGTGGGCGATCTCGACGGCCACGATGGCGGCCAACAGGCCGGGGATCGTATAGCCGCGCCAGATCAGGGCCGCCGGAACGGTCAGGCCGACGGCGATACGGGCTTGAGTCCACAGCACTCCGGCCCAGCAGGTTCCGGCGCGGTACGGGCTCAGGAGCGGCTGGCCGGCGCCCAGGCCGGTGGCGTTGTGAGTCGTCAGACCGATGAAGAGCGAGAAACACGCCAGAGTCAGCGCTCCTATGGCGAGGAAGACGATCGACAGGGACTTCAGGAATGCCCTCTGGTTCGAGGCCAGCTGTGCCCAGGCGGCGGCCGGGTCGGCGTGCTGAAGCAGGTGGACGGCGACCGGCAGGACGGTCATGAGGATGGCTGAACCGATGGCGAGGATGACGGCGAGCAAGGCGACGGTCAGGTAGCCCAGCCAGGCGACCGACACCGACTGCCGCATCGCCAGCGACCGTGCGATGCGACGGCGGACGGCGTCGACGGGGTTGAGCCCGGTCCCTCCCCGAGGCGGTCTCACGGCCGCCGCAGAGGCTGCCGGGGCCAGGGCGACGGGCCGCGTGTAGGTGGGCACCTGAGGCACCGGGGACGGCGGGACCGGGGCGCGGCCGAAGTCGGGTATCTGCTCGACCGGGGGCGGCGGGGCCGCGGAGGGCTTGATCACCGCCGGGGCGTCGGCCGCGCGGCTCCCGTACTTGTTGCGGCAGCTATAGCACTTGCCGGCGCCGGCGCGATTCAGCGATCGGCAGTGTTGGCAAACCCAGAATTCGTCCACGCCTCACCCTTGCTGGTACAAGAGGATCATATGCGCGCGGGAGGCGTCGCGGGCCACGCCCAGATCGTCCCAGGGCGCCCTCGGCGATCGTTCTGGCATCCTGCGGGCAAGAATCGCGCCTCAATGGCCCCGGACCGCCCGGAATCCCGGCTCGCAGGGCTTCGGAGACCGCAATGTAAGCCCTCTCGAGTGTAGTCGGCACCTGCGGCGGTACCATCGGAGCGTGCCAGAAACCGCCCCAGCCACCGCCCCCCTGATTCATGCCCGTGGCCTGAGGAAGTGCTTCGGCGCGTTCACGGCCGTCGACGGCGTCGACTTCGACGTGGCCCCGGGCGAGGCATTCGGCTTCCTCGGTCCCAACGGCGCCGGCAAGACCTCAACGATGCGGATGATCGGCACCGTTTCGCCGGTGACCTCGGGGACGCTGACCGTCTTCGGGCTCGACCCCGCCCGGCACGGGGCGAAGATCAGGACTCGGCTCGGGGTCGTGCCGCAGGCGGACACCCTCGACAACGAGCTGAGTGTCCTGGAGAACCTGCTCATCTACGGCCGCTACTTCGATCTCTCGTGGGCCGAGTCGCGCCGCCGGGCCATTGAGCTCCTCGAGTTCGTCCAGCTGACCGATCGAGCCAACGACAAGGTCGAGCCGCTCTCGGGCGGAATGAAGCGGCGTCTCGTCATAGCCCGCTCGCTCATCAACGAGCCGTCGCTGCTCCTCCTCGACGAGCCGACGACCGGCCTCGACCCGCAGGCGCGCCATCTGCTGTGGGACCGGCTGTACCGGCTCAAGCAACGCGGCGTGACGCTGTGCCTGACGACTCACTACATGGACGAAGCCGAGCAACTGTGCGACCGCCTCGTGGTCATGGATCGGGCGAAGATCGTCGCCGAAGGATCGCCGCGGCAGTTGATCGAGAAGTACGTCACCAAGGAAGTGCTCGAGCTCCGATTCCCCCGAGCGGAAGGCGAGGCCGACGACTCGGCGCATCTCGACGGCCAGCTCGACGGATTGGCGGAACGGATCGAGCAGCTCCCGGATCGAGTCCTCGTCTACACCGCCGACGGCGAGGCCGCTGTCGCCACGGCGTTCGAGCGAGGGCTGCGCCCAGCAAGTGTCCTCGTGCGGCGCAGCACCCTCGAGGACGTCTTCCTCCGCCTCACCGGGCGCAGCCTGATCGAGTAATGACGGTCATCGGTCTCCGCATTGCCCGGCCCGGCGCGATCGCCTCGCGCCGCTCGCTGCGCGTCCTGGAACACGACCTGCTCGTCTTCAGGCGCGGCTGGTTCAGCTACCTCCTGTCCGGGCTGTCGCAGCCGTTTCTCTATCTCGTGGCCATGGGCATCGGCCTCGGCCTGTACGTGAACCGAAACGGCAGCCTGCCGGGGGGCGTGCCGTATCTCGACTACATCGCGCCGGCGCTCCTAGTGACGCAGGCGATGATGGCCGGCGCCTTCGAGGCGGCGTGGCCGATCATGGGCAAGATCACCTGGGACGGGACCTACGAGGCGGCGCTCAACACGCCGCTCAGCGCCTGCGATCTGCTCCTAGGCGACCTGATGTGGATCGGGTTCCGGGCGACGCTGCTCTCCGTGCTCTTCCTGTTGGTGATAGCGGTGCTCGGCGCCGCGGCATCGCCGCTTGTCGTTCTGGCGGTGCCGGTGGCGGTCCTGACCGCTCTTGCGTTCGCGGCTCCGATCATGGCCTTCACCGCAACGCAAAGCCGTGACAGCGGCTTCAACGCGCTCTTCAGGTTCGGCATCACCCCGCTCTTCCTCTTCTCGGGCACCTTCTTCCCGATCGAGAAGCTGCCTCTCTTCCTGCAGCCGCTGGCCTGGATCACGCCGCTCTACCATGGGGTGGCGGCGGCGCGGTCGCTCTCGCTTGGGCAGGTCGAGCCGGTCGGGCTAACGGTCCACATCTCGGCCCTCGCCGTCGTCGTCGTGGCCGGAGTGGCGGCAGGCCGGATCACCTTCCGGCGCAGGCTGGTCGTCTGATGCTCGCCCTCAGGACCTACCGACCCCTGCCTCTCACCCGGCCGGCCAGGATCGTCCAGCGCAACATGCTCGTCTACCGCCATTCCTTCATGGTCATCTTCTCGGGCTTCTTCGAGCCGCTCTTCTATCTCTTCTCGATGGGCTTCGGTGTCGGCGCCCTGATCGGCAACGTCCCGCTCGGCAACGGCAGCAGCGTTTCCTACGCCGTCTTCATCGCCCCGGCCTTGCTCGCCTCCTCCTCGATGAACGGTGCGATCTACGAGACCTCGAACAACTTCTTCTACAAGCTCAAGCACGCGAAGATCTACGACGCGATCATCGCCACGCCGATGTCGCTCACCGATGTGGCCCGCGGCGAGGTCATGTGGGCTCTGATGCGCGGCAGCCTGTATGCCGTCGGATTCATCGTCGTCGTGGCGGTTCTCGGTCTGGCCGGCCTGGGGCTGCTGACCTCGCCGTTGGGGCTTCTCGCATTCCCGGCCGCGATGGTCGTCGGCTACGCCTTCGCCGGCGCAGGCATGGCCGCCACCACCTTCGTCCGCCAGTGGCGCGACTTCGACTACATGCAGCTGGCGATCATGCCGATGTTCCTCTTCTCGGGAACCTTCTACCCGATCGATGCCTACCCGCCGGCCCTGCAGGCATTCGTTCAGTGCACGCCGCTCTACAGGGGCGTCCATCTGATCCGGGCTCTGACGACCGGCACGCCGGACGCGACGCTGCTGATCGACCTGGCCTACCTGATCGCGCTCGGTTCGATCGGGCTGGCCATCACCTCACGCCGGTTGGGCAAGCTGCTCCAGTCGTAGGGCGCAGACGAGCCACCCCAGCCGCCGGAACCCGCCCCGGGCGCCCGTCTCGTATCCTTCTCCGCGAGATGGCTACCGAGCGGAGCTACTACGAGATCCTCGGCGTGGAGCGCAACGCCTCCGATGCCGACATCAAGCGCGCCTTCCGTAAGCTCGCCCAACAGTGGCACCCCGACGTCAGCACCGAGGCCGGTGCGGTTGAGCGCTTCAAGGAGATCAACGAGGCCTACCAGGTCCTGTCCGATCCCAAACGGCGGCAGGTTTACGACATGGTCGGGCGGGCCGGGCTGGGTGACATGGGCGGCGCGGGATCGCCTTTCGGCGAGGGGTTCCCGGGCTTTGGCGATCTGTTCGACGCCTTCTTCGCGGGCATGGGCGGGGCCCCCGCAGGGGGGCGCCGCAACCGGCGCCAGTCGGGTTCGGACCTGCGCTACGACCTTCGCATCACCTTCGACGAAGCGGTCAAAGGCGTCGAGAAGGAGATCGAGTTCGAACTGCTCGACAAATGCGGGACGTGCGGCGGCAACGGGGCGCGGGTCGGCAGCACGCCGGTCCCCTGTACCACCTGCGGTGGCCGCGGCGAGGTCCGAAGCGTCCGCCAGACCATGCTCGGGCAGATGGTCAGCGTCACGGCCTGCGGTCGCTGCCACGGCGAGGGCTCGATGATCGAGTCGCCGTGCCCGGCATGCAAAGGCGAGGGTCGCCTCCCGCGCCACAAGAAGATCCGGGTCACGATCCCGGGCGGGATAGACGAAGGCCACCAGATTCGCCTGTCGGGCGAGGGCGAGGTTGGGCCGCGCAGCGGCCCCGCGGGGAACCTGTACGTGGCAGTACACGTGACGCCGCATGCCCTCCTGCGGCGCGAAGGAACCGAGATCTACTACGATCTGCCGCTCTCCATCACCCAGGCCGCTCTCGGAGCCAGGTGCCGCATCCCCACCATCGAAGGGGAGGAGGATCTGGAGATCAGGCCCGGCATCCAGCCCGGGACCGAGATCCGACTGCGTGGCCGTGGCGTGCCCCACCTGCGCCGGGCCGGAACCCGCGGCGACCTCCACGTCATGATCCATATCGGCGTGCCGACGAAACTCACGAAACGGCAGCGCCAGCTGCTCGAAGACCTGGCCGTCGAGTCGGGCGAGACACTGCCCACGGGTGGCATCCTGGATCGGATGAAGGATGCCATCGGCTAGGCGGGCGGGCGTCGGGGCGAGGGCGCGGGCGGACGCCGGCACGGCCGACGTGTCCGGCGCCGCTCGATCGACCGACCCGACTGCGCTCGGCCCGGGGGTTTGGGTCGAGCTTTCCGTTGCTGCGGACATCGAAGCCGTCGAGGTCGTGAGCGAGATTCTGACCCGCTTCGCGCCGGGTGGGACCAGTGTCGAGCCGGGCTTCGGACTGACCGACGAGGGCCTCGGGGCGGTCGTCGACGTGACCAGGCCCGCCATCGTTCGGGCCTACCTGCCGGGCATCGACCCGGCGGGCGTCGAAGCCGCCATCGCCGAAGCGACGACGGCCCTGGGGCATCTGCAGGCCTTCGGGCTGCGACCGATCGGCGAGTTGCAGACGCGCCTGGTCCGCGAGGACGATTGGGCCGAGGCGTGGAAGAGCCACTTCCCGGTGCTGCGAGTGGGGCGGCGGCTGGTCATCCGGCCGACGTGGCGCCGCCACCGCAGGCGCCCCGAGGACGTGGTCCTGTCGCTGGATCCCGGCATGGCGTTCGGCACGGGGCTCCATCCCACCACCCGGCTGTGCCTGGCGGCCCTGGAGACCCTCGCCGATGAGGGGCTGCTGGCGCATGGCACAGCCCGAGGTGGGGCTGCCCGCGTCATCGACGTCGGCTGCGGGTCGGGCATCCTGGCGATCGCCGCCGGCAAGCTCGGTACGGGTGTGCTGCTCGGCGTCGACACCGACCCGATCGCCGTCGAGGCCACCGCCGCCAATGCCCGCCTGAACGGGCTCGCACGCCGCATCCGCGTTCGCCGGGGCAGCCTTCCGTCCGGCGAGGGTCCCTTCGATCTGGTTCTGGCGAATCTCATCGCCTCGTTGCTGGTCCAGCTCGCCGGGCCGCTCCGCGATGAGCTGGTTCCCGGCGGCCGAATCCTCGCCTCGGGCATCTTCCGCGATCGCGAGGGCGACGTACGGTCCGCCTTCGAGGCCGCCGGTCTTCGCCTCGCTCGCCGCTGGGCCGAAGAGGACTGGGTCGCTCTCGAGGCCATCGCCGTCTAGGTCAACGGCCTCGCGGGGCCGCGACCTCAGGGGTGTATCCGCGCCAGGTACACGGCGTCGCCCGACCTCGCGTCGCCGTAGGCGTAGTACACGACCCCATTCATGAACTCGGCGTTCTCTCGCAGGCCGACCCCGTTGGGCCCGGTCTGCCAGTTGAAGTTCCAGGCGGCGCCGCTGACTATGGCCGGCGGCAGGAACGTCTCCCCGCCGTCATAGCTCAGGGTGTAGTAGGTGGAGACTTGATGGGCGCTGTCGTAGGCGTGCCAGCCGACGAAGACGGTCTGGCCGCTGATGGCCATGGAAGCCTTGAAGCAGTAGCTGCCCGGGATCGAGAACTCACGCCACCGGCCGTCGAGGGTCCCGACGTCGATCCGGCCTCCAGTCTCCACGGCCAGCCATGGCTCTCCGGCGTCGTCGACGACCAGGGCCGATTGCCATTGGGCCTCCGCGTTGTCGACGTTGGTTGCCCACGCGGGCTGGTCGGCCGTCAGGACCGAGCCCTTGAAATGGACACGTGCTATCTCGAAGCCGCGACGCCCGACGTTCGAGTCGGCACCTTGATTCATCATGTTGCCGGGATTCCAGAAGCGCAGATCGGCCTGGAAGAACGAAACGAAGGCGGTACCGTCGGGAGCGGCCTTGATCCGATATCCGATGCGCCACGAGTACGGGTAGCCCGCCAGGCCCTCGACGGGAACCTCCGCATGGACCCAGTTGGTCCCGTCGCGTGAGGCCATCAACGCGACCGCCGGTCCGGAGTTGTCGGGAAGCCAGTTGTAGGTGACATAGACCGTGCCGTAGTTGGGGCTGCCCGGCCAGTTGTCCACGGTCATCGACGGAAAGGCGCCGGACCAGGCCTTGGTGAAGCCCTGGATGTACGGTCTCGTCCACGACATGCCCAGATCGTCGCTGTGGGTAACCGACATCGACACGACGCCAGGGCCGACGCCGACGGCGTCGCCGGCCCACAGCCGCGAGTCAGGGCCCCAGGCCACGATGACGTGCATGTCCTGACACTGATGCGCCCAGGGGTAGATCGGCGCTCCCCAGGTTGCGCCGCCATCCCTGGAGATCCGGATCGTCGGGACGCTGCAGCCGACGGTCGGCGAGTTCATGTACACGTTCTGGGTCGCGATGGCCAGGACTTCGGGGTGGGCGGGGTCGGCCGCGACGGTCGGCTCGGTTCCCCCTGCCACGAAAAACTCCTGGGCGCTCGGCGTCCGCGCTGGTGTCGGCGTGGCCGAGGGGGTTTCGAGCGCCGGAGTTGGCGTCGCGGCGGCCGACGGCGCGACCGAATTAGCGGCGCTCGGTGTCGGGCTCGGCGAGGTCGAGGCGCTCGGGCTTGCCGCAGTCGAGGTGAAAGCCGACGCGGTGGTCATCGCCAGCAGCGTCAAAGAGCCGATCGCGAGCGCGGCGACGGCCAGGACGGCGGCGGCTCGAACGCGAATCCGGCGGCGCGGGTTCGGCTGCGCAGGTTCGGTGGTCATCTCCCCTCGATCTCGGCGAAGAAGCTCCTCGGTCACGATTCTACGATCGGCACGCTGAGATGTCGCCCGCCGGCTCTCGGGGCCCGACAGCGACACGGCGCACGAGCGTACGATCTGGCGGTGACGACCCGTCTCTCAGCCCCGCTACCGGTACGCCGGGCGGTGATCGCCAATCTCGGCTGTAAGGTCAACCAGGCCGAGATGGACGCCGTCGAGCGACTGCTGCGTGCCCGCGGTGTAGACGTCCTCGATCCGCGCGAGCGGGCCGATCTGGTTGTCGTAAACACCTGCACGGTGACAGGGATCGCGGATCGCAAGTCCCGCCAGGCAGTAAGGCGGGCCCGCCGAAACAACCCGGCGGCGCGGGTGCTCGTCACCGGCTGTTCGGCGGCGGTAGATCCGGAAGCGCTGGCGGCCGCGGATCCGGCCGCAAGTATCTTCGACAACGAATCGAAAGGCGAGCTGCTGGCCGAGCTTGCGGCCCTTCTCGAACCTTCCGGAGGTCGCCCGATGACGGGGCCGGCGGGCATGGGCGGGTCGGTCGACCGCACGCGCGCCTTCGTCAAGATCGAGGACGGCTGCTCGTTCCATTGCACCTACTGCATCATCCCGCGGGCCCGAGGTCCGGCCCGCTCGGTCGCCGCGGTAGCCGTCCTGGCCGACGTCGAGCGCGCCGTGGCGGCCGGCCATCGAGAGATCGTCCTGACCGGCATCAACGCCGGCACGTACTCCGACGCCGGGCTGGGTCTTCCGGGCCTGGTGCGGCGCATCCTGGCCGAGACGACCGTGGAGCGTATCCGGCTCTCGTCCATCGAACCGCAGCACGTCACCGACGAGCTGCTGGCGGTCTGGGTCGACTCCGGGGGGCGCTGCCTGCCCCACTTCCACATTCCGCTGCAGTCGGGCGACGACACGATCCTGCGGCGGATGGGGCGCCGCTACGACACCGCGTCCTACGCCGCGCTGGCGGCGCGGGTCCGGCGGACGATGCCGGCAGCGGCGGTGCACGCGGATGTGATCGCGGGCTTCCCCGGCGAGGACGATGCGGCCTGGGCGCGAACTCTGGCCTTCCTGCGGAGCCTCGAGCTTGCCGGCGTGCACGTCTTCCGATACTCGGCCAGGCCGGGGACGCCGGCGGCGCGCATGGTCGGGCAGGTCGACAGCGGCACGAAGAAGCGGCGTGCGGCCGAGGGCCTGGCGCTGGCGGCGGCGGCCCGGGCGAGCTTCGCCGCGCGGCAGGTCGGCCGGGAGGCGAACGTTCTGTTCGAACGGCCGCTCGGCGACGGACGGTGGCTCGGTCATGCGGCGACGCACCTCCTCGTCTCTGCCGCCGCGTCCGACGGAGCCTCGCTGGAGAACGCCATCGGGCTAGTGCGCGTCGAAGCCGTCGATCCGGCCGCCGCCGATCGTGTCGTCGGCCGCCTGCTGGAGGTCGATCGGCGACCGGGGTAAGAAGCACTGGCGGACGCGACTCGCAAGTAGCAAGATCGACGACGCCATCAACCCGCATCGAGCTCGGAGGGAGCGCGCCAATGTCGTCCGACTGCCTGTTCTGCCGCATCATCGCGGGCGAGTTGCCATCGGCCCAGGTTTATGCCGACGACGCGGTGGTGGCCATCCGCGACATCTCACCGCAGGCGCCCACCCACATCCTTCTGCTGTCCCGCAAGCACGTCGCCTCGGTTCGAGAGCTCGGTGCCGCCGATCACGAGTTGATAGGCAAGATAATCGCGGTTGGGACCGAGCTGGCGGCCCGCGAGGGAATCGCGGAGGAAGGCTACAGGCTGGTCGTCAACGTGGGTCGTAACGGCGGCCAGACCGTCGACCACCTGCACGTCCACATGCTCGGTGGCCGCGGCATGAACTGGCCTCCCGGCTGATCGGGGCTTCGGCTGGCTGAGCTAGCGTCCGCGCCTCGGGGCGGCCGGTTGCTCCTCGCGCACCGGCAGCGGCTCGTCGGTCACAACCCAGGCTCGAACGCGGTCGCGCCGAACCTTGAGGGTGTGGGTCCGAGGGAAGTCGATCTCCGGCCAGAGCCGCCATGCGGCCACTCGTTGGTGGACGGCGAGGGTGTGGTTGGCCGTCCGGATCGCGGCCTCGATCTCCGACCGCAGGCGAGTCGACTCCCCGAGATCGGGAGCGCCTTCGCCGCCGGCCGGGTCTCCGCCCTGCGGCAGGACGGGTTCGCCCGGGGCTAGGATCACGGCCTCGATCCTCCCCGGCTTGGTCTCCACCACCACCGCGTCGCGGATGCCGGCGGTCCGGAGCGCGTTCTCGATGTCCTCCGGGTAGACGTTGAGGCCATTGGGCAGAACGATGATGTCCTTCTTGCGGCCCATCAAGATGAGGTGGCCGCTGCGGTCATGGCGCCCGATGTCGCCGGTCCTGTACCAGCCGTCGGGGGTGAAGGACGCGGCGGTCGTCACGGGATCGCGCCAGTAGCCGCGGAACAGGGTTGGCCCGGCGACGAGCACCTCGCCGTCTTCGGCGAGTTTCACCTTCACCGGCGGGATCGTCCGGCCCACTGTGCCGAGGGCGTGGTCGCCCTGATGCGAGGCCGAGGCGACGCCGCATTCCGTGGCGCCGTAACCCTGGATGACGACGACGCCGATGTCCTCCCAGGCCTGCTGCAGCGAGGGCGGCAGGAACGCGGCCGCGGAGACGATCAGATTGAGCGAGCCTCCGAGCCCGCGGTGGACGCTGGTAAAGATCCGGCGGCGGGCCGGGTAGGGGAGCCGGCGCGCGATCCGGCGCATCCCGTTGAAGAGCCGCAAGCGGCCCTGGGCGGCTGCCTCGCGCTCGATCGCGGCCCAGAAGAGATCAATGACCTGCGGCACCAGGACCAGCGAAGTAGTTCGATGGTCGCGGATGGCCTCGAAGATGACCCGTGGGTTACGGCTCCTGATATAGAGGACGTGCGCCCCGACGCTCATGGCGTAGAAGACCGTGGCCACCTGCTCGAGCAGATGCGACAGCGGCAGCAGCGAGACGGCGCGATGCTCCTGCTCCGGTATCAGATTGTGTGCCGCGTCGAGGGTGCCGATGAGATTGGCATGCGTCAGCACGACGCCCTTCGGCTCGCCGGTCGTGCCCGATGTGAAGACGATCTCGGCGATGTCGCTACCGGTCGGTCGCGGCCAGGCATTCACCTGGGCCTCCCAGTCCGCCGGGAAGGTGTCGTCGGGTTCGCTCGCCAGCTGTTCGACGTTGGACGACGGAAAGTGATCGAGCCGCGCGTCGGCCGGGTCGGGGGTGTCGCGGCCGGTGCCGAGGATGAGATGGCGAGCGTCGGCCCGGGCCACGATCCGTTCGATCGCGCCGGGCGACATACGGAGGTCCAGCGGGACGAAAGCCACGCCCGCCCGCATCGCGCCGAAGTACAGCGCCGGCACGGCCGGGCTCGACGGCGTCCAGACCAGCAGCCGGTCGCCTGCGTTGAGACCGAGCGCCCGGAGCCGCCAGGCGACGATCCGGCTGTGCCGGTTCAGTTCGAGGTAGGTCCACTGCTCGGTCGCGCCGTCGTCGCTCCGCATGCCGAAGGAGAGGCGGTCGCCGTAGCGGCTCTCGCCCTGGTCGATGATGTCGAGCAGGCTGTCCAGTCGATCCATGGCTGCATCGTATCTGCGCCGAGGCATCGGGCGTGCGCCGTGCGGACCAGTTTCGTATCGGCGAGGCGACTCTCCGTGGCGCGCAGCGGATCCGCAGTGCGAGCCGGGGCTCCTCGGTCCGCCAGGCGGATCGCCCGAACTCGATCGAGATGCCCCACCGGCTCGGTCACCGGCCTGCGGAGCGGCCGCTTAGTCCGGAGGCATCGGGATAGGGAACTTCACGGTGGGCGAGTCCCTCCGTCGTCGAACGCGCAAATGAAGGCGTTGGGTGGCGTCCCCATGTTTGGCAGGTGGTATGTCGTGGCGGAGGATGGCAGTTTCGTCCAGCTCGAATCGCATACTTCCGGCGGCTGAAACCCCTCGATGACCTGGTATGTCGTCCGCAGGGCGTAGCCGCTGATCGGTCCCGACGGAGACGTCCAACTCAGGTCTTCGGACACGGCCGAGCCCGGCTCGGTCATGGTGAGCTGGGCGAATAACCCACCCGGCGCCGCAGGGCGCTAGGCCTTGGTCGGCGTCGACACCAGCGGTGTGTCTGGTGTGAAGTGGACCGTGGGCGAAGTTCCGGCGGCGTTGAATGCGCAGNNTCCAGAAGTAGTAGCCGCCGATCGTCCCAGAGGGCGGCGTCCATGCGAAATGCGCAGGCACCGGATCGCTGGATTCGTCGACCCATTCGTGGAGCTCGGTCGGCGCGGCGGGCGGCTTGAGCGCGGCCTTGGTCGGCGTCGACACCAGCGGTGTGTCTGGTGTGAAGTGGACCGTGGGCGAAGTTCCGGCGGCGTTGAATGCGCAGATGTACGCGTCCGGCTCCGCCTGTACGGCGTCAATCGTGTAGGTCTTCGCGGTAGCCGGGAGCTTCTCCCAAGTCGGTCCGCAGATCGCAGGTGGCGNNAGGCCGGCCAGGCAGAGGCGGATCCACGACGACATCGGTCGGAACCGTCGTCGGCGCGGCTCGGAATGCACCGACCGGAACAGGCAGAACGCGGAACCGTTGGACACGTCTCTCCCCTTGCGCTGGCAGAACCGAGGGTTCCGGTGAGGCCGGCTTGGAGTCGGGCATCTTTCCACGGAATCCCCTCTGACGCGGGGATCGTAAGCCCCGAGGTTCCCATGTCAATCAATTCGGGCGACATCCGGCAAGTCATCCTGTGGACAAGCG
>PMKV01000114.1:13968-20876 GCA_003157875.1 Chloroflexota bacterium
GTGAAGCGCAAGCGCAAGGAAGCCAAGCGCAAGAAGGTCGCTCGCCAGACGCAAAGCTAGCGAGACCGATCACGCTGTCGATGGGTGCGCGGTGCAGTCCCTGAACGCGCAACCCGCCCCCGAGGTGCCACACCGGTGTCCCTCCGCGATCGACTCGATCAAGAGTTGAAGGCCGCAATGCTGGCCAGTGATGCCATGCGCCGCGATTCGCTGCGCATGGTGCTCGCGGCCGTCCAGCGCGCCGAAAAGGAAGGCAAGCATCGGCTTGCCGACGACGAGATGCTCGGCGTCCTGACCCGAGAGCTGAAGGTTCGCCACGAGTCGGTGGATACATTCCGCGCCGGTGGCCGAGAGGACCTCGTCGCCAAGGAAGAGGCCGCCATCGCGGTCGTGTCCGAGTTCATGCCCCGGCCGCTGTCGCAGGCCGAGATTCAGGCTCTGGTCGAGCAGGCCATCTCCGAAACCGGCGCTTCGTCGCCGCGCGACATGGGCAAGGTCATGGGCTGGCTCTCGCCCAAGACCCGCGGCCGCGCCGACGGAAAGGTCGTCAGTCAATTGGTGACGCAGCTGCTGGCAGCCGGCGCTGCCGGATCGTGACCGCGCTTCCGTGTTGAGGGAGCCGCACGAACGACCAGGTCCGTTCGGCCGGCGAGACGCGGTCAGACTCGTTGTCGCCGCGCTGCTGATCGTCGTCGCCCTCGCCGCGGGCGTCGCCGGCGACCTGACCCCGACGGCTCCCGGATACGCGATCGGAGCCGTGGCTGCGTCCGCCATCCGCGCCCCGCGCGACGCCACGATCGCCGATCCGATCGCTACGGCGGCGGCCCAGAAGGCCGCCTCAGATAGAGAGCCGCCGCGCTACGACTTCACGACCGACCGCGCGAAGTCGATCGCCGCCACCCAGGTGTCCGAGTTGCAGATTGCGCTCAAGCCGATAGACGACGCCTTCACCTCGTCCAAGACCGCGCAAGCCAGACAGACCGCGCTGCTGTTCGCGGCCCAGACCGCACTGCCGTCGCTCCCGTCCGACGCTCGGACGATCCTGCTGGCTCTCGATCCGGCACGCTGGGCGACGGTCGAACTGGCGGCCGAGACCGCGCTCAGCGCCGCCGAACAGACCGAGATCCGCGACTACCAGCTGGCATCGGAGCAGGCGACGCTCGCCGCCCCGTACATGCCCTCGGACTTGAGTGCGGATGAGAAGCGCCTGGCCGAGGCAATCTCCACGCCGATGTTCGTTGCCAACTCCGCCTACAGCGCCACTCTCACCCAGCAGGCCCGGGACGCGGCGGCCGCCGACCCGGCCAACAGCCGGACGGTCACCGTCAAAGCCGGCGAGGTGATCGTCGATCAGGGCCACCAGATCTCCCAATCGGACATGATCAAGATCACCTACTTCGGTCTCGATCAGTCGACGGTGGACTGGGGCAAGCCCGCGGCATGGATGCTGCTTGGCACCGTCGCCGCCGCGCTCATGCTCGGCTGGCTGTGGCGCTTCCGGCCGGAATACTGGGCTCGCAGCCGGACTCTGATCCTGATCGGGTTGATCTTCGTCGTTGCCGTTCTGGCGGTGAAGCTGCCCGGGGGCCGAGCCTGGTTGCCCTATGTCATGCCCACCGCCGCGGCGGGCATGTTGCTCACGCTGCTGCTCGACTCGGGCGTCGGCATCGTTACGATCGCGCTGCTGGCGGTGCTTGCCGGCCCGGTCAGCGGCTCATCGGTGGAGATGAGCGCGTACGTTTTCCTGGGCGGGTTCGCCGGCATCCTGGCTATTCGCAAAGGCGAGAGGCAGCACTTCTTCGTCCAGGCCGGCCTGGCCGTGGCGGCGACGGAGGTTGCGGTCCTGGCCACATTCGGTTTGCTCGGCCAGCACGACATGACCGGCACACTGCAACTCTGGGCTGCGGCCTGTGCGGGCGCCCTGATCGCCACGGTCATCACGCTCGGCAGCTTCTCGCTGCTGGGCAACCTGTTCGGCATCCTGACCGGCTCGCAGCTTCTTGAGCTCGCCAACCCGTCTCAGCCGTTGCTGCGCCGCCTGCTCGTCGAAACGCCCGGCACGTACCACCACTCGCTGATGGTCGGTAACCTGGGCGAGCGCGCCGCCTCGGCCATCGGCGCCGATCCGCTGCTGGTCAGGGCCGCGGCCTACTATCACGACATCGGCAAGCTGGCCAACCCGCTGGCCTTCATCGAGAACCAGGCCAGCGGCGAGAACATCCACGACCAGCTGGACCCGGCCGACTCGGCCACGATCCTGCGGCAGCACGTCACCGACGGCATCGACCTGGCCCACAAGGCCGGCCTGCCCAAGCCGCTGATCGCCTTCATACCCCAGCATCACGGAACGGCGATCCTGGGCTATGTCTACGGCAAGGCCCGCGAAGCTGCGGCCAGGCCGTACGGCGGCGAGAAGACCGCCGCCGGAAAGACGGCTGCCGAGGCCGTCGATCAGCGCCGATTCCGTCACGGCGGGCCAAAGCCCCAGTCGCGCGAGGCCGCGATCCTCATGCTGGCCGACGGGGTCGAAGCATCGGTGCGCTCACTCTCGAGCCGAGATGAGACCACAATACGGGCAATGGTGAGTCAGATCATCCAGGAACGATTGGGTGACGGTCAGCTGAGTGAATGCGACCTGACCATCCGCGACCTCGAGCGCATCCACGAGGCGTTCGTCGGTCAGCTGCTGGGCATGTACCACCAGCGGATCGCCTACCCACAGAACAAGGTGGTCGAGATCGAATCGCGGCGCGAGAGAAGCCAGCGGTAGCGAGGGTGCGCTCATGCGGGATCGAGAGGACGGCCGGTGCCAGCTGAGCGCCATCCAATGACGCCTGCCCGAGAGCGCCCGGCATCGTCCTCCGGTTCGGCGGATGCGCCCCTGACCGACTGTCCGCCCGCATCCGCCGAGATCGCGGAGGGCGCGACCTCATCGATCTACCTGCCGCCATTTCGCGTCGACGTGACGATTCGGCCGGGCATATCCGCGCTGGTTTCGCGGACGGGCGTGGCGGCAGCGGTGCGCGCCGCGCTGGAGGCGGCCGGAGCTCCCGGCCCGGCGTCCATCGGCGTGGTCCTCTCCGCCGACTGTGAATTGACCCAGTTGAACGCCCTGCACATGGGTCGATCCGGGGCGACCGACGTGCTGTCGTTCCCCTTCTTTCCGCCCGAGGCGTTTCCGCCCCACGAAAGCGGCTCCGATCTCCAGCGCGATCCATGGGTGGCCGCCGCTCTCAAGCAGGCGTTTGCGCTACCGCCCGGACTGCGGGCCCATCTCGGAGACGTCATCGTCTCCGTCGAGAGGGCCGTCGCGCAGGCCGCCGAAGGCCGAGGCGGTCAAACCGGTGACGTGCACTGGACCGCGGCGGAGGAACTTCTCCTGCTGGCCGTCCACGGCACGCTCCACGTCTGCGGCTGGGACCACGCCGAGCCTGTCGAAGAGGCGGCAATGCGAGCAATGGAGCGAAGCGTTCTCGGGTCCCTGCCCCATCACGACGGCAGCGAGACGGACGGCAGCAAGGTGGAAAGCCACGACGCCACGGCCGGCAGGTCGGCCGCCGGGTGAGTTCGGGCGAAGCTCGCGTGCCGGCAGCGGCCCCCTAGCCGGTCGGCGCCAGGATCTCAGCCAGGGCGGTCTTGAGCTGGTCGACGGAATCCGGAGGACAGGCCAGGGCAACGATCAGCTCGCTCGCCAGTCCAAGTTCACCGCCCGTCTTCGCGTCGAGCGCCAGCTTCAGTTCCGTGCCGTCGATGGCCCAACGGGTGACGCCGCCGTAGGTTGCGGTGCCGGCCTCATTGGTGATGCAGTAGCTGGCCTGCCCGGCCTTTCGGTCCGCGTCGGTGAAGAGGCGGGTGCGCTCGAAGACGAGGTTCCAGCCGGAGGAATCGTCACTTTCCGCCAGGGCGGCGCCGGCCAGGGAATCGTCACGCCAGACGGACACCAGCTGAGCCGTGATCTTCGAAGGACTGCTTGCACTCATGGCCGAGAGGATCCGGCATTCAACACCCCGGGTCAATCGGCGCCAACGCCTATCCGATGCGCCCGCGCACCCCGAAATGTGGCCCTCGACGCGGCGCCTGATACCATCCGCCCCAGGCCCTCCGAACTCGGATCAGGGCTGATTTCGCGTGTCGCGCAACAGCGCGGCGGCCCACGCTGGAGCAGCGGTGAAGATCGTCGTTGGCCTGGGTAATCCCGGCGCTCAATATGAAAAGACGCGCCACAACATCGGCTGGATGGTTCTGGACCGGCTGGCCGATCGCGCCGGTTGGTCCGGTAGAGGTCGGACGCGGGATGCGTCGTCGATCGTCCAGGGTCGATACGGCGGCCTGGACCTCGTTCTGGTCAAGCCGCTGACTTTCATGAACGAGTCGGGGCTGGCGGTTCGCAAGGTGCTGGCCCATCAACACGCTCCACTGAACGAGATCCTGGTCGTGGCGGACGACTTCGCGCTGCCATTCGGCAAGCTTCGGTTCCGTGAGGGTGGCAGCGCCGGCGGCCACAACGGCCTGCGCTCGATCATCGAGGAACTCGGCAACGAGCAGTTCAGCCGGCTCCGGGTGGGAATCGGCGAGCCCGGCGGCGACGCCATCGACCACGTTCTAAGCCAGTTCGGGCGGGGCGAGAAGGCCCGACTCTCCGAACTGCTCGATGCCGCCGCCGACGCGGTCGAGGCCTGGGCGCGCGATGGAACGAGCAAGGCCGCGAACCACTTCAACGCCTTCGAGCTGCGGCCGGCAGACGACGATCGTTCTGCGCCCCCCGGCGCGGTCGACGGCCCGCCCGGCCCGGACGGCATTCGGCGCACCAGGACGGGCTGGCGCAAGTCGAAGCCGCCCGAGGGTGGCGAGTGAGCGTTCGCGGAGGCCGCTCGCTCCGCCGCCAGATCGAGGCGGCTCTGAGCGGCGAGGCCGACCCGCTCGGCGCCGACGGACTCGGAATACCCGATCGACCGGCGGCCGGCAACGATGCTTCGACCGACGAGTTCGCGATCCCGGACGAGCCGGGCCTGCCGGTTCGACGGGGGAAGGCGCCAGGGGCGCCGGCAATCCGCGGCAAGCGAGGCCAGGAGCGCCACGTCGACGAGGAGATCCGGGCTGCGTACGGGGCCGCCCAGTCGGCGAGAGCGGAGGCGAGCCGACTGACTGCGGCAGTCGGCTCCGGGCCCGGCTCCGGAGCGACGACCAGGAAGCTGCCTGATCTTCGCGCCCTGCCGCCGCTGCTCCACTCCAGCGGTGCCTTCGCCACTCTGCGTAGCCGGCTCGGGACGGAGAATTCCCCACTCCCCGGGGGCGGCAGGCATGCGGCCCTGGCGTCGGTGCCACACGGCGCCAAGACATACCTGGCCGCGGCTCTCGCGCTGGGCGACCCGAGCGCGGGCGGCCCGGCCGCCGCCGAGCGGCTGTGCTGGGTGGCTCGCGACGCCGAGATCGGCGACCGCGTGGCAGAGGAGTTGCAGGCGTGGCTGGGCGATCCCGAGGCGGTGGCCGTCCTGGAGCCCCGAACCGCGCTGGCCTACGAGCGCAGCGAGCTCGTTCGCGACGAAACCGCGGCCCGTGTGGCGGCGCTCGCGGCGTGGCGCTCCGGCCGTGCCCGAGTCCTGGTGGCGAGCGTCCAGGCGCTGCTCCAGCACACCCTCGATCCGGAGGAGTTGCCGGCCGCGCCGCGACGCCTTCGCGTCGGCGCCCGTCTCCACCAGGACGAGCTGCTCCACGACCTGCTGGCGCTCGGCTACGATCCGGTCTCCGAGGTTGCCGGCCGGGGCGAGTTCGCCCGGCGCGGCGGGCTCGTCGACGTCTTTCCGTCCGCGGCGCCGCTGCCGATCCGCATCGAACTGTTCGGCGACGAGATCGATTCGCTGCGCGTCTTCGATCCGACCGACCAGCGCAGCCTCCGCAGCGTGGACGAGGTGGTGCTGTTGCCCGCCAGCGAGTTCCTCGTTCCGCAGGGAGGAGTGGCTGAGATCCGCGACCGGGCCGGGCGAGCCGCCGATCGTATCTCGAAGCTTCCGGATCGACTGGCTGCGGACCTGGCCCACTTCGAGGAGGGCGTCCATGCCGGCACCGGCGAGCTGGGGGCGCACGCAGGCCATGTCCATGACGTTGCCGCGTCGGCCCGTGCCCTCGAAACCGGAGATGCCGCCGAGGTCTGGGCGGCCGTCCTATGCCCTTCGAGCGGCCTGGACCACCTGCCGCCGTCGACGCTGCTGGTTCTCGACGAGCCGGGGGATATCGCGGACGCGGCCGACTTCCTGTGGCGACAGGCGGCGGAGCGTCGAACGGAGCTGCTCGGGGCCGGCGACATCCCCGAGGATTGGCCGGAGGCCTATCTCGGTCCGCGGGGTTGGAAGACCCATCTGCTGCGCGGTCGAACCCTCGAACTGACCTGGGAGTCCGACGCCGGCGCACCGACGGGCGGAGGCACGCCGATGGGCGATCTCTTCGGCTGGCGTGAACCCGCCCTGCCGCCGGCACGGACCGCCCGACTGGCCGAGAGCGTCAGGGCATGGGCGGCCGAGGGCGATCGGGTCGTGCTGGCCTCCGATCAAGCGCCGCGACTGGCGGATCTGCTCAACGAACAAGGCCTGCCCACCGCCGTCGTCGACCGCCTTACGGAGGCACCGGGGCGGGGCACTCGAACGCTTGTCGGCCGGAGCCTCAACGGCGGATTCGCCGGCGGACCAGACGGGCTGATGCTCGTCACCGACCGCGAGCTCTTCGGCTCCGTGCGGGTTCGTCGACCCAAGGCGCTCCGCCGCGTGGTCCCGCGCGACGTCCTGGAGCGGCTCACGCAGGGCGATCTCGTCGTCCACATCGACCACGGCGTCGCCCGCTACGAGCGAATGCTCCGGCGCGGCATCGCCGGCGAGGAACGCGACTACCTGGAGTTGAGCTTCGCCGGCACCGAC
>PMKV01000072.1 GCA_003157875.1 Chloroflexota bacterium
AAGTACGCGGTCATGATCGAGGCCAGCCACGAGGGCGGCAGCGAAGTCGTCCTGGGCTCCACGGTCGTGATAGAAACGGACCGCCACGGCGAGGAAACCTTCACCATCGTCGGCTCCGCCGAAGCCGATGCCACGGCCGGCAAGATCAGCTTCACATCCCCCATCGGCCGAGCCCTGCTGGGCCGCCATCCCGGCGAGACGATCCGCGTCCAGGTCCCGGCCGGCACGCTCGACTACAAGGTCGTCAAGGTCGTCTAAGCCCCCGGCCGCGATCCGAGCGACAGCGCGCCAGCGTTGGCCAGCGTGCCGTCACCATGCCTGCCACTCCTCCAGGTTCGCGATAGGCCCAGACGCGAGCCGGCCGGTTTCTTCGCGGCGGAGTGCCCGCCACTGCGAACTCTGCGAGTGGAGCCTCAGCCGGCGGGCGGCGCCGGAGGCGGAGGAGTCTCGGGCGATTCGGCCGGGCGCCACGGCTCCGGAGCGGCCCGCCGTCCGGACCGCAATCGCTCCGGCAGCAGATTCCAGATTACGATCACGATCCCGAGCCCAACGGCCATGACCGGCAGAGCCGTGTGAAAGACCATGTTCGGATGGACGTCGTCGATCCCGATGACGTTCTCGAAGAAGAGCCCGAATCCGATGAACAGCCCAAGCCCGGTCGCCGCCGACCTGAGACCCGCGCCGAGAAGATCCCAGCGGCGGTGCAGCACGCCGAACAGGGCCAGCGTCACCCCGACGGACCCGGGTGCCACGAGCGCCCACATGTAGGCCCAGCTGGCGTACGTGTCGGTCTGTCTCTGGAGCGCCAGCACCAGCCCGACCGTGGTGATGATGCCGCCGGGGATCGCCGCGCCGAGGCCGCCCTCATGCGGTATGGCAAGACCCACCACGAGCAGGAAGAGGCCGGGGACGATGATGTAGACCGGCCAGCCGTATCGGCCGAAGTCGACGCTGAACTGCTCGGAAGCCAGGAAGAACACCCCGAGCAGGACCAGCAGCACGCCGACCGCCAGGGTGCCACCCCGCCCGCCACCGTCGCTTCTGCCGTTACGATCCTGCCATCCGCCGCCCATGTTCCACCTCCATGCCGAGCTGCCGCTGCGCGCAGTCTAGACATCGGCTCCGCCGCTGAGGTCATCCCACAGTCTGACTTTTCGACGGACCGGGCCGTCCCCGAGGATGACGCGCCCTAGTTCTGGGCTACGAACACCGGGACGCCGCCGACCGTGAGGATCTTGTCCGGCCCCAGGTCGGCGCGACTGCCGTCCACGACGAGGGAGACGCTGACGTCGCCGGTCGCGCCGACCATCACCTGCCCCACCGACGCCCTTCGATCGAACAGGATGTCCCGCCGTACCTGATCGCCGTTCAGAGTCGGCGACCCGCTGCCGTACACGAGCAGTTGGTTCATCGCATGGTCCGGATCGATCCCGGATGCCGGCAGGCTCAATCTGGCCGGATCGATGACCTGCCATGAGGTTACGCCGAGCCCTTCGACAAGCACGTGGAACCCGCCGTTGGATGGGATGGACTCGACGACCGGCATGGTGCCCGGAAACCGAACGAGCACCCGCGGCGTGTTGGACCAGCCGGCCAGGCCGAATTGATCGAATGAGACGTCGACCATAGACTTGCCGGCCCCTCGGATATCGACCGGCAGAGCGACGATCCATCGATCCTGATCGACCGTGATGGCAGCCAGCTGGTCCGAGACCAGCTTGGACACGATCAGGCCGCCCAGAACCAGACCGCCCGTCTCGGCACTCGAACCGTCGGCCTGGCCCATGGTGACGAGCGGCAGGAACTCGCCCCCATACGAGCCGGCTGTCAGCCCGTATCGATTCGAGGCCAGAACGCTGTAGATAGCCCGGCCTTCGGTGATCTGGAGGCCGAGGCCGGGGACCAGAGGCACGGGTATGACGGTTCCGTCGGCGGCGAGATAAACGATACCGTCGCCCTGCTGCGCGAAGCCCGTCGGGTGTTGGGACGGGCCGGCCGACGTGGCGGGCGATGCCGACTCGATCGGCTGGGGCGTTCCCGGAACGCCGCTGCCGATCGACGCCGAGGGGAGCGTTGTCGGCGACGCACTGGCCGGCGGTGTGCTCAGACCCGGCATGGCCGTCCCCGAGCCTCGGGTCGTAGCCCCTCCGTTGCCGCTGAAGCCCGCGTCGAAGACCACCGCGGCGACCCCTATCGCAATCAGGAGGAAGGCCGCTCCAGTCAGACCAGTTACGACGCGCCGCCTGGGTTCCATCGATTCGCAACTCCGCCTGCGCAGACTCCGTTGCAGTCTAGCGATGCCGGCCCAAGGCGACGCGCCGTGCCGGGCAACGGGGCCGAATGGCCCAACCTCGCCGACCTGATGGCCCGCGGCCGCCGACCTGATGGCACTGCCCGTTGCCCCGACCCAAATGCATGCTCGCCAATGGACCATTTAGCCGCGTTCATCGTGGCAGCGACGAGGACCGCGCCCCGACTGTAGCCCGCGGTCGGCGGCGAACGCCGAGTACCAGGCGTGAAGGTCACGCGCTGCCATTGGGACGAAATCGGACTTGACCCCAGGGGTTGACGTTTCTATGCAGATAGTCGCATGCATCAAGCAGGTTCCGGATACGACTCAGGTGCAGATCGATCCGGTCACGAACACGCTTGTTCGTGAGGGCATTCCGTTCATAGTCAACCCGTACGACACACATGCCCTCGAAACGGCGCTCCGCCTGGCCGACGACTTGCACGGCCGCGTCACGGCCATCTCGATGGGCCCCCTCAACGCGGAAGCCACGCTCAGGCGCGCCCTGGCCCTGGGCGTCGACCGCGCGGTGCTCCTGTCCGACCGAGCCTTCGGCGGCGCCGATACCCTTGCCACGAGCAACGTCCTGGCAGCCGCCATTCGCCGCCTCAATGAGGAAGACGAGGTCGGCATCGTCCTGTGCGGCAAGCAAACGATCGACGGCGACACGGCTCAGGTGGGACCCGGGATCGCCACCAGGCTCGGTTGGTCTCAGCTGACTCTCGTCGACAGGATCGTCAACATCGACCTCGAGGGCCGTCGCATCCGTGTTCGGCGCAAGCTCGAGGGGCGGCACGAGATCGTGGAGGCGCCTCTGCCGGTGACGATCACCGTCGTGCGCGAGATCAACCGTCCCCGGTACCCGACCGTGCCGATGCGACTCCTTTCGCGCGAGCGCCAGATCGAGGTCTGGGACAACCGCGTCCTCAAGATCGATGTCCGCACGATCGGCCTCAAGGGCTCGCCGACCTGGGTCAGTCGGATCTTCTCGCCGCAGCGCGATATGGGGGAACTGATCGGCGACGGCGCCACCGATCCGGCGGGCGCAGCCAAGCTCCTGGTCGAGAAGCTGTTGAGCAAAGACCTGATCTCCTTGTAGTCATGCCTTAGCCATGGCATCCGTTTCGGCGAGAGAGGACTCTGGGATCACCAAATGACCGAAGCCAAGAAGCCGATCAAGCGGCCGCGGGGCAAGGCGCAGCTCATCGAAGGGCGCTGCCTGGCCTGTGGCGCGCGGTGCCAGAGCGCCTGCCCCGTTGACGACTGCATCGAGATGGACGACGCCGAATCGCCGATCATCGATCAGGACAAATGCATCGGCTGCGTGAAGTGCGTCAAGGTTTGCCCCGCTCAGGCCATCGACATGTTCTTCACGCCCGAAGAACGGGCCCTCCTGGATCAGCTCCTCGCCGAACGCGGCGGAGCTCCGGAAGACGACCCGGAGGCTCGGGCCCTGGCCCGCAAGCTCGCCGAATACAGGGGCGTCTGGGTGCTCGTCGAGCAGACCGAAGGCGAGCCGGCCAAGGTTTCATGGGAGCTGCTCGGCAAGGGGCGCGAGCTTGCCGATACCCTGGCCGTGCCGCTCTCGGCGATGGTCATCGGCGCCGGTGTGGAGCACCTCTGCGAAGAAGCCTTCGCCTACGGCGCCGACACGGCGTACGTCGTCGACGCACCCGCCTTCCGCTACTACCGCACCGAAAGCTACCTGAAGGCGGTCTGCCAGCTCATCGCGAAGTACAAGCCGGAGATCGTGCTCATGGGAGCGACCGGCCTGGGCCGAGACCTTGCCGGAGCGGTTGCCACGGCCGTCGGGACGGGCCTCACCGCAGACTGCACCGGCCTTGCCATCGACGACAAGCGCAACCTCATGCAGACTCGCCCGGCCTTCGGCGGCAACATCATGGCCACGATCATGTGCGACAAGTTCCGGCCCCAGATGGCAACCGTCCGGCCACACGTCATGGCCATGCCGGAGAAACAGCCGGGCCGGAGCGGAACGACAATCCGCGAAACCTGCGAGATCGACGAGGACGACGTTCTCGTCAAGGTCCTCGAGATCGTCGGCGACAGGCAGAGCCATAGCGTCGACATCGCCGGGGCGGACGTGATCGTCTCGGGCGGCAGAGGGATGATGGGCAAGGAGAACTTCGCCGTGCTCCAAGAGCTGGCCGACGAGCTCGGTGGCGTCGTCGGGGCGTCCCGTTCCGCGGTCGACGCCGGCTGGATGCCGATGGACCGCCAGGTAGGCCAGACGGGCAAGACGGTCCGGCCGAAGATCTACATCGCCTGCGGCATCTCCGGCGCGATACAGCACCTTGTCGGGATGCAGGACTCCGACGTGATAATCGCCATCAACCGCGACAAGGACGCGCCGATTTTCCAGGTCGCCAAGTACGGCGTCGTGGGCGACGTGCTGACGATCGTGCCGGCTATCACCAACCGCCTGCGCGACATGAAGGCAGCTGGGGGCTCCAAGTGAACCAGCAGCTTGCGTTCGCGCTTCTGACTCTGCTGGCGGCGGCTGCCTTCTGCGTCCTGACCTGGCGACGGCTGTCGCTGGTCCGTTTCGGCAAGCCGGAGAACCGGCTCGACCACTTCGGGCGGCGAGCCTGGGACATGCTCCTCTACGCTTTCGGCCAGAAGCGGGTGCTGGCGCGACCGTTCGGAGTCAACCATTTCGTCATCTTCTGGTCGTTCCTCATCCTGCTGATCGCCAACTCCGAGTTCATCGTCAGCGGCCTGTTGCCGGACATCAGCCTGCGCTTGCTCCCCGACTACCTCCGCGGGCCGCTCCTCCTCATGTTCGATGTCGTGTCGCTGCTGGCCCTCATCGCCATCGTGCTCGCGGTTGTACGGCGCCTGCTGTTCAAGCTGGACACCAAGTACGTCAAGCGGCGAAGCGTCGAGGCCTTCCTGATCCTCGCCTTCATCGGGCTGCTGATGGTCGCCTACTTCGGCATCCACGGGTCCGAGATCGCGCGCGGCCAGGAGCCCCTCAAGGGCTGGATGCCCATCTCGTCGCTGGTGGCTCAGTTCTCGGGAGACGGCGCCTACGAGTCGTGGTTCTGGTGGCTGCACGCCGTGGTGCTGTGCTCGTTCCTGGTCTTCCTGCCGATCTCCAAGCACATGCACATCATGACGGCCATCCCGAACTCCTTCTTCGCTCGGCTCGAGAAGCCCAACACCCAGCCGCGTGAGGAGTTCGCCGCCGGAAACACCTACGGCGCCGGCAAGGTCAGCGACTTCACCTGGAAGGACCTCCTCGACTCGTTCTCATGCACCGAGTGCGGCAGGTGCCAGGAGGCCTGCCCGGCGACCGCGACCAACAAGGCGCTAAACCCTCGCCAGGTCATCCATTCGGTCAAGATGAATCTGATGGCCAACGCGGCCGCCCTCGAGTCGGGGCAGGAGCCGCAGGTCCCACTCATCGGTCCGGAAGGCGAAGCGACCAACTCGATCGAGGCCATCTGGGCCTGCACGACGTGCGGCGCCTGCATGGAATCCTGCCCCGTGCTGATCGAGCACATGCCCAAGATCATCAAGATGCGCCGCAATCTCGTTGAGATGAAGAGTGAGTTCCCGGACGAGCTCCTGAACCTCTTCGAGAACATGGAGCAGCGCTCCAATCCGTGGGGCATCGCGCCGACGGAGCGGACCAAGTGGCATACCACCATGGAGGTCAAGGACTACGTCGCCGGCGAGACCGAGTACCTCTTCTACATCGGTTGCGCCGGGACATTCGACGCGCGGCAGAAGGCGGTCACGGTCGCCATCGCGACCGTCCTGAACATTGCCGGAGTCAGCTGGGGCGTGCTCGGCAAAGAGGAGAAGTGCTGCGGCGACAGCGCCCGGCGCCTCGGCAACGAATTCCTGTTCGATCAGATGGCCCGGGAGAACGTCGAACTGTTCACCGCCAGGAAGGTGACCAAGGTCATCGCCGCGTGCCCGCACTGTCTCAATACCCTCAAGAACGACTACCGCCAGTACGGGCTCGAGCTGGAGGTCGTCCACCACTCCGAGCTACTGGCGCGGCTGCTGACGGAGGGCAAGATCAAGCCGACCCGGCAGGTCACCGCGCTCGGCCAGGTCCTCTACCACGACTCGTGCTATCTCGGTCGTCACAACGGCATCTACGACGAACCACGACGCGCCATCGCCGCCGTCACCGGCGCGAAGCCAGTCGAAGCGGCGCGGAACCGCGAGAACGCCTTCTGCTGCGGCGCGGGAGGCGGCCGGATGTGGATGGAAGAGGGCGTCGGAGAACGGATCAACGTCGCCCGGGTCGGTGAGGCGATCGAGGCTCTCGGAACGGATCCATCGACCGTCTGCGTTGCCTGCCCCTACTGCCTGACGATGTTCGAAGATGGGCTCAAGGACAGGGACGTGGCGACGATCCGGGTCATGGATGTCGCAGAGGTAGTCGCCGAGAGCCTGCGCCCGGTCCTCTAGGGGCGCCCAACTCGAGGCCGAAGCCGCTTCCGGCAACGGGGCCGAATGGCCCGCGCCCGTCGACCCGATGGCACTGCCCCTGACGTGGGGCTAAATGCATGCTCGCGCAATGGACGATTGCGCCGAAGTCATCGCCATGCTCAACGGCACATGGTTTGGAGCCGAGCTCTCGCCCGAGACGCAGCAACGTCTTGCCAGGCTTGGTGATATCCAGGACTTCGATGCGGACGAGGTGATTCTCCGCGAGGGCGACGAGACCAAGGAGCTGGGCATCCTCGTGTCCGGCCGGCTGGCCCTGCGGACGCTCGTTCCCGAACGCGGGCCGGTCACGATACTCAGTGTCGAGCCCGGTGACATCTTCGGTTGGTCAGCCGTACTGAGCGACGCCCAGGCCCAATCTACCGTCGTGGCCACGGAGGCCAGTCGAGCCCTCGTCATCGAGGGCCCCAAGCTCCGAGCCGCGCTCAAGGAAGACCACGCCCTGGCCGCCAGTCTCTACCCTCGAGTCCTGAAGGCCGTGGCCCGCCGCCTCCGAGCCACCCGCCTGCAGCTCCTGGATCTCTTCGCCCGCTGAGGTCAGTTCGAGGCCAGCCGTCCCCCAGGAGGTTCCGGAGTCGTGATCACAAGCCCAGCGCCAAGCCAGACGGCCGCGGCCCGGCAGTGGTTCCTGGCTCGCGAAGACTTCGGCGCGATGGTCGAGGCTATTCGCGGAACCGGGCGGTGTGTGATCGGCCCGACGATTCGGGAAGACGCGATCGTCTACGACGAGATTCATGCCGCCGCCGACCTGCCCATCGGCTGGCGAGACGTGCAGACCGCTGGACGCTACCGACTCGAGCACGGCGGCGACACCCGCGTCTTCGGGTACTCGGTGGGGCCGACACCGTGGAAGCGGTTCACCTTCCCGCCCAACCTCACGATCGCCGCCGCTCATCGAAGCGGCGCCATCGGCTTCGACCCGGCGGTGCCCGACGCCCCACAGGTCGCCTTCCTGGGCGTTCGCGCTTGTGAGATCGCCGCTCTCGCCATTCAGGATCGGGTTTTCCTGGGCGGCCAGTTCACCGACGAGGATTTCCGAGCCCGCAGGTCCGCCGCCTTCATCGTCGCTGTCCAGTGCACGACCTCCGCGAGTACCTGTTTCTGCACCTCGATGGGGACCGGGCCCGAGGTTCGTGGCGGCTACGACATCCTCCTCACGGAGATCGATGAAGGCTTCGTGATCCAGGCCGGGTCGCCCGGTGGGGCCGCGATCGTGGCCAAGCTGCCGACGCGCCGACCGTCGCACGCGGAGGCCGGCGCGGCAGTCGACAACGTCGAATCGGTCCGGACCCAGATGGGCGAGCCACTGCCGATGGCCGGCATCGCCGATCGCCTCAAGCTCCAGCTCGACAACCCGCGCTGGGCCCAGGTAGCCGACCGTTGCGTCGAGTGCGGCAACTGCACCATGTCGTGCCCGACCTGCTTTTGCACCTCGGTCGTCGAGAAGTCCGCCATGGACGGCACGTCCAGCACGACCGAACGGCAGTGGGACTCCTGCTTCGACGTCGCCTTCGCCAAGGTTGCCGGCGGCGACTTCCGGGCCCGCCCGCGGGATAGATATCGCCAATGGCTGACGCACAAGTTCTCGACCTGGTGGGACCAGTTCGGGTCGTCCGGCTGCGTCGGCTGTGGCCGATGCATCACCTGGTGCCCGGTCCGCATCGACGTTCGCGAAGAGCTTGTGGCCATCGCGCCGCCGATCGCGCCGGTCATCCGTCCGGTCGCGGTCGAGCCGGTCGCCGCCAGCCCCGGGACCTACTCGATCGCCCGCCTGGCCTCGATACGCCCCGAGACCGCCGACACGACCACCCTGACGCTCACGGATCTGGATCCGGCCTTCCTGTCGGGCCGGCCGGGTCAGTTCGTCATGATCGCCCTGCCGGCCTTCCCGGCGGTGCCGATCTCGATTTCCCGCTTCCGCGCCAATGAGATCGATCTGACGATCCGATCAGTCGGGGCCACGTCCACGGCCCTGGACACGCTCCATCCGGGCGCCAAGGTGGGCTTGCGGGGCCCGCTGGGGACGTTCTGGCCGATCGAGGAAGCGTACGGCCGGCACGCCGTCGTGGTCGCCGGCGGCGTCGGCCTGTCGCCGCTGCACGGCCTGGTGGATGCGCTCGTCGCCAACCACGACCGCTTCGAGTCCGTCTCGCTCTTCTACGGTTCGCGCACGCCGGAGGACATGCTCTTCCGCGACGACCTGGCGGCGTGGTCCGCCGGCAAGGCGATCGACGTCGCGATCACGGTCGACCGGGCCGGTCCCGAGTGGAAGGGACGGGTCGGCGTCGTCACGACGCTCTTCGACATGATCTCCTGGGACTGCACCAAGGTCAGCGCCTTCGTCGTAGGACCCGAGCGGATGATGCAGGCATCCGTGCAGGGCCTGATCTCCAAGGGCGTCCCCACCGACCGGATCTGCGTTTCGATGGAACGCCACATGGAATGCGGCATCGGGCTGTGCGGGCACTGCCAGATGGCCGGCCGCTTCGTCTGCAAGGACGGCCCCGTCTTCCGCCTCAACGATCTCGGCGACATGTTCAATCGCGAGGGAATCTGATGGCAACCGCAGGCAGAACCGCCAGACCGCGAGTTGCCGTCGCCAAGTTCGCTTCCTGCGACGGTTGCCAGCTCACCATCCTCGATCTGGAGAACGAGCTGCTCGAGATCGTCTCGCGCTTCGACATCGTGGAGTTCCCCGAAGCCACCTCGCGCCGCTCGCCCGGACCCTACGACATCGTCTTCGTGGAGGGCTCCATCAGCGCCCCGGAGCACCTCGACGCGATAAAGGAGCTGCGCAAGCAGGCTCGCATCCTGGTCACCATCGGGGCCTGTGCCACGGCCGGCGGCATTCAGGCTATGCGGAACTGGGCCGATCACGACGCCTACCGAGCCGCGGTCTACGAACATCCCGAGTGGATCGAGTCGCTGGCCACCGCCACGCCCGTCTCCGACCACGTCAAGGTGGACGCCGAGCTGCGGGGCTGTCCCATCGACGGCGGGCAGCTGACCGAGCTGCTGACGGCGGTGCTGGTCGGCCGCCGCCCCCAGATCCGTGACGAGGCCGTCTGCCGCGAGTGCAAGCGCAAGGGCATCGTCTGCATGGTCGTCGCCACCGGCGAGGCGTGCATGGGTCCGGTCACCACCTCCGGCTGCAACGCTCTCTGCCCCACCTACGACCGCGGCTGCTTCGGTTGTTTCGGGCCTCGAGCAAACGCCAACGCCAGGAGCTGGAGCAGCGGGTTGCTCAAGTCGGGCCGCCCCCCGGAGGAGGTCTGGCGGCTCTTCGCCGGCTTCACCGGCTATGCCGAGCCGTTCCGCACAGTCATCACGGAACTCGGCAAGACCAAGGGGTAACCGGGCGGCCGGATCCCACTTGCCCGCCTGCCGGATAGGGCCTAGGCTCGATCCGAACGGGGAGGTGCAGACGGTGAAGTTGCTCCCGCGACACAAAACGGAAGGGCCTTCAAAGCTGGGGCTGGTTCTCAAGTACCCCGCCGAGCCGACCTACGCTCACAGGCATGCCGATCTGGTGGTGGAGGCCTCGGCCCTCATTACGGGCGCGACGCTCGACTACAGCCCCGGCAGCCTGGCCGCCGTCGACGAGATCCTCGAAGGCTTTCGCTCGGATGGTCTGGCCGTAGACCAGATGGCCGAAACCCTCTTCACCTTCGGTTGCTATGTGGGCGAAGTTCTCGTCCTGAATGCGCGAGGCACCTGGAGGGCCAGCGCCAAGACGCCGATGGCTTCCTTCACGGGATCCCCGATGGTCGTACAACTCGGACCCGAGGAATACGCCAATCCGATCGACAAGGTCTTCGAATCCTTCGAGGACGGCCCCGGCGACAGCCTCGCCAACTTCTACCAGGTGGTTACCAGCAGCTAGTGGTGGACATTAGTGGTGTCGATGCCACCCGGCGCCAGTCGCGCTCGGTGAGCGAAGTTGCAACGTGGCGTGCCGCGGTAGCGCGGGGATGTCACGATGTCGCAATGACCGACACCATCGATCCGCGGGCGACCCGCCACCCGGGCCATCGCCGCCGACCCACGGGCGAGCCCTCGATGGCGCCCGAGCCGGACTTCCGGACCAGCCGACCGACCAAGGTGGCAATCGTCGGCGTGGGCATGGTCGGCTCGACCTTCGCCTACACCCTGCTGCTCTCCGGGATCGCGTCGGAGATCGTCCTCATCGACGCCAATCACGAGCGGGCGGAGGGTGAAGCGATGGACCTCAACCACGCCGTCCCGTTCGCCCACCCGACGAAGATCTGCGCCGGGGAGTACGCCGACTGCGAAGGCGCCGCGATCACCGTCATCGCCGCCGGCGTCGGTCAGCGGCCGGGCGAGACCCGCCTCGAGCTGGTCCGCCGCAACGCCGCGATCTTCGCCCAGATCGTACCCAAGGTCGCCGCGGCCAATCCCGAGGGGATCATCGTCGTGGCCACGAACCCGGTCGACGTCCTGACGTACGTGACCCTCAACCTGGCCGGACTGCCGGCACAGCGGGTCTTCGGGTCGGGCACGATCCTGGATACGGCCCGCTTCCGGTATATGTTGAGCGAGCATCTGGGCGTGGATCCACGCAGCGTCCACGCCTACATCATCGGCGAGCACGGCGACAGCGAGGTCCCGGTCTGGTCGCTCGCCAACGTGGCAGGGATGCGGCTGCCCAGCTTCTGCGCGGAGAACGGAATCCCGCTCAACCCCGAAACGATGGAGCGGATATTCAGCCAGACGCGCGACGCCGCCTACGAAATCATCAGCCGCAAGGGCGCGACCTACTACGCCGTGGCCGCCGGCCTGATGCGAATCGCCGAGGCGATCCTGCGCGACCAGAACACCGTGCTGTCGATATCGAGCCTGGTCACGGACTACTACGGCATCGACGACGTCTGCCTGAGCCTGCCGACGGTGGTCAGCCGGCGCGGCATCGAACGGGTCCTGCGGCTCGACCTGAGCCCGCGCGAAGCCCGAGGCGTCCGCAAGTCGGCCGAGGTCCTGCGCCAGACGATCGAGTCGCTCGAGACCGCCACCGAGCCGACCCGGCCGGCCTGAGCTCCAAAGCCACGCTACCGCGGCAATGCGTGCTCTTCGAGCAGCGTGTCCCAGTGGGCTTCGATCAGCTCGAAGCGACGCCGTTCCTCGCGGGCCAGCTTCTCGGCGTCCGGGTAGAGCCGGGCGACGACGGCCGGATCGGTGTGCTCCTCCATCGAGGTCCAGTCGCGGTAGGTGATCGTGACCTCGAAAGTCCAATCCTGGCGTCCGTCGCCGTGGAAGCGCGGCGCGAAGGCGCGCACGTCGAGGTAGCGCCCGGACTCCAGGCCGGCTCGTAGCAGGGGCCAGTGGTTCCGCTCGAACAACTCGACGAATTCGTCCTGGAAGCCCCAGCGGACCTTGTAGAAGTACTGGACAGTCACAGGCTTAGGAGCGTCGGCCATCTCGATTCCTCCTGGTGGCCCGGCGGCGGCGGGCCCGACAGAACTCCGGACCGTCGAGCAACCGCTCTCGGACTCGGGCCAGCCTACACACTCCGGCGTCGGGGCGCCGGTGACGTCCGGAGGAGCGGCCCGAATTCGACCGTGCCATTCGGCCGCGAAGTCGGCCTCGGGGTCCTCCGACGACCCGGGCCGTCGGAGCCCTTCGGCGACGGCCGGGGCATCGTTCGGCACCGCCGCCCGGTGTCCCTCGGCACTCGGCCCGCGGCCGCCGATCGCCGATGATTCGTACACTGCCTGACCTCGCCACGCGGACACCGGGGTCGCGGCCAGAGCGTCCAATCGTCCGCGCCTAAACGATCCGAGCCATGGCAATCCACATCCCGTCGCGTTCCACGCCCGACTCACCGGCCGCCGAGCGGACGCCTCTCGAGCAGCGCCTGGAAGGCCTCGACGGAAGCCACGCCGCCGCGCCCCAGTTGAGCTTCATGCTCGCCGGCGCGCAATGGCGCGATTCCTGGCTTCACGGCTTCCGCAGCCTCTACCTCGTAATGGAGGTGATCCTCCTGGGCCTGGCCGGAGGCCTCCTCGTGTCGATCCTCAATCTCGACGTCAAACGCGCCTGGGTTCCGGCGGTCTTGCTTGTCGTCGATGCGGTCGGCAGCCTCTTCCTGCTCGCCCGGATGCGCCGCGCGGCGCTCGGCCTCGGCGACGACGTCCGCTTCTGGCATCGCGAGATCGTCCGCGCCGAACGCGAGCTGCCGTCGGAGCGCCGCGTCTTCACCCGCTTCAAGCTGCTCCAGCACTCGCGCAACCACGCCGACACCGACGATCTGGCCGCCCTGGCACTGGCCCCGGAAGGCCTCGACGAGGTCGGCCTGGACCGGCTGGTCGAACCGTTCAGCTCCAGCGCGACGCGTCGCCTGATCGAGAACCGGGTGCCGGCCGTCATCGCGGTGCTGTGGATCTCCTGGGTCATCGCCGGCGTCGGCGCACTCTACTTGCGCGCCGGGGGCATCATCCCCTGACGCGGCCCTAGAAGCGGCTCGTCCAGATCCACTCGGCCGCGAGGACGCTCAGCAAGGCCACGGTGACGCTGCCCATCGTGCCCAGCAGGTACCGCTCGGCGAAGCGCTTCTTGTTCAGCTCCTTGAAGCGAGCCAGCGTCTTGGCCGCGACGACGAAACCGACTCCGGCCGGCCCGCCGCCGGGGACGAGGGCCACGACCAGGAGCCGCTCCAGCACTCCGATCGTCGCGCCCATCCGTTCCGGGTCGACGCCGTCCTGCGGCTTGTGGGACTCCGCGGGAAGCAGTCGGCCGATCAACCGCAGCGAGACCGGAACGTTGATGACAAAGAGCGACCAGCCGAGGATCGCGGCCACGACCGCCTGCCGCCTCGCGTCGTCATGGGCCCCGGCCACCGACGCGGGCACGGGGTCGGCGCCCAGTCCCTGTAGCGCCAGCCAGACTCCGCCGACGACGACCGCGGCCAGGCTCGCCTCCGCAGCCAGCCACGCCATCGCGGGCAACGGCGTCCAGCGCCGCCTGCCAGATCGCCGGTGATCCGAAGCCGGATCTGGAGCCGTCGCGGGCGCGTGGCCCCGACCGGCCGCCACGATCCGAGGCAGCGCGTATATGCGGACCGCCTCGACGCCGAGCCGTACCGCAAGGTAGATCGCCCAGATGCAACCCACGACCAGCCACGGGTCTCTCATGGTCTTGCCTCCTCTGTCGGTACGGCCTCGCCCGCGGACCCAACGTCGGGCCGCAATGGATCGCCGAAGCCGCTCGCGTAGACACGCCTGATGCCCGCAACGAGTCGTTGCAGCGAGCGTACACGAGCTCGGCTGAACGACACGGAGATCGTCGCCCGGCGCACCTGCAAGCGATCCGCGACCTCCGACTGACGCAGGTCCTCGATGAGGGCCAGTCGGGCCACGACGCGCTGGCGCGGGGTCAGGCCGTCCAGGAGATCCACGAGGGCCGGCGCAAGGTCGGCCAGGAGCGCATCCACCTCGGCCTGGCCGGTCATGATCACCAGTCTCTCGTGGCCAGTACGTGCCGTCTCGATGGCTTCGCGGGCGGTCACGAAGGCCGGGCCGGTCCACTCCGTGGCCGGCGCCTTACCCCCGGTCGTGTCGTCATCCAGCTCACCGCGCACGATCACCCAGCGCATGAGGCGGCCGTCGGGTCCCAGAGCCGCGCGAAGGACCGCCGCGAACGGGTCGGCCGTCGGTTGGATGAGACCCTGGAGCTCGTCGCCCTGGGTGAACCCGAACGGCGCGAGTCGTTCGACGCCGTAGGCCGTGTCGAGTTCGGCGACCAGCTCGCGCAGCCAGGCCGTCGACCCGACGCTGTCGCGCCGCGAGCCGACAACGTCGCCGAAGAGAACCAGCCCAGATCTCTTTGTCATCCGCCAGAGGCTAACTCGGCCAGAAGTAGCCGTCAATGGCTATCTACGTCATGAGTAGTCGTCTGCGGCTATCTTGCTCGGCCGCTCCGGGTCTGTCCCGCCGCCGGAGTCGCGCGACGCGGCGCATACGAGACGCCATGGTCGAGTTGGCGCACGAGCGGCTATCCTGGGGCGGTGACGGCCGAAACCCGCGCTCCGGGCCAGCCCGGCGCCTCCACTCCCTCGATCCCGCTCAACCCGGGCCGCCGCGACCTGGGCATGAGGGCGACGATGATCTTCCCCAATCGAGAGATCGTCGAGCGCTACTACGTCCCACTGATCTATACCGCTTGCCGGACCTGCTACTCGGAGCTGGCGCCGGACGACATATTCGAGCGGGCGGTCGACGGCCGGATTGCGCCGGACAAGCAGCGTGAACTGATCAGCCGGGTCATCGAATCCGGCCACGGCAGCACGATCGAGCACGTGGTCTTCACCTTCGCGATCACCGGAGTCAGCCGCACGCTCAGTCACCAGCTCGTCCGGCACAGGGCAGGCGTGGCCTTCGATCAGCAGAGCCAGCGCTACGTCTCGTACAAGAAGGGCGCCACGACGATGCTGCCAGGCACGATCGCCGAGGCGGACCCTGAGCTTCTGGGGCGCTACGAGGACCAGGTCGAGGGCGCTCTGGAGCTCTACACCGAGCTCCTCGAAGCCGGCATCCCCGGCGAGGATGCGCGTTTCGTGTTCCCCAACGCCACGCGGACGAATCTGGTCATGACCGCCAATCTGCGGGCCCTCATTCACATGTCCGGGCTGCGGCTGTGCACGATGGCGCAGTGGGAGATAAGGCGCCTGTTCCAGCTCGTTCGCCACGAAGTCTTCGCCGCCAGCCCGTTCCTGGGCAGCTTCCTGGCCCCGAAATGCGTGCCCCTGGGCTACTGCGACGAAGCCGGCAACCGAGATGAACACTGCCCAATCAGACCGCACAAGGACAAAGTACTGGGAGCCTGGGCCGAGAAAGCCCACGCGAACCGCTCGGGCCAGCCCAAAGCTACCCCCTGAGAGACACTCGAGCCTCGTGAGAAGGCTCGACCGGAGCCCGGCCACCCGTTTGTTAGGCGGTACGGAAGGCGACTAGTCCTGGTACCTCCAGCGGGGTGCCCGTCTGCAACGCCCGGCCCATCATTCCAGCACGAAAAGTCCTCGTGGCTTGCCTTTGGGACCGCGATAATCGAGCGCGGCACCGAAGTTCGGTTCCGAGGAGCCCAGAATTCCTACTAGCGTAGTAACCTGAACGGGATCTCCGGCGCCCGGCCGGGGTCCGTATTAGCAGACCACGGGGAGATGAGCGTGAACGAGACGGCCGCGCGTCATCCGAACCGATTCCTGGCGGACCTCACGCAGGCCATGCGTTCGACCGCCGAGACGGCTCGGCTGGCGACGATGGAGCAGTGTCAGGCGGACGCCAAGGCGTACACGGAGAAGCTGCACGCGCGCACGGACGACGAAGCCGCCTCCCTGCGCAAGGCCGCCGAGGCCGACGTCAGCGCGATTCGCGACTGGTCCAAGGCCGAGATGGAACGCATCCGCGTCGAGACCGAACAGCGCATCTCGCGCCGACGCGAGCTTCTCGAGCAGGAGCTTCAGGAGTACAACTCCGCGATAGAGCTCGAGATCGACCGCGTCCAGAAGCGCGTTTCCGCCTTCGAGACGGAGGTTGCCAACTTCTTCGAGCAGCTTCTTCAGGAGGCCGATCCTACGGTCTTCGCCAGCATGGCCGCCCAGATGCCCGACCCGCCGTCCTTCGAAGACGGCGAACGTGGAAGCGTGGCGCCCGACCTGCAGGCGCGCCGCGAGCAGATCATGCGAGCCGGAGCCGAGGTTGGCGCTGGCCCCGGGGCAGACGGTACGCAGACGGACGGGGAGGCCGCAGCGGCTGACGCGGCAGAAGAGGCGGCCAGGGCCGGCAGCCGGGCTGCGGCTGCCAAGCCGGCGCCCATGGATTCGACCCAGGTCGTCGTG
>PMKV01000094.1 GCA_003157875.1 Chloroflexota bacterium
AAGCAGCTCGCGCAGCTCGCGGAGTTTGTGGTTCGAGCGGGTGGCGACCAGCAGCCGCGATCGATCTGGTCGCGCCGCTGGCTCGGGGCCGGGCACTCGCCGCGCGCCGGCTAGCGCTTGACCGAGGCGAGCGCCTCGGCCTGGGCCGCGAAGAGCTGCTCGAGTCCGCCGGCCGCCAGATCGAGCATGCGATCGACGTCGCAGCGTTCGAACGGCTTGCCCTCGGCTGTGCCTTGCAGCTCGACATAACGTCCCGCGTCCGTGGCGACGACATTGAAGTCGACCTCGGCCTTGGAGTCCTCGGAGTAGTCGAGGTCGAGGCAGGTCACGCCGTTCACGATGCCGACGCTCACGGCCGCGACTCGACCGATCAGGCAGCGCTCCATGCCGAATGTCCGCATGGCGACGGCCAGAGCAACCCAGCCGCCGGTGATGGACGCGGTGCGAGTGCCGCCGTCGGCGTTGAGGACGTCGCAGTCGACCGTGATCGTCCGCTCGCCGAGCTTTGCCATATCCACGACCCCACGCAGCGACCGCCCGACGAGGCGCTGGATCTCGTAGGTTCGGCCGCCGACCTTGCCCTTGGCGGCCTCGCGGACGCTCCGCTCGCTGGTGGCCCGCGGCAGCATGCTGTACTCCGCGGTGACCCAGCCCGTGCCCTTGCCGCGAAGATGCGGCGGGGTCTTGTCCTCGATCGTGGCCGCGCACAGGACCTCGGTGCCGCCTACCTTGATCAGGCACGATCCTTCAGCCCATTTCTGGACACCGAGCGTGAGTGTGATCGGCCTCAGGTCGCCGGGGAGGCGGCCGTCGGCCCGCTGGGTCGACTGAGCCCCGATTGTCATCGTTGTGCCTCCTCCGTCGCCGGCCGATGGGCCGCCGTCCGGCGATCCTCGGCCTCGGCCTTCGCTTCAGCCTTTGCAGCATCCCACAACTGGTCGAGTTCGGCGAAACTCAGATCCTTGAGCTGGACGTCGCGTTCGCGGGCCATTCGCTCAACACGCCGGAAGCGGCCGCGAAATTTCTCGGCCGCGGCGCGCAGGGCCCCCTCGGCCTCGACGCCGTGGTGCCGGGCCAGGTTGGTAACGACCAGCAGCAAGTCGCCGAGCTCCTCGCGCTTCTCCTCCTCGGTCGCGGCCGCGGCCAGCTCCGCGAGTTCCTCCTGCACCTTGTCCAGGACACCGACTATCTCGGGCCAGTCGTAGCCGAGGTGGGCGGCCCGATCCTGCATCTCCTGTGTGGCGGCGAGAGCCGGCATCGAGGCGGAGATGCCGTCGAGGGCGCTGCGAACTTCGGCGTCGGGGCCGTCAGCCGCGGCCCGGTCCTCGCGCTCCGCCCGCTTGATCTGCTCCCACTGCCGGTTTACGTCGGAGGCCGTCTCGACGTGGGCGTCGCCGAAGACGTGCGGATGGCGGCGGACGATCTTGGCGCTGATCCTCTCCTCGACGTCGGTCATGTCGAAGACTCCGGCCTCGGCGGCGAGCTGGGCGTGGAGGACGATCTGCAGGTAAAGGTCGCCGAGCTCACCGGCCAGGTCCTCTGTCGCTCCGGCGTCGAGCGCGTCGTAGACCTCGTAGGCCTCCTCGAGCAGGTGCTTCTTGAGCGACGCGTGGGTCTGCTCGCGATCCCACGGGCAGCCGTCGGGCTGACGGAGTCGGTTGGCGATCCATGGCAGGGCCCATGGGCTTGCCATGGCCAGCTCCGGAGCGAGAGGCGGGAGGTAGATCGGCGCGCTCAGGGCAGCCTCGTCCAGCTGGCCGACGGTAGTGGCCAGAGCCACGCCGATCAGCCCCACCGAGTGGTTCGGGGGGTAGAGGCGCCGCAGCACGGCCAGGGCGCCGGCATCCGACGCCGCATGCCGTCCCGGCAGCGTCCCAACCGAATCGTCGGCCGCGTCGCCCGCCCGGAGCAGGACCAGCGGCACGAGCAGAAGCGGTCGCGACGGCTCGATGGGCGTGCTCGCCAACCGCTCCGGTGGCGCGATCTGGAGGCCGGCCGCCAGGTTCAATCCCCAGCGGATCCGAGCCTCGGCGACATATGCGTCGAGCACCAGTCTTGGGCTAGGTAGCGGCTGCGGATGCCGACGGGTTCATCGCGTCCAGCGCCGCCTGGTCCTGCCAGACGAGTGCGTTGGACTGGAGCTCAGTAAGCCAGCGCGTGAAGACGACCCTCAGGAGCTTGGCTTGCTGAACCGGATCCGCGACCCTGGTCTGCGTTTCCAGTACCTTGTAGACGACGTAGAAGCCGCTGCCGGAAAGCATGTTGCTGACGCTGCCCACCGGCGTCGCAGCCACGGCCCGCTCCTGGTCGGGGGTGAGCTGGTAGGGGGAGACCCACCCCATGTCGCCGCCCACCGACGCGTCGGCCGATTCCGAGGCCACACGGGCCTCAGTGGAGAAGTCGGTTCCGTTGTTGATGGCGAACTGAGCGTCGGCGATTCGCTGGTCCGGAGCCGGACGCAGACCCTGGAACTCGACGACGACGTAACCCGCCGCTGTCTCGAGGATCGGGTCCATGATGGTGCCGTCGGCTATTCCGCCGGCGAATACCGCCGTCGCAACCGCCGGCAACGAGAGGCCTGTCTGTTGCGTGGAGGTGGTCGCCTGGAACAGGTCGGCCGGGATCCAGGGCACGTCGCCCCCACCGGCGGCAAAGTACGGTTCGTCGTTGTTCGTTGTGTCCTCGGCCAACGTCGCGAATTGCGAGGGGTCCTTGCGGAGGGCGGCCACCGCGGCGTCGGCGCGGCTCTTGGCGTCCGCCCAGGCCGGGTCGGACGTAGCGACTCCGGACGCTCCGGACATGCTGTGGCTGGGGGCGAAGATCATCATCTTCAGCTTGACTTCGTCGCCGTTGCCCGGCTGACCGTAGCCGGAGAAGATCGCGATCTCCTGGAGGTGGTGCTGGAGCGTCGCGCCGGACACGTACTTGGCGTTGATCGAGTCCTTGATCGCCTGTTGCGTCGCCTCGGCCCGGGCGTAGGCACGGTATAGGTCTGACCCGGCCGCATTGGCGATCGTATCCTGCCAGGCCGAGTCCACGTTCTTGGGCGTGATGCTCGTCACCGTCGCGAATCGATACGCCCCGTCCGTGCCCTTGAAGACGGCCGTTATGTCATTCGGATTCTTCAGGGCGAAGATGGCGTCGGCGAGGTCCGGATCGACGACGAGGTCGTCCTTGTTGGTCAGACCGATGTCGCCGTTGGCGCCGCTGGTGCTCGAGTTGTCGGGCTTGGATTCCGTCGCCACGTCGTCCCACTTCTTGCCGCCCTGGATCTCGGCCAGATAACCGTTCGCTTTGGTCAGGGCGGTGATCGAATCGGAGAGTGTCCTCGAGCTGGCCGGAGCCGTGGCTTGCGTCGTGACGCTGATGATCTTCACGTGCCGCATCTCGGCGGTCGTGGCGTCGGTCTGGATCTGGGCATTGACCGCGGCATCGCTGATCGAGACTGAGTTACTTGCGGCGTACTGGCGAAGCTCCGCCTCGTTGACCAGCTGTGTCTCCGCATCGCTGTAGATCTTGGATGGATCTTCCTTCGCCTGGATGGCGGTGACGAGGGTGTTGTAGTCGTCGGTCCCGATCTGACCGCGGTTTCGCTGCGTTGTGTAGTCGGCGATCTGCCGCTCGTAGATCGCCAGGTTGAGAGCCGCCCGGTCTCTCACGGCGTCCTTGGAGATGACCTCACCGTTTACGGCCGCAATCGGCGCGGCGTGGCTCGAGATGTAGCCGGCGATGAATACCCCGCCCATAAGCGAAATCGCGCATGCGATCGCCAGCGTGAAGGTCAGGGTGATGTAGATCGCCCGGCGGGTATCGGAGCGGCGGACTCGGCGGCGTGTGGGCCTGGGGGCCGATCTGGCGCGGAAGGTCATCTGGGCGTCCTGGTGCGAGCGTGGTCCGGCGAGGTACGCCGGGTAACGGAGCCGTATGCTACCGCATTCCGCTTCCTGAAACGGCGGTCAGGGGCGTTGAGGCGGCGCGGATTGGGCGGGCGAGTGGTCAAACCTCGGGCATCCGCCGCCCCCCAACCCGACGCGAACGGCCGATCAGCCGATTGACGACAGACATATATGCCTCCGCCTGGCGTGTCCAACTCAACTCGCCAACGCGTTGCCGCGTCCGCTCGATGCGTTCGTGCCGGCCCGGGGCGTCGTCCACGAGGCCGAGAAGGGCCGTGGCGAGGGACTCGGGATCTCCCGGCTCGTAGAAGGAGAGTGTGCCCGGATCGAAGTAGCCCTCGACCGTGGGCAGGCGCGAGGCCACGACCGGCTTTTCCATGGCCGCGCATTCGAGCAGCTTTGTCGACATGCTCATGCCGGTGAATGGATCGAGCTTGGTCGGAGCGATACCGATATCGGCCGCTGCCACGACGCGCGGCACTTCCTCGATGGGGATTCGGCCGGGGAAGCTGACCCGATCCTCGATACCGAGCTCGGTTGCGAGCGCCTCGAGAGCAGGCAGAGTGTCGCCGCGGCCGTAGAAAGTCGCCTTCACCGGCAGACTGGGGCGGCGGCGGGCCATCTCGGCCACTGCTCGCAGGACGACGTCGAGTTCGTAAATCGGCGTGAGCGCCCCGGTGTAGACGATCTGGAGCATCCCGTCGGCCATGAACTCGCGGTGCGGATAGCCGCTTGGATCGAAGAGCCCCAGATCCGGGCTGTCCAGGATGACGGTGACCTTGTCGGCTCGGACGCCCAGCCGCCGCAGCCGCTCGCCCAGCGGTTCGTTGACCGTCAGGACGGCATCGGCGAAGACGCACGATAGCTTCTCCTGGAGTCGCAACAGCCGGAAGCTGATCGGGTTGGCCGCCCTGGGGAACCGGCTGCGGAAGAACTCCGGCATCGCCTCGTGAAGGTCCAGCAGCACCGGTACGCCGACAAGCTTCATGGGCAGCGTCGCAAAGACCAGGTAGTCCGGCAGCGAGTGGACCTCGACTAGGGCATACCTGCGGTGGCGATGGGCGCGGGTCGCGGCCCACAGCGCTCGCACGAGGAAGGCGCCGTACTCGGCCAGATAGACGAGCAGACCCGCGCCCTGATGGCGACCGACCGGCAAGCGATGGAGCGTCACTCCGGCGACGACCCCGGTCGGCTCTTCATCGGGCCGGCGCAGGGCGAAGGCGTCGACTTCCCAACCGGCGGCCACGAGAGTCTCGGCCTCGCGCCTCACTCGGGCGTCCTCCTCGTAGTAGGCGTGGACGATCATGCAGATCGGGCGGCGCGGCGCGGCGCGGGTCACGCGTTGGCCTCCGGCGCAACGAGCGTAAGGGCTGCGGCGATCCGCTCGGCGGCGCCCGAGCCGGCAAGGTCGAGCTTGGCCGCGCGCTCGACGGCCCGATCGACCGATCGAGATAGGGGAGCGCGACTCGCGATCTCACCCAGAGCGAGCCGGCGATCGAGACCTACGAGCACGGCCGAGCTTGCCGGCCCGCCGACGGTCTCGACCCATTCGGTGGATGAGCGCAGCACCAGACACGGCACGCCGAGCCAGGCCGACTCGCGCTGGATGCCGCCCGAGTCGGTCAGCACCGCGGCGGAGTGGAGTTGCAGCGCCAGCGAGGCGCGATAGCTCTGCGGTTCGACGACGATCACGCCGCCGGGGATGGCGATCCGAGCCGCTTCCAGCGCCGCGCGCGTCCCGGGATGGAGGGCCAGCACCACCGGCCGTCCCGGCTCGACGACGGCGCCGAGCAGAGCCGTCCACTCCGCCATCGCCGCCGGCTCGCGGTTCTCGGCCCGGTGGACCGTGGCGAATAGGTAGCAGCCGGGCGCCAGGGAGACGCCGAGTCTTGCGCCGATCGGCGCCAGGACCGCCGGATCGCGCACCTCGCGTGAGACTCGAGCGGCCAGGTCGAGCATCAGGTCGCCGACATCGCGAACACCGGACGTGATCCCTTCGGCGGCGAGGTTCGCGACCGCGGCAGCGGTTGGGGCGAAAAGCCAGTGCGACAGGTGGTCGGATACGACGCGGTTCAGCTCCTCGGGCATGCGCCGGTCGAAGCTGCGCAGCCCGGCCTCGACGTGCGCCACCGGAATGGCGAGCCTGGCGGCAGCCAGCGCCCCTGCCAGCGTCGAGTTCGTGTCGCCGTAAACCAGGACCGCGTCCGGCGCGGCGTCACGGAGCAGGGGTTCCAGGGCGATCAGCATCCGACCGGTCTGATCGCCGTTGCCGCCGCCGCCGATCCCCAGGGAGTGGTCGGGCCGGGCCAGACCGAGCTCGCCGAAGAAGGCGCCGGCCATGGCCTCGTCGTAGTGCTGGCCGGTGTCGACAAACAGCTCGCTGTGGAGCCGCCGCAGAACGGGCTGCAGTGCCGCGGCCTTGATCAGCTGCGGTCGCGTGCCGACGACGCTGACTATCCGCACGTTGGCCGCTCTCTAGCGGGCTACCGGGCCGCTGGCCGGCCGGCGCCTCGTTTGGGCCTGAACGCCGATGCCGGCGTACCGAACGTCCGCCGGCAGTTCGATCTCGCGCAGGCTGTTGCGGCCGTCGAGGATCACCTCGAGCTTGGGGAAGAGCGAGAAGTCGAGCTCGTTCCACAGCTTGTCGGCGGTCTGGGTCACGATCGCCCGGAACGGCGCCGGTTCGCCCCAGTGATACGGGGTGGCGCAGCAGCGGTCGATGTCCTCGTCGGCCAGCAGCGGGTCGTAGGCCGACACGTCGGCGCCGTGGAACGACAGCCGCTCTATCAGCGGCAGGGCCCGCGAATACGCCAGCTCCTTGACCCCATCGCGATAGGTCACTCCCAGGACCAGGATCGGCGTCTCGTCCAGGCCGCCCAGCAGACTCTCGAGTGTCTTGATGGCGATCCCCACCTGGGCGTCGTTGGTCCGGCGCGAAACGGCCACGACCTCCAGGTCGGGGGCGCGGCTCAGAAGCAGGTGAGGGTAGACCGGGATGCAATGCCCGCCGACGCCGATGCCGGGCTGATGGATGTGCGAGTACGGCTGGCTGTTGGCGCCGTCTATGACTTCCTGGATGTCCACGCCCACGCGGTCGGCATAGCGGGCGAAGTCGTTGGCGAGAGCGATGTTGACGTCGCGATAGGTCGTGTCGGCGATCTTGCTGAACTCCGCCGCCTCCGCGCAGCTCATGGCCACGATCTCGGCGTCCAGCACCGAATCGTAGAATTCGGCCGCTCGACGCCCCGACTCCGGCCCGATGCCCCCGACGAGCTTCGGATAGGTCGACAGGTTGGCGAACACGGCGCCCGAATAGAGGCGCTCCGGCGAGAAGGCGACGAAGAAGTCCCCGTCCGCCTTGAGGCCGCTCGCCGCCTCGAGCCGGGGCGCGAACCGGCCGCGGGTGTCGCCGACCGGAAGCGTAGTTTCGAAGATGATCGTGAGGCCGGGGTGGATGCCGCCGGAGATCGAGTCGACCGCGGAGTCCATGTAGCGGTAGTCCGGATTCTGGGCATCGTCGAGCATCACCGGCACGATCAGTACCGCGACATCGGTCTCGCGGACCGCGGCGGCGGCGTCGGTGGTGGCATGCAGGCGGCCCGCGGCGTGGACCTCCGCCACTCCATCGGCCAGGCCGGGCTCCTCCGCGACGTGGGAGAGGCCTTCGTTGATGGCGGCCACGACGTCGGGATTGACGTCGACGGCCGTCACGTTCCAGCCGTGGCGGGCGAACTGCACGGCCAGCGGCAGGCCCATCTTGCCCGCGCCCACGACGACGGCCCGACCGACCGTCCCGGGCTCGCCGGTCCAACCGGCGACGCTTCGAGGGGCGCGGTGCCGGCAGGGGTTCGCGGGCGGATTGATCGAACCGCCGAGGAGGCTGACGACACGCGATGGACGATTGACGATGGTCATATGGCAGCGAGCCTCGAAGGAAGGTCGGAGAGGTCGATCGGGCGGCGCTCTGAGGCGGCGGTAAGGAACGCGATGGCGATGGCGACTGCCCACAGGCCGTCTTCACCATCCACGTACGGCCGCTCACCGGTCCGCAGCACGCGGACGAACTCGTCGAGCTCGGCGCGCAACGGCTCAATGTTATCGACCGGGATCTCGGCGACATCGCCGGTGAATGTAGTGGCGTAGCCGCCGATCAGCTGCGGCCGGTCCACGTTCGAGCGAGTGAAGGTCAACCTCTGGGTCAGGTAGTCGAGCTCGAACATCCCTTCTTCGCCGAGGGCCACGAGGCTGCGGCGTTTTGCCGGAGTCAGCCAGTCGACATCGAGAAATCCGATGGCCCCCGAAGGGAAGTGCATCAGGCCGAAGGTCAGGTCCTCATGGCTGGCGTGGAGCCGCTGGGCCGTCTCGGCGTACACGCGAACGGGCCGCTCGTCGGCAATCCAGGAGAGCATGTCTATGTCGTGGGTGCCGAGGTCCACGGTTACGCCTACGTCCCGGATGCGCGCCGGGAAGGGGCCGGCGCGGCGGCTGGTGACCGCGTAGATCGTTGACAGCCAGCCGGCGCGAAGCAGCCGCCCCATCTCCAGCACGGCCGGGTTGTACCGCTCCACGTGTCCAACCTGGACACGGACGTTGCGCTTGCGGGCCGCGGTCACGATGGTCAGTCCGTCTTCGACCGTGGCAGCGAGCGGCTTCTCGACCAGCACATTCAGGCCGCGGTCGATGGCTGCCAGCGCGAGGGCCAGATGGGCGGTCGTTGGCGCCGCCACGACGATGCCGTCGAGATCGGCCTCGGCGATCATTGCCAGCGGATCGGCGTAGCCCTTCGCGCCGGTTCCGGCGACGGCGGCTTCCAGGGCGAGCGCGTCCGGGTCCGCGACCGCGGCCAGTGTCGCCTCCGGGTGGTTGGAGATGACGCGGAGGTGGTTCCGGCCCATCGAGCCCAGCCCGGCCAGGCCGAGCCGCAAGGGCGCGGTCATGAGAGTTTGCCGGTGGACGCGGTATTCGCGAGGATCGACGTTCGCAGAGCCTCGATGACCTGGGATTGCTCGGCCTCGGTCAGGCCCGGATACATCGGCAGCGACATGCTGCTGGCCGCGGCGGCGTCGGTGTTCGGCAGGTCGGCCTCGAGGCCGAGTTCGAGGACGTACGCCTGGCGATGGCAAGGGATGGGGTAGTAGATCCCGCAGATCACGCCGGCGGTCTTCATGTCGGCCACGATCTGGTCGCGGGTCGGCCCGACGCCGAGGGTGTACTGGTGGAAGACGTGCGTTCGGCCCTCAGGCCAGGTCGGCAGTATGACCGGCAGGTCGGCGAATGCTTCGTCGTATCGCCGGGCGATCTCCTGGCGGCGGGCCGTGTTCCGCTCCAGCTTGTCGAGCTGGACGAGACCGATGGCCGCGGCGATGTCGGTCATGCGGAAGTTGTAGCCGAGGATCTCGTGGTGGTAGCGCTCCCGCATTCCCTGGTTGCGATAGAGCCGGATCCAGTCGGCCAGCCGGTCGTCGACCGTGGTCACGAAGCCGCCTTCGCCGGTGGTCATGTTCTTGGTTCCGTACAGGCTGAAGGCGGCGTAACCGAAGCTGCCGGCGCGACGGCCGCGGTACTGGGCGCCGTGGGCCTGGCAGGCGTCTTCAACGACGGTCAGGCCGTGGCGATCGGCGATCGCCTGGATGGCGTCCATGTCGGCGACCAGACCGAACAGGCTGACCGGGCAGATCGCCCGAGTCCGAGGCGTGATGGCGGCCTCGATGCGGCCGGCGTCCATCAGATACGTGTCCGGCTCGATGTCGACGAATACCGGCGAGGCGCCGGTGAAGAGGATCGAGCTCACCGTGGCGTTGAAGGTGTGCGAGACGGTGATGACTTCGTCGCCGGGGCCCAGCCCGAGGCCCGCGAAGATGGACATGAGCGCGACGGTGCCGTTGGCGAGGGCAATGGCGTGCTTGACGCCGCAGAAGTCGGCCCACCGGTCTTCGAGTTCGGCGACCCGACGACCCCCGGCGATCATGCCGCTGTTGAGGACTTCCGTGACGGCGGCAATCTCCTCAGGGCCGAGGTCGGGGCGCGCGGGCGGGATCATGCTGTGACTCCTGTGCTCGATGCGGGCTGCTCCAGAAGCGAGCCGCTTTCAGAGTTGAAGAGAAATTCGCGGCCACATCGCGGGCAGGTGAGAGGAGCGTCGGGGGATGGATCGGGGGCTGCGTTGGTGCCCGTGGACCCGACCAGTCTGGCCCCGCAGGCACACACCCAGCCCAAGCGGCGGGCCGGATTACCGGCCACCAGGGCATAGTCGGGGACATCTCGGGTGACGATCGCGCCTGCGCCTACCGTCGCGAACCGGCCGACCCTGGTTCCGGCCACTACCACTGCTCCGGCGCCGATCGAGCAGCCGTCGAGGAGTTCGATCGGGCTGACGGTCCAGTCGTCTCCTCGGGCCAGCTCGCCGGTGGCGGTGACCGCCCGCGGGTAGCGATCGTTCGTCAGGATCGCGCCGGGGCCGATGAATACGCCGTTACCGGCCGTCACGCCGTGGTAGACGAGGGCCCCGTTCTGAACCTTGACCCTGTCGCCCAGCCGGACCCCTTCATCGATGAAGGCGTCGCGGCCGATGATGCATTCGGCTCCAATGCTGGCGCCGGTTCGGAGCACTGCCCCATTCCAGACGCTGGACCGGGGCCCGACGGCGACGTCGGCTTCGAGTTCCGCGGACGCGTGAACTCTCGCCGTGGGGTCGATCACGAGGAACTCCTGTGGCGGATCGGAGGTGGCGGAGGGTCCAGGGGACGCCGCCCAGCCGGCTCTGAAGTATACCAACCCGATCGCCGCCGGCCGGCCGATGCCCTTGGGCCAGCGCAAGCTGGCACGTTGTCGCCTGCGCTCCTCGAAGCGGCGTTCGCCGGTCAGTCGTGTCTGCGCCGGGATAGCAGGCCGATCGCGATGCCGAGAGCCGCCCCGGCAGCCAGGGCGCCGCGCCAATCGAGTACGGGTCGGATGTTGCCCTCGACCCGACGCGCGACCACCATGAAGGCGCCGCTCTGCTTCTCGAAGGTCACGTGGTCCGCAACGACCGAGCCCGCGCCACCCTGCCGGATGCGGACGTCACGGGCCAGGATGGCGCGCGCGTAGCCCTGCGTCACGGAGACGTCGCCGCCGATCGCGAAGCCGATCGCACCCATCTCCGTCGAGACGCGTTCGCCTCGGGCCACGCCCACCGCGCCCATCCGAACGGCGATGTCGTCGGCTTGTGCCCTGCCGATGCCGCCCATCGAGACGGTGATGTCCTCGGCCGAAGCTGCGCCGATGCCGCCCTGAGTGATGGAGATCGTCTCGGCCTCAACCTCGGCCGCGCCGCCCTGACTTATGGTCACGGTCGTAGCCTCGATGCGCCTTGCCGCGGGGCCGGCTTCGAGCCCCGCTGTCTGGGGTGCGGCCGGGGCCGTCGGGGGCGCGGCGAGCTTGGGCGCCGCGG
>PMKV01000085.1:0-33406 GCA_003157875.1 Chloroflexota bacterium
CCAGATGACCTTCGGCTACAGCCGTGACGACGCCGAGGGCGGGTTCCTGCTCAAGTACGTCGAGGAGAAGATCCTCCCGTACAACCCGTTCCAGTCACTCGACCCTGTCATCGTCAAGGAGATGGACATGGCCGTGAAGCTCGGCCGCAAGACCCGCCCCGACCTCAAGGTGGGCATCTGCGGCGAGCACGGCGGCGATCCGATGTCGATCGGCTTCTGCCACACCATCGGCCTCAACTACGTGTCCTGCTCGCCGTTCCGGGTTCCCGTGGCGCGCCTCGCGGCCGCCCAGGCGGCCCTGACCGACGCCGCGGAACGCGACAAGTAATCGTTCCTCGCGCAACTCGAACGCCCGGCGGTTTCCGCCGGGCGTTCTTTATCGGGCGCCACGTGGCCTGGGCCGAGCTCGGACCGTTCTTCTCGGGTGCGTTGACGGAGATCAGCAAGCTCCTCGCCGAGCAGGCCGTCCGGTATGCCGGGTCGTGGGTCCGGATCGGCTGGATCCTGGACACGTTGACGTGCCCACGCTCCACCTTCAGGCAACCCGAGAGTCACGCGTCGAGGGTCAGAACGGCGATGTTGGCGGCCGGCGAGGGAGAAAGCGGGTCGTCCGGGCGGGACCGATCGCCTCAGAAGGTCGGCTCCAGGTCAAGGACGATGTTCTGGTTTCCTTGCGCGGAGACCACGGTGACCTGGTACGCGCCATAGGGCCAGGGCCACGGGTTGGCCTGCCACGCGGCGGTGATCGATTCCGAAGGGGGGTTCGACGTGGGGTCCAGGGGTGGGATCCAGAAGCCGCCCGACTGGATGGCGCCGCTCGTCGGTGGAGGCGATATCTGGATGAACGGCGGCCGCGTCGGGGCTTCCGAAGCCACGCTTCCCGCCGGAAGCGGGGTCACCGCGGCGCCGGGCATGTAGCCGTCAGGCGGAACGTACGCCGGAGATTCCGGTGGACCGAGGTAGACGAACCTGACGGCGCTGACCGGCACGGAGCCGGGCCAGGTGATAGCGATGGCATACACGTTCCGGCCTTTCGGCAGGAAGACGGCGGCGTATTTCGGCGGCGTCCCGGCATCTATCCAGCTCGTGTACGCGACTGAACCGCCCGGGCCCGAAACACCGTTGGGCATGGCGGCCGTCGCGAAACCCCAGGCCGTGTGGGAATCGATGGCCCGCAGCGCGGTCCAGTCGACCGCCGACCACGGTGGGGTCGGGCTGGGCGTGATTCCGGGCGGCGTGGCCGAGGGTTGTTGCTCGCCATGAGGGCCGCGGTAGTTGTAGGGCGCGACGTATGGGAAGGAGGCACCCGACGAGGGTTCGGTGGTCAAGGCGGCTGAGGGCGATTCCGTCAACGTCGCCGCCGGCGATGCCAACGCGATGGGGGATGGACTGCCGGTTCGAACCGGGTTGGGCCACGGCTTGACCAGGCCGGCGACAACGAAGACCGCCCCCAGCATCAGGAGCGCCAGCTCCGGTCGGAGCCACCGCCGTCCGCCGAGGCGCTGAATCGCCTCATCGCGCCCGAGTCGGGGTGGCTTTCTCTCACGGCGTCGCCCCGGTCTTCGGGCGCCGACCGCCTCGACGTCAAGTGGCTCGATGTCGACGATCCGGCTGGCCGGCACCTGGGTCGAAGACCGGAGGGACCGTTCGTCCTGGTTCGTTTCGTCGTCGTGCATGCGCGTCTGGGTCCTGTGGCTGGAGTGGCATCCTACTGCGCCTCCGACTTGCGAGGGCCGCGCGGGCTTTTCGTTGCGGCGGGCGTGACGCTACCTCGAAGCCACACGGACCGAGTCGGATCGCGTGGCGGAACGAGGCTCGGGTCGGGCTGTACGGCCCCGGCGTCACGACCTACGATCTCGGCAATTCCCCCACGAGCGCGAGTGACGGCGCGCTCCTTCGCAAACGGCTCGGGCCCCCCTCCCCGGGCCGTTTGTGTGTCTACTGGGGGGCGACCTCGGCCGACAGATCGGTCTCGTGCGGCGCGTCGGGCTCGGCGGTCTTCCCGTCAGGCTCGGCAGCCAGGTCGTCCCCGAGCATCGCCGCCAGCTCCCGGGCGTTGGTGGAGCCGTAGTTGGCGTAGCAGTTGTTCATCAGGATGTGCATCTCGCGGGCCTCTTCGGCTGCCTCACGGATGCGCCCGGCCCACTCGCTCAACTCGTCCTCGCTGTACAGGTAGCGGAACCGCTCGACCACGGGGATCCCGGCCGCCTCCCATGTCTCCACCCTGCCGGCCGTGGAACCGGACGACGGCCAGGTCCCGCGACGTGACCGCGGAGAGTGGCGGGACGCTGCTGCGGAGGCCCTTGGGGACCATCGACCATGACCAGCGGGAATCGAGTTGTCGGCGAGGAACCGCGAGCGTTCGATCGCGGTTCTTCTCGTTGAACCACGTCTCGCTACGAAACTCGACCGCGGACCGGACGTCGTCGAGCCGGGCCGGCGCGCATCGAGGATGGCGTCGCGGCTCTCGCTCGTCGGGAAAGAACCACTTTGGGAATTGCAGCAGCACCGAGCCGAGCTGACCGCTCGCCCGAAGTGGCTCCAGCCCCGCGAGGTAGAGTCGCCAGACTTCGTCCACGATTTCGCCCGGCAAGTCGCGGGCGTAGAGGCGGGCTTTGGACGCGAGATCCGCGGGCAATGCGGAGCGAAGCTCCTTCGGCAGCCGCTTGACCTCCGTCGGCTGACCGGTCATCAAGGCGTGGGCCTTGGCATCGAACACGAAGTCGGGCGGGGTCCGGTCGACCCAGGCCGCGGCCACTCGGGCCGACGGGATGGCGTAGTAGGTCGCGTCGACCTCGACGATGGGGAAGGTAGTGGCGTAGTAGCTGAGGCGCTCTTCGGCGCTATCCGCGCCGCGAGGATAGAAGACCCCCGGTGCGGTCATCGTCGGATCCGTCCACGACGCGGTGCCTATCCGGATGGAGGTGCCGCGCCGAGTGATCAACGGCTCGCGTGCCGCCGCCTCTACCGCCAGCGCGCGCTCACCGGCAGCGTCCGACCCGGGGTCGTGCGGATTGGGAGGGGCGGCGTGGTGGTCGAGCGGTAGCGACGGCATGGTGCCAGGTTGGCGGATTCGACGCCGGAAGGCCAGGGGGTCGACCCGGCCGTCACCCGCACGGCTCGGCATTGGTGGGCAGTACCCGGTTTCCGAGACCGATCAGGCGTCGGCCAGCGGCCGAACGGACGACTTGCACGAACGTGAATTGGGCTGCGGGGGCGCCTGTGACCTCCTTGATCTGCCCCGAGTTGGCTTCCTGCCAGGCGCCGCGCAACTCGGCAGCTCTGGCCTGAGCGATGTCGTACCTGACTGCAACATCAAGATGGTTGGGATACATGTTCCTCCGATCCCGGGCCTTTTCTCCGACCCTATCCGACGGGCCGCCTGAGTGCTTCCGGTGGTGTGCTTTGATGACCACAGCCTATCTGGCATACCTGACTGTTACTGGCATGAATATGACAAGGAATTCGGCTAAGCTGCCGGCATGCGAGCGAGTCGGCTGATCTCGGTGCTGCTCCTGCTGCAGACGCGCGGCCGAATGACCGCGGGGCAGCTTGCGGAGGAGCTGGAAGTCTCGATACGGACGGTCTATCGAGATGTCGAGGCACTCAGCGCCTCGGGAGTGCCCATCTTCGCCGACCGCGGCGTACATGGCGGATTCCAGCTGGTCGAGGGCTACAGGACGCGACTCACGGGCCTCACTCCCGGGGAAGCGGAAGCGTTGTTCCTCTCCGGGTATCCGGGTCCAGCGGCTCAGCTAGGGCTGGGTACCGTCCTGGCGGCCGCCCAACTCAAGGTTCTTGCCGCGCTGCCTCCCGAGCTGCGGAGCCGGGCCGGGAGGCTGCGCCAGCGGTTCCACTTGGACGCTCCGGGCTGGTTCCAGGAGCCTGAGGTGTCGCCTCATCTGCAGCAGATCGCCGAAGCGGTCTGGGCGGATCGTCGGCTGCACATGAGCTACCGGCGCGGTAGCAGCGACGGCCCCCTCGTCGAGCGAGTCGTCGATCCACTCGGCGTGGTCCTCAAGGGTGGAATCTGGTACCTCGTTGCCCAAGCCGACAACTCGAGGCGCACCTACCGAGTCTCGCGCATCCTGGACATCGAACTCCTGCCGGAGCATTTCGTGCGCCCCGACGACTTCGATCTGGGCGAGTACTGGGAACGGTCGGTCGCCGAATACGCCGGGAGCCTGCCGTCTTTCCCGGCGACGGTCAAGGTCCGCGGCGACGGCCTGGACAGGCTCGGCGATGCCATCGGCCGGGCACAAACGGCCGAGGCGATGACGACCGCCACCGGCCCGGATCAGGATGGTTGGCTGACGCTCTCGCTCCTGGCCGAGGACCTCTGGCATGCTCAAGCCCAGCTGATGCAGCTTGGCGCGGATGCGGTTGTTCTCGAGCCGACCGACCTGCGGGAGTTGATCGCCGGGGTATCGAGGGCGATGGCGGCCTTGTACGACACGGGACAGTCGAATCCGTGACGGCCGGTGCGGTCCAGATTGGTTCACCGGGCCGCGGCTTTCCCCCCAAGGAGGCCGCGGCCCGGTGATGGGCTAGCGGCTGTTGGCGATCTCCACGAGCACGATCGGCCGACCCGCTTCACCAGCCTCGAGCCTGGCGACGTACCCAAGTGGCCACAACTCACGGCTGAGGGCTCGATCCATGCCCTCGATCCGGTTGCAGGTCCGCGCTCCTCGGATCAGGGCGCTTCGGATCATCGGGTCATCGAAGGACGGCACGTCCGATCCAACCCGGACGGCCAGACCCTGGGGACCGGCATGATGCCACGGCACCGCGCCGAGACGGCGGGTGGCGAGTTCCGGATGGAGTTGAGATAGGAGAGTCATCCCGAGTCGGCCCCAAGCTAGTCAATGTGTATTGTACTCGGATGGACCCAAAAGCGGGCCGAGAATCGCAGAACAGGCGACTGCCGAGGGCGTGGAGACAGGTTCACGGCGAAACGTCGGTGCGGGCCGGCACCGTCCGGGGGGCGTCCGGACGTGGTCCGAGTCTACGAAACGCTCAGGGCCTCGCGCATCAGGGCGAAAGCCTGCTCATGCTGGCCGGCCGCGGCAAGCGCATCGGCCCACTCGCGGATCGCTTTTCGCACGAGGGCGGGGCTGCCGGCCTCTCGAGCCAGTCTGCCGGCACTTTCGTAGGCGGCAAGCGCGCCGGCCGTATCGCCTTGTACCGACCGGACACGGGCCTGGGTCAGGTAGGCATCGACGCCGGCTTTGGTGTTGTTGGTCCGCTCGGACATCTCGACGGCGCCGGCGGCGGTCGTGGCCGCCTCCTCTACGGCGCCACGCGCCAGCGCTATCTGGGCCTGGGTGTCGAGGATGTGGGCGAGAACCCAGTCGTCTCCAAGACGCTCCGCGCCGTTGCGCGCCGAGGCGACCATCTCGTTTGCGCGAGAGGAGTTCCCAAGGGCCAGGTAAGAAAGCGCCAGGTCGTTCTCGAGAAGCGCGGTCTCGCGTTCGGCCTCGGCACGCCGGAATAGCGCCAGGCTGGCGATGCCGGTTCGGACGGCTGCTTCGAAGTCGCCTGTCTCGCGATAGCTGAAGGCAAGACCGTACAAGTAGTTCGCCTGGCGCCGATCGTCGAGAGTGCCGGACAGCGCGCGAACTTCCTCGAGGTAGGCGAGGGCCGCGGCGTGGTTGCCGTCCCGCGATTCGATGGTTGACAACGCCATGACCAGACGGAGGTGGAAGCTGGGCTCCACCTTCAGGCCGGCGCGAGCTCGGGCGAGGACAGCGTGCAGCAGAGCCTTGGCTTCGGTCGAGTTCTCCATCTGGTACTCGGCGGCAGCCAGCCAGTACTCAGCCAGAGCCGCATCTCCAGCGCGATCCGCGGCGTGGAAGAGCTCGGCGGCCTCCGCGGCAGCGGCGGCTGCCTCGCGCCCCCTGCCGCGCCTGACCAGGGCCTCGGCCTTTCCGCTCAGCAAATCGGCCCTGCCGTCGCGCGAGGCCGTCGATTCCAGCAGTTCCTCATACGCCGTGATGGCATCGTCCCAACGGCCGCAGGCCAGGGCGAGGTCTGCCTCGAGCCGCGCCCAGGCCGCCGGTTCATCGTTGATCAGCGCGCTGGCCGGGATGCCGAGCCGGTTCGAGATGAAGTTGAGCGCGGCCATCGACGGTCGACTCAGGCCGTTCTCCAGGGCGCTTATGTAGGCCTTGGTGTAGCGGCCGTCCGCTAGTTGCTGCTGCGTCAGGCCGGCACCCAAGCGGGCCTTGCGCAGTCGCTGGCCGATCTGATGGGCCAGGGGAGAATCGTCGACTCGGGGACGTGCTTGGCTGACTCTTGGCATGCTCCGAAGTCTACTACCGAGTGCCGCGAGGTAGCGAGGGGTTGGTGCGTCGCGGCGCCAATGTTTACAAATACTTGACCCGCCATAGTGCGGTACCTACGATCGGAGTGCCGAAAGCCGCGCCGGCCCGGACTCTGGGAGGACGCCTCTATGTGAAGGAGTCGTCCAATGTTGTCTCGCCGTATCAGCTTCCGTGCAATCGTCCTTTCCTGGATCCTTGGAGTGGTTCTGGCCCTGATCCCGCTGGCGACCGCGCTGGCGGGCGGGGGAGGCAATACCTTTCCCCATTAGGTGACATCCGTTTACCGCTAATGGATGCGGCCGGCCGAAGGTCGGCCGAGATCTTCAGGACTCATCGTCCGCTCGGATTCCGGGGCGGGGCGGCTTTCGGCAGAGTTCGCGTGAGGGCCGGAGGGGAGCCGAGCCCGACCATCTCGAGCGCTGGACGCTCACCGCTGCTCCTTCCCAGACCACCTACCCGTGCCGGCAGGTGGGCCGGCCGTTGCCCTCACCTAGATAGTGTAGGATAGTAGTACTAGTTTACGAAGACCTACTGGATTGGGTGAGAACGTGTTCTGGACGCGGGCAAGCCGCGCTGCGCGGCGGCAGAAGGTGCTGGATGAGTTGCTCGGACTCGATCCGGCCGAACGACGCGGCCACCTGGAGGTCGCCGTCGCAGCCGGTGACGTCCGCGCGGACGAGGTCGACTCGGCTCTGTTGCTCGTCGGGCGGCTGGATGCGTTGCGGGTCATGACGATCCCGCCCAGCGGCCTTCTACCCGGAGGCGTACTGCCGGTCACCGAACACCCATTGCGCGCCCCCGAAGACCTCACGGCGACGGTCCCGGCCGGTCCATCCGTCGACCGTGGGTCGATCGAGAACGATGCGGCCGAGATCTCGGGACGGCCCGGTGTGATCAACCCCGCTCGCAAGCCGAGGGTCGGCGCTCGGTCATCGCGTCAACGTCGCCTGAAGAATGCGATCGCCGCCCAGCCGAGGGGCTAGATCGAGTCAAAGCGCGTACCGCGCCCCTCCGCGCGGCTCGGTGTCCAGGGGTCAGGCTGTCAGGTCGACCTGCCGCATGGCGCCCGGCTTGCCGTCCTCGCTGAGGTAGAGACTCGATGAGCGGATCTGGCCGAGGGTCTCGTTGGCCGCATTTCGCAGGTCGAACTGCGTAGCCGCGCTCTGGCCCACGTACAGCGCCCCGACGCCGGCTTCGGCGAGGGATTTCTGCCCGGAACCGCCGCCGGACCACAGCTTCAGGCTGGCATAGGCAGCATCGGCCGCATCGATCCAGCCGTTCGCGTCCGTGTCGAGGGACTTCAACTCCGGTACCTCAGGGCAACGCTCTTCGCCCGGTGCCGCTCAAGGTATCGTGGCTACCCCGGGTCCCGACGCCTGGGCCACGAACCGACCGCCGATTCGCTCGACCCGGAGCGGCAGCCCGAAGGCTTCGGTCAGGACGTCGCCGGTCACGATCTCCGCCACCGGACCGGCCGCCAGGACTCGGCCGGCGCGCAAGACCAGGGCGTGGGTCGTGCCGGGCGCGATCTCCTCGACGTGATGAGTCACGACCACGGTCGCCGCCAGATCGCTTCCGGCGTTGAGTCGAGCGAGCAGGACGGCCAGCTGCTCTCGGGCTCCGAGGTCGAGACCCGCGGCCGGCTCGTCGAGCAGCAGGAGCGCCGGGTCGAGCATGAGGGCGCGGGCAATCTGGACCCGTTGCCTCTCGCCCGACGAGAGCAGGTCGAAGAGGCGGTCACTCAAGGCGGAACAGCCGACGACATCCAGCCTGTCAGCGGCCCGATCTACTGTGACCTGCGAAGGGCGGTCCCACCAAGGTGCTATCGCGCCGGTGGCGCCGGCTACGACCACGTCGAGCGCCGTGAGACCGGCCGGGATCCTCATCTCCAGCGATGCGCTGACGATGCCGATACGCCGGCGCAGCTCGCGAACGTCTACGGCGCCGACCGCCCGACCCAGGACCGAGACAGTCCCATGCGACGGCCACAAATAGGTGGCCGCGACCGAGACGAGCGTGGTCTTGCCGCTGCCGTTCGGCCCGAGGAGAACCCATCGCTCGCCCTCGCCCACACGCCAGTCGATCTCGTCGAGCAGCCGGTTACCAGACCGCACCACGGACACACCGTGGAGGCCGACGACCTCTCCGTCCGGGCCGGTCATCCGGGCGGACGCTCCGAAGCACCCGCTCCGAAGTCGGCTCCGGCGGCCCCGAGCATGGATTCCAGGCGGTCCAGCAGCGGGATCTGCGTTTCCTTGATGTGGGAGCGCGCCTCCTCCGGTCCAAAGTAGACCCATTTGTCGACCTCGGGGAAGCGCTTGTGGCGACCCGAAAAAGGCGGCCATTCCAACTCGATGAAGTTGCTGCTCATGGTCGCCGGGTCGATGTCGCCCTCGATGGCCCAGGCGTAGACCGTCTTGCCGCCCTTCTGGCGAATCGACCCGAGGTCGATCAACCGCCCGGCCGGGACCGGATGGCCTACCTCTTCGAGGAACTCGCGCCTGGCGGTGGCCTCGTAGTGGGGGTCGTCCGGGTTGACTTCGCCCTTTGGCACCGACCAGTTGCCATGGTCCTTCCGACCGAAGAACGGGCCGCCCGGGTGGACGAGCAGCACCTCGAGGACGCCCGCGCGGCGTCGATAGAGCAGGATTCCGGCGCTCGTACGAGTCATGGCGGCAAGCGTAAGGTTTCGCGGCCCACGGCGCCGGCCGCGCGATTCCCCCCGGCTGCCACAATACCGCTGGTGGACCAGGTTCGAGGTTGAGGACCGCCCCGACGGGGCGGCCGTATCGGAGGAATCGACCGTGACGCTGAACAGGCGCTCGCTCGGAACCAGCGGGCTCGAGATCACGACCGTCGGCTTCGGCTCATGGGCGGTCGGCGGTGGGGGATGGGCTTTCGGTTGGGGTCCCCAGGACGACGACGATTCGATTCGGGCCATCGGGCACGCCGTTTCGGCCGGCGTGAGCTGGATCGACACGGCCGCCATCTACGGCCTCGGTCATTCGGAGGAAGTCGTCGGCCGTGCCATAGCCTCGATACCGGCCGCGGACCGGCCGCTGGTCTTCACCAAGTGCGGCCTGGAGTTCGACCCGACCGACCACTACAAGCCGGCGGTCCGCAACGCCCAGCCGGCATTCATCCGGACTGAAGTGGAGCTGTCTCTGCGGAGGCTCGGCGTCGAGCGGATAGACCTCTACCAGATCCACTGGCCCGACGAGACGGGCACTCCCGTCGAGGACTCCTGGGGCGAGATGAGCCGGCTGGTGGATGAGGGCAAGGTTCGAGCTATCGGCGTCAGCAACTACACCGTCGACTTGCTGGAACGGTGCGAGGCGATTCGCCACGTCGACTCGCTCCAACCGCCGTTCTCGCTGATCCATCGCGAATCGGGCAGCGGCGTGATCCCGTGGGCCGCCGCCCACGGCACCGGGGTCATCGTCTACAGCCCCATGGCCTCGGGCATTCTCACCGACTCGTTCAGCCGAGAACGCGTCGAGGCCATGTCCAGCGAGGACTGGCGACGGCAGTCGGAGAGCCACCAGGAGCCGGCTCTGTCGCGGAACCTCGCTCTGCGCGACGCCTTGCGGCCGATCGCCGCCCGGCACGGAACGAATGTAGCCGCTGTGGCCGTGGCCTGGGCCCTGGCCTGGCCCGGCGTCAGCGGTGCGATCGTCGGCGCGCGCACTCCGGCACAGGTCGATGGCTGGCTGGCCGCCGGTTCGCTCGAGCTGACCGGGACGGACCTCGACGAGATCGCCGCGGCCGCGGAGCGGCTGGGCGTGGGGTCCGCGCCGATCAGGCCGGCATAGCCGAATCGCCGGCGCTCAAACCGCCAGCTCGATCCCGGCAGCGCGGCAGTCCTCGGCGAAGCGGGCTTGCGCCTCGACGGTTGGTTCCGAGCGCGTTGGAAAGGCAACCAGCCGGCTCAGGCCGATCTCGGCGCAGCGTCCGATGAAGTCGACGCGGCCCTGGCCGGGTTCGGACACGTCCTCGTCGCGGCTGTAGAGAGAGACCTTGAGGGTTGCCGGGTCGCGGCCGATCTCCTCGCAACGCGAGGCGATCGTGGGTAGAGCGTCGGCCACTTCCTCCGGGGAGAGGTAGACGACGTTCAGCTCGTCGGCGTGGCAGGCCGCCAGGCGCCACGTCACTTCTCTGCCGTTGCCACCGACGATGATCGGCGGATGCGGCTTCTGGATACCCTTGGGGACGTTGACCGCGTCGACGACCCGGGCGAAGCGCCCGTGGTATGTCGCGTGGCCGGGACCCAGCATGGCCGTGATCACTTCGAGACTGTCTTGCAAGGCCTTCAGCCGGTCGCATGTGGGTGGGAAGGCGTAGCCGTACGCCAGCCACTCGTCTTCCTTCCAGCCCGCACCAATGCCCAGCTCGAACCGACCGCCACTGGCGACGTCGAGAGTCGAGGTGAGCTTGGCGACCAGGGCCGGGTTTCGGAAGCCGTTGCAGACGACCATATGGCCCAGCCGCACTCGGCTGGTGGCGCACGCGATGGCGGTCAGCGTGGTGAAAGACTCGAACGTGATCTCGTCGGTCACCTCGGGGACGGTGTGGAAGTGGTCGAAGACCCACTCCGATTCGAATCCCAGAGCCTCGGCGTCCCGCGCCAGCTCCATGGTTCGGGCCCAGGCGGCGGCCGGATCCCAGCCGTTGTACTCGTACTTCCAGCCCTGCGGGATCATCACGCCCACTCGCATTTCTAGTCTCCCTCTCGCAACTGCGCTCGCTTGTCTAGCCCGGCACCGCCGCCCGCAGAAGAGCCACCGGACCGTCCGGTGAGAGAACCTGGTAGGCGCCTGCCGACCCCACGACCAGGGCCGTCTCGAATCGGCCCAGACTCAGCCGCTCAGATCCGCAGTGGATCTCGGCCGCGCCCTCGGTCACCGTCACCACGTGGAAGCTCCGGCCACCGGTATCCGACTCCAGCGGTCCGCCGCTCGGTGACACTCGCAGGAGATCCAGCGCGAAGTACTGGCAGTCGACGGCTCGCGCTTCACCCGTCTCACCGGAGACCCTCGCGTGTCTCAGCTCGGTCGGTCCGACCGGCTGCGTGACTTCGATCGACTGGGCGATGTGCAGCTCCCGTCCGGCCGAAGCCGGCCGATCCCAGTCGTAGACGCGATAGGTCGTGTCGCTGGCCTGCTGGACCTCGTACAGGAAGATTCCCGGCCCGAGCGCGTGAGGCGTCCCGGCGGGTATCAGGAGCGCCTCGCCCTCGTGGACCGGGAGCGGGTTCGCGACCTCCAGGATCCGGCCATCGCGGATCGCGGTAGCCAGTTCTTCCCGACCTACACCAGGCTTCACGCCGACCAGGTTCCGCGCGTCCGGCTCCGTGGCGAGGAAGTACCACGCTTCGGTCTTGCCGAATTCGCCGGGCCCCACCATCCGCCGGGCTTGCTCATCGTTGGGATGGACCTGGACGGACAGCCAGTCGGCGCAGTCGAGGAGCTTGATCAGGAGGGGGAAGTGCGGCCCGAACCGCTCCCACACGACGGTCCCCACAAGCTCCGGGCCGTGATCGATCGATAGCTGCTGGAGCGTGAGCCCGTCCAGCCGCCCGCCGCTGACTCGGCTACGGTCGAAGGCGATCCAGGCCTCGCCCACGGGCGGATCGGCCGGCCTGAGCCGCTGGCCGCCCCAGACTCGCTCGCGGTACTGTGGCTCGAGCGCCAGAAGATGTGAATCGATCGTGGCCAACTGCTCCTCGCTAGCTTGGTCACGAAGGGTACAACGGCCCGACCCCGCGCGATTCGAGATCGACCCGATGCCCCTCTGCCGCTACCGCCGCCCGAGGATCAGTCGGTCAGGATCGGTCCCGGCTTACCGAACAGGTAGCCCTGCCCGAGATGAACCCCCAGCCGGACCAGCTCCGTGAGTTCCTCCTCGCTCTCGATCCCTTCGGCTATCAGTTCGCAGCCGGCGTTTCGGGCGAAATGGGCCATGCCGGCAACCATGGCCTGTCGGGCCGGGTCGGTATCGACGTGGCGTACGAGCGAGATGTCGAGCTTCACGAACTGGGGCCGCAGCTCCAGGATATGGCGCAGGCCGGCATAGCCGGCGCCGGCGTCGTCGACTGCGAGCCTTGCCCTGGTGCGGACGAGGTCGAGCGCATCCACGAGCTGGCGGTAGTCGCCGATCTCGACGTGTTCGGTGATCTCGATGACGACGTCGCGATCGGCTCTCTCAAGCGCGGATACCAGAGGCACGACCGCCGAGGCCAGGGCGGGTGACACGTTGAGGCTGACCCAGGTGCCGGGCGGAAGCCAGGTCGCGGCCTCGAGCTGGTCGGCGAGGCACGCAGTCTCGAGACGCACGCTCATGCCGGCGTCGTTGGCTTCGATGAACCTCTGGTCCGGACGGGTTCCGTCGCGGAAGCGTGTCAGCGCCTCGAAGCCGACTACCTCGCGCGACTCGAGTTCCACGACTGCCTGGAAGACCGGTGTGAAGGCGTGGTCGGAGATGATGGCATCGAGTTGAGAGCGGATGTCGGCGAGGCGCCAGTGATCGGCCAGCATCGGGCCGAGCAGCGCGGCGGACACGACCCCGAACTCGGTCACGGTGGGCAGTCGGCCGGCAAGACGCTGAGCGTCATCCTGACTGGAGGTGCCCATCGCGACGACGCCGACGACGCGGTCTTCCCAGTGCATCGGTGCGAAGGCCTCGCCCATCAAGGGTCCGGCGGCCGTCCTGGCGGGGCCGGGGGAATCGATCCACGCACCGGCGCTTGCGCAGGCCCGGATGTGGAACGATCGACTCGGGTCCAGTGGCTCGCCGACGACGTCATCCCGCCGGTAATCGCCGGCGACGGCGAGCGGGACGGCGCCGTCGTTCGGGCCGAAGGCGTAGACGCTCGCCGCGTCGATCCCGTCGAGCCGCAGCGCTTCCGCGCAGATGCTGCCGGCCGTCTGCTCGAGAGTGGTCGCTCGCTCCAGACGGGCCAGTGAGAGCATGGTCTGGGCTCTCTCCTCGACCTCCCCGGCGAGCAGGTGGGAGGCCCAGCGCTCACGGACGATCAGAAGGCGCTGGCGCGAGATGGAGAGGAACACGACGGCTGCCGTCCCGATCGGAGCGAGGTCGAGGCCCTGGACGCTGGCATGCGGCACAGCCGCCACGCCGACGCACAGGAGGATCGCTCCGATGGGGAGCCAGTCGACCAGCGAGTGCGCGATTCGCTCGTACGTCTTGCCGCCCCCCACGTCCTCGCTCCACGTTATCCAGGCGTATCCGACGAGCAGGATGCCGCACGAGAAGGCGAGGCTCGTGACCGGGTCACGGTACTGGCCGCGGAGAACGGTATCGACCCAACTGATCCACGCCAGTCCGACTACCGCCACGCCGACGATGCCGCACCAGACCCCCTTGAAGCTGGGGGCGGTCCGCAAGTTCAGGGCGACAATGGCCGCAACGCCGGCGCTCGCGAAGAGGCCGGCGGCCATAACCGGGACGATCACTTGAGCCATGCCCGTGTCGGCCTGACCCATCCGCCAGAGCGTCAGCAGCACGGACATCCCGGCGAAGGCCATGATCCCGCCATCCAGCCCTGCCATGACCAGCGCGCGTTTGTCGAGACGGCGGTACAGGGAGGGCACGATGATCGAGCAGGACAACACAGCCCCGGACAAGAACAGCAGATTGGCGGCGATCACCGCCGGGGGCAAGCCTACGGCCGGCACCCCCAGATTCAGCACGAGCATGCCGATGCCCGCGAGTGCGGCGGCCGTGGCCAGCGGGCGATAGTAGAGGACGGTATCGGGACGCCGGACCATCATCGCCAGCGCGATAGTGCAGGCCGCGGCCGAGAGGACGACGTGGATGCCCTTGATGGGGCTATTCTCCCCGCCCCAGTTGGCGAGTTCCATCGAGCCGAGGACGGCAGTTGCGATCGCCCCAGCGAGGAGCACCAGGCCCGGTCGATCCAGCCAGCCGTGCCGGCCGGCCTGGAGCGCCACCCCGGGCGCGCCCGGGAACATGTCGTGGTGACGGAGTGTCAGTTCCCGGCTCACGGGTCGACCGCCCCTCGGTGCCGGCGGGCGCGCGGCCACCACACCTGCAATGGCGCCGCAGGCGCGCATGCCCCGCCCTGGGTTCTCGGTCCGGATCGACTTCTCGGGGTCGCGGCCGAGAACGAGTCTGTCTCCAGGACCATCCCTGTGATGGCGCCCTCTGATCTGCCCGCGTACGTCGTGAGCGACGAGCGGACCTCCGCGGCCGTGGAGCACACGCTCCCCAGAAGCCCCGCCGTTGGTGGTATCGGCTGGTGCTCAAGCAAGCTTGTGGCCCCGATTGGGGGATGGGGGGCCATCCGGAAGTTCACCGCCACGGCCTGGGTCCAGTGCGAGGCTCACCAGGAAACGCCGATCGGCGGTCCCTGTCCAGCAGGTCAGATGACCGAGACGCCGGGCCGGAACCTACGGTGGACAAGGCAATACCACCCCGAACGGGGGATCGGTGGCCGGTGACACTGCTCGAATGAGCGCCCGCACTGGTCGACGCCTTGGGGTCTGCCCCTAGGAAACAGTCCCTATTCCGGCTGTCGGTAGGAGCTTCAGGCTCCCAAATCGAGTTGGGTGGGATCGAGCTCACGCCTGCGCTCGATGACCGGCTTGAGCAGGAGCGCGCCCAACATGTAGCAGACGACCCCGAAGCCAAGTGCGGCCCTGGGCCCGACCCCGTAGCCGAAGGCGCGATTCACCGTATCCATCACGGCGGCCCCGCCCAGGGCCAGAGCCACCGTCCCTGCCGAGGCGGTGGCCACGTTGGAGATGCCCATGTACCGGCCGGTCGAGGCCTTGGGCACGATATCGCTCATGAGTGCCCAGTCGACCGCCAGGAAGGCTCCGGCGGCGACGGCGAACAAACCCGCGCCGGCAAGGGCGACGGGCAGGACCGGCGCCACGGCGCCCATCGCAAGCCCCGCGCCGCCGGCCAGGCAGGAGAAGTAGATGACCTTCTTTCGGCCGATCCTGTCCGACAACTTGCTCGCGGGCACGACCGAAAGCGTGACGCACAGCCCGACGATCCCCAGCAGGATCAGCTTGGTGTCGCCGGCGGCCTTCTGATCCAGGCCGAAGACCTGGGCCAGGTAGAAGGTGGCCATGATCGGGTAGAGAGAAGCCCCGGTGAGGATGCAGAAACGCGAGCCCACCAGCCACAGGAAGCTGCGCTCGCGCAGGATGTCCGTGCCCCATGCCTCGCGCGCAATGGCGAACCACGACCGACCCCGCCGGCGCTTCGCGACCTTGCCCTCGTCGACGTGGAGGACGACGCTGAGCATCGTCACGAACTCGATCATGCCGATGGCCATGGTGCCGTAGAAGAAGGCACTGGGGTTGTCTTTGCTCATGGTCAGGGCCACCGCCGATACCGCGTACCCAACCACGTTGCCGAGGGCGGCCATTAGGCCGATGAGCCCGGAGGCGAGTCCGACCTGCTTGCCCGGAACGAGGTCCGGGACGTAGCCCTGGAATGGTCCCTGGGCGAAGTTGGAGCTGAACTGGAGCATCGTCACGAAGGCGGCGACGGCCGGCAGCGTGTTGGAAGTAGCCATGCCCCACAGGAACAGGACGTCCAGTGAAGCGCCGATGAAGATGTACGGCTTGCGGCGCCCCCAACGGGTCATCGTGTAGTCGCTGATCGTCCCCACAGTCGGCTGGACGAGGATGGCAATGAACGTACCGGCCAGCGCGATCTGGAGCCCACCGAGACCTTCACTGCCCTTTGGCACGAGGCCTGTGTACTGGAGGCGGTTGTTCAGGATGTCGAGGACGCCGCTCCAGACCGTGGAGATTCCGAGCCAGTAGAGCGATATCCGGATCAGGTGGCCCAGAGGCAAGGGTCTTGTTGGACGGCCGTCGGCGTCCTGACCGGCTGAGAGGGCTATCGGCACCTCGTCGACTATCGATTCGACTCCGGTCGCCGCGTCGAGCACCCGTGCCTCCGATCGGCCCGAGCCGTTCAGCCCCGCCCCGCTCGCACGTCGTTCGGGTCCCGCTCGGCCGGATTGCCACCTTGACGATGCCCAGTATCGCCGGTCCGGACGTTGTCCGGGAGACGACGCCGCCTTTGCCGCGGCTGCTAGGCTCATCGCGATGGAAACGCGACCGCAGGGCGCCGCCGTCGACTTGGATGATGACGGGGCGGAGCCCGTCTACTACCTGTCGTTGGGCGATTCTCTGGCCACCGGCGTCCAGCCGATCGGCCCGGAAGAGCGGCAGTTCCGTACCGATGAGGGATATGCGGATCAGTTGGGCACGATCGCCCGGCGGCGCCTACCGAACCTGCAGACCGTCAAGCTCGGCTACCCGGGCGAGTCCACCACCACGATGATCGAAGGCGGGCTGACCACCTACCCGCACGGTAGTCAGCTCGATGAAGCCGTCGCCTTCCTCGGCCGCCATCGTGGCAGCGTCGCCTTCGTCACGATCGACGTGGGCTTCAACGACATGCCCAGCTACGACCTGGGTGCCCTCCCGGCCGGAATGGCCTGCATCAGCCGGAATCTCCCCGCTATCCTGGCCAGGCTGCAGGAGGCGGCGGGACCCGCGATCCCGATCGTCGGCATGACGGTCTACGACGCCTTTCTGCCCCTGTGGCTCGAGGGGGCGCTTGGTCGGGAGATGGCCCGCATCTCCGTCTGGGACGCGATCGTGCCGGTCAATGCCCATCTGCGTGCCACATACCTGGCCGCGGGTATACCGACCGCCGACGTGGAGGGTGCGTTCCATACGACCGACTTCGAAACGCAGGTGGAGCTGGCCGGCCGCGGGATGGTCCCGATCAACGTCGCCCTGGCCCACGAATGGACCTGGGGAGGCGCTCAACCGCCGCTCGGGCCGGACCTCCACGCCAACGCACGCGGCTACAAGGCCATCGCCGAAGCATTCGCTCGCGTCCTTTTTCCGTAGCCGTCCGGTAGCTGGGCCGGAACCAGCCGGCACGTTGCCGCCGCATACGATGAACCCGCCGGCTGCGTCGCCGGCGGGTTCATCGAGCTTCTTGGAGGGGCGGCTCTAGACCGCCCCACTCTCAGTAGCCGCTGGCAGATGTCTGCGTAGCGGCCGGCGGGGTCGCGGCCGCGCTTGCGGCCGGTAGCGATCCGCTGAGCGGAGCGACGAACCAGACCCCGCTCTTGCCCTGTCCGTTGGTGTCTCCGGCGGCGGAGTCACCCGCGAAGTAGTACAGGGGCATGCCGTTGTAGGTGACCTGCATCGTCCCGTCCGCGCGGGCGAACGTGGCAAAGGTTCCGGTCGCCCCCGCCGGCGGAGCGACGTTGGTGCCAGCTGCCAGGACGAGAGGCGGCCAGCTGGTGGCGCAAGTGCCCGTGCAGGTGCTGACGCCCGGAGTGTCCTTGGTCAGGACATAGAGGGTCATCCCGTTCAGACCTGTGAGGTACTGACCCAGCGTCGAGCTGTTGGTCGTTGCGATGGTCAGGCTCGCCGCTCCGGCAACGGAGGCCGTCGAGGCCGCCGGCGCCACCGAGGCCGCTGTGGCGACAGTCGGGGCCGAGGTTGCGGCAGCGGATGAGCAGGCACTCACAATGAGTGCGGCGCCGACCGCGAGGCCGGCAAGCGATGTCCAACGTGGGCTGGGACGCATCGTGGATCTCCTGGTGCTTCGAGGATCATGGATCGAGCGACCCTCTTCTTCGGAAGGGTTCACCGCGTATACGGACGCCGATGGGTCGCAGGTTCTCGGAAACGCGAAAGGTCCCGCCGTGCGCACCCGCACCATCGACGCGGGCCGACGGGCGGCACCAATGGTGGAATTCAGGACAACTTCAGCGGGTCACCTGGTCGCCGGCAGCCTCGACGCGAGCCGCCTTGGGGATCTCGCGTAGCGACCGGACCGGCGATGCCAGCACCCAGAGGAACGCGGACGAAGCAATCGCCGCGCCGATCAGGATCGTGGTGCGAAGCGGCAGGAAGCTCCCGATGACTCCGCCCGCGACCAACCCGATCGGCATCGTTCCCCAGACGATGAATCGCATCGTGGCATTCATCCTGCCCTGTATGTCCAGCGGCGTGATGGCCTGCCGGAAGCTGACCTGGTTGACGTTGTAGACGACGGCGGAGAAGCCCGCGACAAACCCCGAGGCCGCCAGCATTCCTCCGGCGACGATGGCTGCGGACGGCAGGAGCACCATCAGAAGCAAGGCCGGGCCGCCTATGAACATCGACAGGATGATTACCGGCCCAACCCCAAATCGTCTGGCCAGTGGGGCAGCAGCGAACGCCCCAGCCAGAACGCCGAAGCTCCCAAGGCTCAAGGCCGTTCCCACGAGTGCGGGCGTCAAGGCGAGCTCTCTGTAGACGAAGACCGGGAATACCGCGAAAGCCATGCTGGAGCCCAGATTGGACGTTCCGGTCGCGCCGGCGATCATGCGCAGGTATCGGTTCCCGGTGACATAGCGCAGGCCCTCTGCGATCTCCTGTCGCAGGCTCGTCTGCGAGCCGTCGCTGCGTAACTTCCGCTCGGGCTTCGATTCGTGCTTGCGGATGAGCGATATGAGACTCCCCGAGGCGATGAAGCTGGCGGCGTCGACGGCGACCGCGAACGGAGCGGCGATCAGGCCGATGAGTCCGCCGCTGAATCCCGGGCCCAGGATCTGCGCCGCCGAGGCGGAGATCTGAAGCTTGGCGTTGCCCTCGACCAGGTCGTCGGGCTCGAGCAGGACGGGAAGGTACGACTGGTCGGCCACGTCGAACAGGACGGTCAGGAAGCCGGTCGTGAAGCCGACGACATACAGCTGCCATATGGTGAGCACGCCCAGTGCGTAGGCGATCGGGATCGAACTGAGGGCGGCGGCGCGACCGACATCGCCCGCGATGAGCACCGGTCGGCGCCGAACTCGATCCAGCCACGCGCCGGCGGGGAGAGCGAACAGGATGAAGGGCAGCATCTCGAACGCGCCCAGGAGCGCCACCTGGAACACGGTGGAGTTGAGCACCAGGGCGGCGATGACGGGTATGGCGAACTGGCTGACCTGGGACCCCAGCAGGCTGATCGTCGACGCCGACCAGACCTTGACGTAGTCGGCGTGGTGCCACAGCGATGGCCGCCCGTCGATGGCGGCAGACGCGCTCGGTGCCGGCGGGGTTGCCTCCCATTCGGGCGCGAATGGATCGAAAGGATCGGCCATTGCGCCATCGTATCCGAGGCGCCCCGGATCGCACGGGGGGCGGCCGGCGGCGGTTCAATCTAGTGCCATGCCGCCGGCGCGTCGGCGGGACGTGTTGACGCTAGAGTTCGTCACAGACGGCTGTGCCGCTGTCGCGGCTCGCCCAGAGCGCAATTGGGGAGGTCATCGCGATGTTGGGTTCGAGCCATCGCCGCCGGCATTCGGCCGAGCATCTTTCGGTCAATCCGCTCTTCGCCCAGGGGTCCGTGATGGCGCCGATCCCGTCCAAGCGCCTCCCTGCCTCCGAGATGTCCTCCGCCGCGGCCTACCAGATCATCCACGACGAGTTGATGCTGGACGGCAACGCCCGCCAGAACCTGGCCACATTCGTCACGACTTGGATGGAGCCGGAAGTCGGCAGCCTCATGACCGAATGCCTGCCCAAGAACATGATCAACAAGGACGAGTACCCGCAGACAGCCGAGATCGAGCACCGCTGCGTCTCGATGATCGCGGATCTGTGGAACGCGCCGGATCCGACGCTGGCGCCCGGCTGCTCGACGGTCGGCTCGTCGGAGGCCTGCATGCTCGGCGGCCTGGCCCTCAAGCGGCGCTGGCAGAGCGCCAGGCGCGCGGCCGGCAAGCCTGCCGATAAGCCGAACATCGTCATGGGCATCAACGTCCAGGTCTGCTGGGAGAAGTTCGCGAACTACTTCGAGGTCGAGCCGCGACTGGTGCCGATGGAGGGCGACCGGTTCCATCTGACGGGCGACGAGGCGGCCAAGCTCGTGGACGAGAACACGATCGGCGTCGTTGCCGTGCTCGGGTCGACCTTCGACGGCAGCTACGAGCCCGTCGCCGAGATAGCGGCAGCCCTGGACCGCCTCCAGGAGGAGACCGGCCTGGACGTCCCGATGCACGTCGATGGTGCTTCGGGCGGGATGATCGCCCCGTTCCTGGATCCGGATCTGGAGTGGGACTTCCGCATCCGCAGAGTTGCCAGCATCAACACTTCGGGCCACAAGTACGGGTTGGTATTCCCGGGTGTCGGCTGGGTGCTGTGGCGCGACATGGCGGCGCTGCCTGAGGAGCTGATCTACCACGTCAACTACCTCGGCGGCGACATGCCGACGTTCGCCCTCAACTTCTCCCGGCCCGGGGCGCAGATCGTGGCTCAGTACTACATGTTCCTGCGGCTCGGACGGGAGGGATATCGGGCCGTCCACGGAGTGTGCCGCGACGTGGCGGGCGACGTGGCCGCGAAGCTGGCCGCTATGGGCCCTTTTGAGCTGATCACGGACGGCAGCCAGCTACCCGTCGTCGCACTGAGGGTCAAGAAAGGCATCGACAACTTCACGGTCTTCGACGTCTCGCGCCGGCTTCGGGAACGCGGCTGGCAGGTTCCCGCCTACACCTTCCCGGCCAATCGCGAAGACCTCGCCGTCCTGCGAATCGTCGTCCGTAACGGCTTCAGCCACGACCTTGCCGGTCTCTTCCTGTCCGACCTCGAGCGGCTGCTGCCCGAGCTGGAGCGCCAGACGGAACCGACTGAGCGGGCGCTGGCCATCTCGTTCCGCCACTGAGCGCCAGGCGCGTCTCACGGCGCGAGTCTGGCGGTGTCGCTACACCTTACGTGACGCGACAACCCCGACCGTTCGGGTAGCTACCTCCGGCGGGGGCCTATGCTCCAGAACGAGGCTTGACGAGTTCGTCGCCCAGTCCCGGGCCACCGAACTGTTCGATTGATGGGTGGCCCCCGCAGATTGCGGCGCGCGCGACGCGATCGTCCGTCCTCAGGGAGCATTCGAGATGCGCAGAACTCTGGTATTGCTGGCGATCGTGACGGGACTCGTCGCGGCGTGCAGTAGCTCCGCCGCCACCGGTGGTCTTCCAGCCGGCGGAACGCAGGCCGCGTCGACCCAGGCCGGCGCCACTCAGGCCGGCGGAACAGTCGCAACCGGCACGCCGGCCGGTGCCCCCAAGGAACTCGACCCGTGCACGCTCATCACCGCCGATGAGGCCGCGGCCGCGATCGGCGAGCCAGTCGATCCGGGAGCCCCGCCCGAACCGGGCTCGTCCAGCTGCCTCTTCCCGGCGCAGAGAATCACAACCAACAGCGTCGAGATCACCATAACCAGCGGTGGCGACTTCAACCCCGACAAGCCATCCATCCCCGGCCTGACCATCACCAAAGTCTCCGGCGTAGGCGACGCCGCCTACACCGTGAGCATCGGCGCCGGCCACATCGTCCTCGACGTCCGCAAAGGACAGACCACCTTCTCGACCTCCGTGTTGATAAGTGGCGCATCGAACGACCAGCTGCTGGACAAGGAAAAGACCCTGGCGGGCCTGATCCTGGGCCGCATCTAGCCTGTCTCCGTCATTCCGGGGTGGCCGATGCCTTCGTCGGCCCGGCCGCCCTCGAATGCCGCCTAGACGAATGCCAGGACGGCGAGCAAGGCCGTCGTGGCCGCCATAGCGCACGCGGCGGAGAGTGAGAGTCGCCCGCCGCGTCCCTCTCGTAAGACGGCGGCAAGACCGGTCAGGACGCCGGCCAGGGCCAGAACGGAGAGTCCCAGCACGCCCCGTTCCTCCCTCGCGCCGGCGGCGCTGGCAAGGTCGACCTGGCGGTTCTGCTCCGCCAGTTCGGTCAGCAGTTGTTGCGTCGTGGCGTTCAGCAGGCCGGCCGTATACGAATCCACCGGCTGGCCGCCGGTCGTGGCCGACGTCGCGGTCAGAGCCGCCCTGAGCTTATCGAAGGCCGCTGCCTGCGCCTTTCCGACGGCCGACGTCGAGGCGTCGTCGTTCTGCAGTCCGGCGATCTCGCGGGCGGCCGACTCGATGCCCAGCATCAGCGCGGTCTGTTGGGTACCGAGCCCCGAGTCGATCGCCTGCTCGCTGACGGCGATTCGGGCCGACAGGTCCGCCGCCAGACGAGCGGCCTGGAGGTTGTCGCGCGTAGACGCCTGGCTGGCATCGAGCTGGATCGCCGACAGGATCGCCGCCAGGACGGCAATTACGCCGATCAGCACGGCCACGACGAGGTCGAAGCGCCGCTCCGCGCGAAGCTCGGCGGCGGAGTCGGGGCTGATCACGAGACCACCTGGACGACGACGAACATCGCCATCCCGCCCGCCAGGGCCAGCGCCCCGAGCCGCAACAGCATCATCCGTCGGCGCCTGAATGGCTGGGCCAGCACGCCGAGGAATGCGGCAACGCTCGTGGGTACGAGGGCCAGAATCGTGAGTTCGGCCTCGTGAGCGAGCCTATCGCCGGTCGTCTCGAGGCCGTCGGGGTTGAGCGCCAGCAGGTCCGGATATGTAGCCCGCAGGTCGGCCAGACGCTTTGCCAGATCCAACCCGCCGGACGGGAGGCTGTACTGGGGCGCCGTGGCAAGCTCCGAGCTCGACGACAGCGCGGTGATGATCTGTCCCTGGACGTCGGCCTCCTGCAGGAGAGCCTGTCGTGCCGGCCCGCTCTGGCCCTGAGCCTCGGCCAGCATCTCTGCCTGGACGATGCGAGCCTGGAGGATACGGACGGCGATGGGAAGCTCGGATTGGTACAGGGAGCGCACGTCTTCCATCGCGGCCGCGGAGCGTTTGACTTCGCTCCGAAGTGCCGACTGCCACGAGTCCGAGGCGGAGCTGGAGATGATGGCCGCGCGAAAGCTGATGACCGCGGCCACGATGGCGGCGACCGTCAGCAACAGCGCGACTCCGCCGTGGCCCCGTTCGTGGACGGGGACGACGATCTCAGCGACGGCCGCGGCCGACCTTTCTGATGCGGTGGTTACCAGGATTTCCCCGGGCATGGCACCCCTCGCGGCGGCAATGGGCTGGCGACAGCGTCAATGTAGCGCCGCCGGCTCGAGATGGGAACCCGAACCGCACCACGCGCCACAAGCCACGGTCCGCGGGCCGACTGCGGCTTCGCCTAGATCATCGGCTCCACGAAGACGTAGAGGCCCTGACGGTCCGGGCTGGCTCCGCCCTGGCTCCAGGGGACGTAGTCGGGCGAGAGCTTGTTCACGGGAACATCCGCGTCGGGTGGACGCGACTTCGGCCACAGCGTCGAAACACGTGGATACCAGACATCCTCGATGCGCACAGTCAGAACCGTGAAGTTGTCGGTGGTGGCGGGATCGGCCGTGGCCGTGAACCCCGACATGACCCAGGAGTGCCAGCCTCTCCAGACGAGCAGCCCGCCGGGTCGCTGGGTCAGGCGGATTTGCTTGGCCATGATTTGGATCGCGTCGACCAGCTTCGGCTGGGAACTCACCTGGAAGTGACCGTAGCCCAACACCGACAGGCCTTCGGCCCAGCCATCGGGATCCGCTCCCCCCGCGCTCGCACCGGCGATCGATACGGCCAGATCGTAGAGCCGGGCCTGAGTGTCGCGGGTCACATCGGGCGTGGCGCTCATGATGTTCATCGACGTCTGCATGGCCGCGGGAACGCACCAGGTGTCCTTGGATTCGCTCACGAAATCGCCGTCCTGATAGAGGTCCATCGTGAATACTCCAGCGGTGGAAGACGGACCGAGCGAGGGCGACGCGGCGGCGGATCCGGACGGGCGCGCCGAGGCTGTGCCGGCGGATGCGGAGGGGTCGGCCGAGATCGTGGGAGCGCGGGTGCCGCCGACTCGCGCCCACGGGGTCGTCACGGGGTCGGCTGCCAGCGATGCGTGGCTCAGGGCCTGAGCGGCGGCAAACGCCGTGCCGCCGGTGAGCGACACCAGGAGGATCGCCATCAGCGCGAGCTGGCCCAAAGGCAGCGGCTGGCGGTTGCCCTGCACATCGCCCCAGCGGTCGTGAACGATGGCTCGAGACCATCGGGACGCGCCGCCGATGCGGGCCATGCGGGGTTTGAGGAAGACCGCCAGGGTCAGTACCCGAACAGCCTGGAAGACGACGTAACCCAGCGGAAGGGCGGCCAATCCGATGCCGTTCGAGAGGGTCATCGTCGTCAGGATGCCGGCGACGAATCCGGCTGCAACCGACAGCATCGGCTCAGAGGTGTTGTGGGTGGCGTAGATGGCGCGGGCCAGGATCTCGACGAGGCACTCGAACGGAACGGACAGAGCGTAGATGACGAGCACGAGAGTCATCCGCGAAGCGTCGGTGTCGTCGAAGGCGCCGCCCTTGAAGAGACCGGAGATGAAGCCGGCCATCACGGCCAGGCCTACCGCCGCGATCGTCGAGAAGAACCCAATGGTCAGCACGTTCGTATAGACGACCTTCTTGAAGGCCCTCTTGTCGCCCGCGGCGGCCGTCGAAGACAGAATGGGGAAGGCGGCGAGGGCGAAGGAGAGGCCGACGACACTCTCGGCGGTGCTCTGGAAATCCTTCGCATAGGCGATCGCGGAGGTCGATCCGGGGGCGAGCGTCGACGCGATCTGATTGAAGTAGAGCAGCAACAACGACAACAGCCCGAAGCTGACCATCTTGGGCACCATCAGGACGGCGAACTCGCCCACGCCCTTGGTGCGGAGCGCAAGCGACAGCTTGGGGCGGAAACTGGTCCGGTAGATGCCGACGAGGCGGACGGATAGATGACCCACCGCGCCCACCAGGAAGCCGATGGCGGCGCCGTATATGCCGAATATCCCGCCCAGCAGCAGCGCTCCGGCGGCCGTCCCGCAGTTGAGGGCAAACTCGGCCAACCCATACGACAGGAATCGCCGCTCGGCGATGAGCACCTCGCCGAGCACCAGAGAGGCGGTGATCGCGAGCTGACCAAGGCAGACGACGCGGATCAGTCCGATGTAGAGGTCGCGCTGGCTGCCCTCGAAGCCCGGCGCGGCGATCGAGGCGATCTGAGGCGCCAGAATGAAGACGAAGGTGATCGCCACGGCCATGACGATCAAGGCCGAGGTGAGGATCGTCCGAGCGAACTCCCGGGCCGTCTGCTCGGCCTCTCCCTTGAGGCCCAGGAACAGCGGCAGGAACGGCCCGATGACCCCGCCTGTGATGAGCACGTCGACGGGGAACTGGGTCAGCTGTGCGGCATTCCAGAAGGCGTCAGTCTCGGGGCCGGCGCCGAAGACGTGTCCGAGCACCTTCTTCGCCAGAAAGCCCGCCCCGGCGTTCACGATCGAGAGCACGCCCAGGATCACCGCGCCCCTGGGGATGGCTCGCCGGAGGAGATCCCTGGCTCGTTCTGCCGAACCGCGCCCGTCGCCTGAAGGTGGCTCGTCCTTGTACAGCGCCGCCTCGGCTGCCCCTACCCGGCTCAGCATTCGGCCGCGCTTCGTGTCATCTACCCAGGGCAACCCGAGAATCCTCCGTCGTTTGCTGGCCGCTCAGTAATGGCCCTCGCGCGGAGCCATCTTAGACTTCCCGCGACGGACGGGGGTCCTGCGTTGTGGTGGGGCGCGCCCGGGGAGCACCGGCATTCCGCCCTTCGGGACGCGCGACCCCCGAGGCGAAGCGCAGTGATCGGGCAGGTTTGGCAAGAGGGCAATTCAGGCTCGGTTCAGCCGGCCGACCGAGAGTACGGGCAAAGAGAGAAAGGCCCGATTGATGAAGAAGAACCTGGTCCGGCTCGTTGCCGTTGTGGCAATCGCCCTGGTGGTCGTCGGCGTCGTCGGCGTCGCCGCGTATCACTTCGGTGTCACCAGCACGTCCGGCGCGCCGATGATGCGTGGGATGCCCGTTCGCGGCTTCGTGGGCGTCCGCGGCTACGACTGGCCCGGAGTGGGCCTGCTGGGTTTGCTGGGCTTAGTGCTTGTCGGAGTGCTCGTCTTCTGGTTGCTGGCAGCCCTCCTGTCCCCGAATCGCGGCGGGTCGAGTTCGACTGGGCCCGCCGCGGGGGACGTGGAGCGGCTCCGCGAGCTCTCCGACATGCATGCCCAGGGCCACCTGACCGACGACGAGTTTGCGGCGGCCAAGCGGAAGATCCTCGGGCTCTAGCCGGCCGGACGCGAGCGGACGGCGTCGGCCCGCTCACGGGATCGCGAGGGGTCGATGACCTTGGTGCCACGGACCGTGGCGCGCGACCGGGTGTAGATTCTGCGCCTAGCGCCGATGCCTCGGGAGCCATGTCGAACGGCCGGGGGGCCGTGTGTTGGCGCCAACGCTGACTCGCATGAGCGGCCGGAGTCACTAATGAGCTCCCACAACCTGATACCCGGGTCCGGGGCGGAGCCGGATCGCGGTAGAGGGGCCGTAGGCGCCCCGGACAACGAGGTCGAGCGGCTGCGCCGAGAGCTGGCGGAGACCTCGCGCCGGTTGGTGGAGTCGGAGCGCCGGCGTCGCGAATCCGAGGCGCTTCTCGCGACCGCCGATGGGCGTCTGGCGGCCGTCCTGGACGGACTCGTGGACGGCATGGTCATCGACAGGGCGATCCGCGACGAGGCCGGGGTCATAGTGGACTTCCAGGTCGAGTACGCGAACGAAGCCGCGTGCCGCATCAGCGGCGTGACCCACGAGGAGCTTGTCGGGCACCGCATCCTCGATCTCTTCCCGGGCCGGCGTGAGAACGGGCAGTTCGACGCCTACGTCCACGTCGTCGAGACCGGGGAGCCGTTGGTTCGAAGCTCCGTCCGCGATCACGACGTCTCGACCCGCAGCGACCCGGAGGCGTTCGGTCGCAGCTATGAGATCAGCGTCACCAAGCTCGGCGACGGCTACGTTGCCACCCTCCACGACATCGTCGCTCGCAGGCGCGTGGAGGAGGAGCTCTCCCGTTCGCGGCAGATGCTCCGGCTGATGCTCGACACCATCCCCCAGCGCGTCTTCTGGAAGGACAGGAATGCCGTCTTCGTCGGCTGCAATACGGCATTCGCCCTCGATGCCGGCTTCTCCGATCCGGCCGAGATCGTAGGCAAGACCGACTTCGATCTCGTCTGGAGTGGATTCGCGGATGGATACGTGGCCGAGGACCAGGCGCTGATCAAGAGCGGTCTCCCCCAGCTTGGTTCGGAGCAGAGAGAGCTTCGGGAGGACGGTCGCCAGACCTGGGTCCGGATCAACAAGGTGCCCCTCTTCGACGGCGACGGGAACGTGGTCGGTTTGCTCGGCACATGTGAGGACATCACCGATCGGATTCGAGCCGAGCAGGCGCTCAAGGAGAGCGAGGCATTCCTCGCCAGCATCCTCGAGAACATCCCGACGATGGTCTTCGTGAAAGACGCCCGTAGCCTGCAGTTCGTCCAGGTCAACCCCGCGACCGAGCGGGCCTTGGGCTACTCCAGGAGCGAGTTGTTGGGTCCGGATAGCCAGAGTCTGGCGCCGGCCGATGAGTCGGCCTACTTCGCTTCGGTCGAGAGACAGGTCGTGGAAACAGGCCAGCTCGTGGAGGTGCTTGAAGAGGCTCTTACCACTCCCCACCTCGGGCGCCGGTTCTTCCACACGAAGAAGCTCCCGATTCTCGACGAGCTCGGCAAACCACGATTCGTGCTGGGGATCTCGGAGGACATCACCGACCTCAAGGCGGCTGAGGATGCTCGCCGCGAGACCGAACAGCGCTACCGCCGCATCATCGACACCATCACGGACTACGTGGTGAGTGTAAAGATCGAGGGTGGGCGGGCCACGGAGGTGAGCCACGGTGCCGGCTGTGTCGCGGTCACCGGCTACACCGCGGAGGAGCTAACCCGCGAACCGGGTCTGTGGGCCAGCCTGGTGGTCGCCGAAGACCGCAGGGCCACGAACGATCAAATCCGGCGAATCCTTGCCGGCGAGCCGACCGAACCGCTCGAGCACCGAATCGTCCGGAAAGACGGCGCCGTCCGCTGGGTCCGCAATACCCCGGTCGTCCGGATCGATGCCGATGGGACGCCGATCGCCTATGACGGTGTCATCCAGGACATCACCGAGCGACGCGTCCTCCAGGAGCAGCTCCTGCAATCGCAGAAGATGGAGGGAATCGGGCGTCTGGCAGGTGGCGTGGCCCACGACTTCAACAACCTGCTGACGGCGATTCTCGGCTACGTCGAGATGTGCAAGCTCGACCTCCCGACCGAGCTGCCGGCCGACCACCCGGCGAGGGTCGATCTGCAGGAGGTCGCCACTGCCGGCGAACGGGCGGCCACCCTGACCCGCCAGCTGCTTGCGTTTGCCAGCAGGCAGATCGTGGCCCCGGTGCGGCTTGACCTCAGCGCCCTTGTCGCCGACTCGCTCAAGATGGTCCAGCGGCTTCTGGGCGACGATATCGAGATCGAGACGGCCCTGGAGGCCGGCGTTGGAACAGTCGAAGCGGACGCGGGCCAGATACAGCAGCTGCTCGTGAATCTGACCGTCAACGCCCGCGACGCGATGCCCAACGGCGGTCGCCTGCTTATCGAAACCGCCGACGAGACCATCGGCGCGGAGTCTGCCCGCACCCATCCGGGCGCTCTGCCCGGGCCCTACGTCCTCCTGGCGGTGGCGGACACCGGGGTCGGGATGACCGAGGAAGTGCGGTCGCACATGTTTGAGCCGTTCTTCACGACCAAGGAGTTGGGCAAGGGCACGGGCCTCGGCCTGGCAACCTGCCACGGCATCGTCAGGCAGATGGGCGGTCACATCCTCGTCTACTCGGAGCCCGGTCAGGGCACGACCTTCCGCATCTACCTACCTCGAAAGGACGGCGCCGCGGACCCCAGGCCGGCCGCTGTACCGCCCAGACCGACACCCAGCGGCGTCGAGACGGTGCTCGTCGTTGAAGACGAGCCGCATGTCCGCCGCCTGGCAACACTCGGCTTGCGAGCCCACGGCTACGTCGTGCTCGAGGCTGCCGACGGGGCCCAGGCGATAGAGACCGCGGGCCGCGTCGGGGCCTCCATCGATATCATCGTCAGCGACGTCATGATGCCCGGCATGAGCGGCCCTGAGCTTCTCGACCGGCTCGCCGTGATCGCCCCGCAAGCGCGCCGGGTGCTGATGTCGGGTCACGCGGAGTCGGCGGTGCTTTCGGCCGAGACCGCCGCGCGGTGCGCATTCCTGCCCAAGCCATTTACTCCGGAGCGCCTCGCCCGTAAGGTCCGGGAGGTCATGGACGAGGCGCGTTGAAAGGAGACTCGATGGCCGCTCCGGCCACCTTCAGCGGGTTCTCACGCGATTCCGTCCAATTCCTGGTCGAGCTGGCGCTGAACAACGAGCGCTCGTGGTTCCAACCTCGCAAGGCCGAATACGAGCGGCTGCTGAAGGAGCCCCTGGAGGCCTTGTGCCTGGCGCTGGCCGAGCGGTTCGAGGCAGACGGCCTCCCGCTTCGGGCCGATCCCGAACATTCGCCGTTCCGGATCTACCGCGACGTCCGCTTCTCGGCCGACAAATCTCCCTACAAGACGCACGTCTCGGCGAGCTTCCCGTGGGCAGGGGCGGGCGGCGGCGTCGGTGCCTACTTCCACTTCCAGCCCGGCGAGATGTTCGCCGGCGGAGGAATGTGGCACCCGGAACCGGCTCGCCTGGCGGCCTGGCGGAAGATGGTGGCGGCCGACCTCCCAAGCGTCGGGGCGGCTGTGGACGACCCACGCTTCGTGGCGACGTTCGGCGCCGTGAGCGGAGACAGGCTCAAGCGAGTTCCGACCGGCTTCGCGGCCGACCATTCCCGCGCGGATCTGCTCAAGCTCAAGGACGTCACGTTCGGTCATCAACTCTCCGACGACGACGTCTTCTCGCCGGACCTGCCGCGGACGCTGGCGCGAATCTTCGCCGACTCGATACCGCTTCTCGAACTCCTCGCCGGACTGGCACCCGTGGAAACGCGGGCCGGCTGGCTCCGGGGAGGGTAGGGGAGGAGAGGTTGCCGACGGTTCTAGCCCGGTTGACCCCTTGACATGTCAATACCCCCCAGGGGTATACAAATCGCTCGAAAAGGTGTATGAATCTGCCAGCAGAAGGCCTGTCAAGACTTGACAGGCCCTTACTCATGTCCAGGCCATCGCGACTGCGATGGCCTGTGGTAGGCGGACCGTGGGGCGGCCGGTTCGAGCGACACGAAAACGGGCCAGGAACGAATGAACGCCGAAGGCGCGCCAAGCGTCTGATTGGCAGGAGAATCGATTTGGCGTCAGGGGTAGCCGCGGAAGTCAAGAGCAAGCTGGCGATCGTCGATGTCGTCGGCGAGTCCGTGCAGCTGCGAAAGGCGGGCACGACCCTCAAGGGGCTCTGCCCGTTCCACGGGGAGAAGACCCCCAGCTTCGTCGTGACTCCCGCCCGCGAGAGCTGGCATTGCTTCGGCTGCGGCGAGGGCGGAGACATCTTCAGCTTCGTCATGCGCCGCGAAGGGCTGACTTTCCCCGAGGCGCTCAAGAGGCTGGCGGCGAAGGCCGGTATCGAGATCGACGAGAGGACGAGCCGCGAGGACGCCCGGAAGGCTCGATTGCGCGAAGTCCTCGAGCAGGCGATCGCCTTCTACCACGTCGTCCTGATGCAATCGAAGACCGGGGCGCCGGCGCTCGAGTACCTGCACGGCCGCGGCTTCACCGACGAGACGATCGAGAAGTTCCAGCTCGGCTGGGCGCCCGACGGCTGGGATCAGATGATCAAGATGCTGCAGAGTCGGCGGGGTGTCGAGCTGGCCGAGCTGGCCGATGTCGGACTCACGAGCGCACGACCGAACAGCCGCGGAGCGTACGACAAGTTCCGCGCGAGGGTCATCTTCGCGATCCGCGACGCGTCCGGCGCTGCCGTCGGCATCGGCGGTCGAGTTCTGCCGGGAACGGCCGCGGCGACCGATTCGAACGCGCCCAAGTACCTCAACTCGCCGGCCACGGTGCTTTTCGACAAGAGCCGCACGCTGTACCTGATCGAGCGGGCCCGAAGCGAGATGCGTCGGGGAGACGAGGCGGTTCTCGTCGAGGGGTACACAGACGCGCTGATGGCCCATCAGGCCGGCTTCGAGAACGTTGTCGCGAGCCTGGGGACGGCGCTGACGCCTGCCCAGGTGGCGGTGATTGCCCGCTATGCCCGCGAGATCGTCCTCGCCTACGACGTCGACCCGGCCGGCCAGCACGCCGGCTCGATCGGTGGCGCGGAACTCTTCCGGCTCATCGGGGCGCTCGCGGCCGAGGAGACCGGCGTCGAGATCACGCGCGTCCGCGTGGCACGACTGCCGGAGGGCAAGGACCCGGACGAGGTCATCCGCGAGACGCCGGACCTGTGGCGGGAGTCGATCCGGACGGCCCAGCCGATCGTCGAGTTCCTGATCGACTACTACGCAAAGGCCTTCGACGTGCGCCGTCCGGAGGGCAAGCGCCAGGCGGTAGCGGCCCTGGTGCCACTGCTGCGCGAGATCCGCGACCCCGTCGTTCGAAACGGCTACCTGCAGGCACTGGCGCGCCGGACGGGCGTCGAAGAGCGCGTTCTGCTCGAAGCCCTGCACGCGCCGGAGCCGGCCGCCGGGACCGGTCGGGGCGGTCGGGGCGATGGGGCCACCGGCTCGTCCGGTCGCTTCAGCGCCGATGCCGTCATCTCGGCGCCCGACTCGATCGACACCAAGGCCGAGCTGAAGGCCGTGTCGCTCGACGAGCGCAAGCTGCTCCGGCTGCTCCTCCTGGTGCCCGACCAGCAGGAACGAGTCGCCGAGACCCTGCGGGCGCAGAACCTGGCGCTGCCCAGCACCCCCGCCCGAGAGCTTCTGGCGGCCATGCTGGCTGACCGTGACCGAGACCGCGAGGCGGGTGGCGCCGGCCGGTTCGAGCGCATCCGCTTCCTGGACTCCCTCGATCCGGAATTGCGCGGCCTGGCCGTGGCCCTCTTTGCCGAACGTGGCCCCGATCCGAACGATCTGGCCGGCGACCGCGTGCGTATCGGAGTCGATCAGTGTCTGCTCGCCCTCGAGGCGGACAGGCTTGAAGAAGAGATCGCGTTCAACACCGCCGAACAGAAAGAGGCGGAGGCCGCAGGCGACTCTGCGGAAGTCCTGCGTTTGGCCGCTACACAACGAAACCTCAACGAGGCTCGGCGATCGCTCGACCGGCGTCGGGAAGACACGAGCCTTCTCTCATCCGCTGGAGGACACCGATGACAGACCCGCTCGACAAGCAACTCGTTGAAGTCGCTCTCTCCGGCGGCGGCCGTCGCAAGGCCGATCTCGAAGAGGCCAAGCTGGCCGGTGTGCGCACCCGCCGCTCGCTCGATGAGGACGCGCTCGACGACGAAGACCTGCTCGTCGAGGAAGAAGAGGCCATGCCGGTCGTCGCCGACGACGACGATTCGGCCGAGGGAGTCGAAGTCGTCGAGGAAGACAATCTGGCCGAGCCGCGCGTGCCAGGTGACGCCCCCGTCAAGCTCGACGCCGAAGCTCTCGAGGAGCCAACCCAGGAGGAGCTGGAGGCCCTCTCGGCCGACATGATCGGCATCGACGACCCGGTCCGCATGTACCTGAAGGAGATCGGCAAGGTCGCGTTGCTGACCGCCGAAGAAGAGGTCGTCCTGGCCAAGGCCATCGNNATCATCTCCCTCCACGAGTGGACTCACCACGACACCGAGCGCAAGACCCGCACCATCAAGCCGCAGTACAAGCTGCCCTTCGGGCCGGAAGGCGCGCGAATGGCCGCCGACGCGGTCTCGTGCGAGGAAGCCGCCGATCTGCTCGTGCCGACGGCCGACTTCCACCTGATCAAGGCCGGCAAGGAAGCCACGACCGACGGCACCAAAGAGCTGATCAAGGAAGCCCGCCATCTGGTCCAGGCCTACAACGACTCGCTCACGCCAGAGTCGTACCTCAAGTTGCTCGACTGGGCCTACCTCGCCGTCCACAACGGCGACCTCGACTCGCGCGACAACATCGGCCTGCGCGCCATCTACGACTGGACGCGCGAGCAGGTCGCGTTCCCGGCCCTGCGGCGCTGGATCGAAACGGGCCACGATGCGGACCTGCTCAAGCGCCTGGGCTGGGACCCCGAGGTTCCGGCGGACACCAAGCTCAAGCACCGCAGGGGCGAGCTGGTCCGGATCGGACGCGACGCCCGCGAGCAGCTGACCTCGGCCAACCTCCGACTCGTCGTCTCGATCGCGAAGAAG